>NZ_JBFOAH010000002.1:0-450187 GCF_040812055.1 Paraburkholderia suaedae | reverse complement strand
CTCCCCCAGCGTCAGCACGGCCGACTTCGGGCCGCCGGTGTCCTGTCTCTCGAGCACCGTCGCGGCCAGTTGACCTTCGGTGATCACCGTGTATTCGCCGCCGCCGTCGCCGCGCAATTTCGACCCGGGTGGCGTCCTCAGGTCGCCGGTAAAGCGCCAGATGCCGCGCGGCATATAGAAGCCGCGCGCGCCGCTCTGGAACGCGGCGTTCAGGTCAGCGCCGCAATCGTCACTGGACGTGCCCCGCTGGATCGCGGCCAGCTTGCGTGGATCGATGAAGCGCGCCACGCTCACTTCCTGCCCCGCCACGATGTCGCTGAGCGTCTTCAAATAGCTGGGCGCAACCGGGTCCGGAAACGGATGGTTCTGCACATACGCGGCGACCTGCCTGATCTTCACGTCGTGCGCGACACCGTCGCGGGCGATCATCAGCCCGTCGTTGCCGAGTACACGGTCGGCGGTGCCGGCGCTCGTGAGCGAGTCCGTCCCGTGCGGCGCGCTGCTCGCAGCGCCCGCGAGGCCAATTTCGGCTGTTGTCGCGCCGGCCCCGGCCAGCCCGCCGAGCACAAGAGTCTTGATGGTCTGCCGCCGGGTCTTAGTCACCATAACGTTGGTTGTCCTGTTCGTACAACACATGACTTCATTCCGCGGTTTGCGGCTGCTTCACGCCAAGGGCGCGCGTCGATGAGAACCGGCTGCGGCCTGGACCCGCGCATCAGTCCCCGTCCGCCGCGTGGCGTGAAGAGCGGCAAGCGGTATTTGCGGCTAAACCGCCAGTGGTGTTCATGTGACGCCGTGCCGCCTTGCTCAGAAAACCCGAGGCGGACGCCCGCTGATGCGCGAGGGTGAGCCGTGCGCCCGGCACGCAGAGCACGCGGTAGCCCGCTTGCCATGCGCAGCACCCATTCGGCCTCGAACGGCGTGCCACCGCGCCACGCTTCGCGCATCAGATGGTTCCGTCGCGCCGGGAATAGGAGCCCAACGCGGCGGGCGAGACGTACCACATGAGCAGACCGACGATGCCGCCGACCTGCACCAGGTACGCCGCACTCCTTCCCATTTCGGACTCCAGCACTCCGCGAGTCGAGCAGAGCACTGCGGCGAGTAAAAAAGCGATCGTCGCGATCATTTTCTTTTACGCCTGACATGCCTCCGAGGCATCGACGCTGCGTGTGCCTCCCAGGTAGATACGCTCGATGACAGCCGCGAACTGCTCGATCTCGCAGATGTTGAGCAAACCGCCGTCGTGATCCACTCCTTCCGCGCCCAATGGCGTCGACACGACCGGCAGCCTGGCCGCCAGCATTTCCAGTGTCTTCAGCTTGACGCCCGCACCCGAGAGCAGCGGCACCACGCCGATATCGGCGGATTCGAAATACTTGCCCGGGTCGGCCACGAAACCGGTCACGCAGATATCGTCGCTATTCAGGCGCTTGACGCGCTCGCTCGGGTCCGAGCCGACCACGAACAGTTTCAGCCCGAGGCCGCGTCGGCGCAGCGGCAGGAACGTCGACTCGACGAAGTTGAGCAGCGCCTCTTCGTTTTCCCTGCGCTGCATAGCGCCCCAGAACAGGATGTTGCCTTTCTTCACGGTGTCTTTCGTACGGCGCACGGCTTTCAGGAAATCCGGCAGCGGGATCGGCACGACCTGCAACGAAGCGATGCCAGCATAAAGCCCCTGAACCAGGTGCGCATCCTTGTTCGATAGTACGAGTACCTTGTCCGCGACCTTCATCAGGCGCTGTTCGCAGTCGAATGTCTGCTTCGCGAAGAGCCGTCCTTCGATGCTCTTGGTGCGCAGCACCATCTGGATAAACACGTCGTGCATGCCCAGCTCGATCCTGGTCTTGTCGCCAAAGCGGCGTTTGAGATCGAACGCATACGAAAAGCACTGCGAGAACTCCAGCCGTACCGTGTCATAGCCGTTTTTTTCGATCAGGTCGCAAAGAAATCTGCTGATGGCTTTGGTATATCGCGTGAAAAAGCGCGGTGCGAAATGCAGCGGATCGGCGAGGAACGACGGTATCAGGTCGAACGTGTTCACATACTTCACGTAGACATTCCCCACGTTCTGCCGGAACTCGATGTGTTTGTCCTCGATCGGCAAACGCGAGATGAGCACCACATCGACATCGTTTTCAGCACTCAGCTTGGTCAGATAATCGAAAGCCAACCGGTGCCCAGCTTGCCGCGCGTTTTTCTGAGGCAGAAAAGGTGAGACAAATAGCATTTTCATCCGAATAACCCCTTCACTCCATGGCGGACACTCAACGGTCCCCGCCCAAAGACATCATCGCGATCCAGTCGAAGCAGCGTCCACGTCCGCTTCACGTTTTTCATACCGCGCCTACATCCAGTCGCACAGCGTCAGAGACGCCAGGCTTCATCGTTCGTGCGGCTTATAGATGTAGCGTGGCCAACGTGAACTCGCGAACCGGTGATTGCAACTCATCCTCCAATTCGAATCTGGTCATTGGACGCCGATTGGACCCGTTGACGCACGCTTCCGTAAGTGTCGCAGGGTCTGAGCAGCCTGCGTCTCGCTGCATGACGAATTGCTACGTTCAGGCTTTGCAAACTCTGCAGCGGGCACCTCTGATGTGAATTACCGAAGCCCAGCTATCAGAGAAGAGCTGACCAGAAGAGTTGGCGAAACAAATGTAGATGCTGTTTGCAGGAATCTGCTGCTGGCTGACGCGATGCAGGCACTGCAAATAATGCAGCCAGGAGCAGCCCCGAGCCACCCTTTTGATATACGCTCCACCGGTTCAAGACCGAGCTTACGTACCACTCCACAGGTTCAGCCTCCCGTTGATTGCTATACCAATGTGGCTGGACAATCCGTCAATACACATTGCTAATGATTCTGTCCGGTCGGCGAGCGCCTTGGCAGGCGGAGGCATGTCTGCAGACTCACTCCTTGCTTTCCTTGTTATAGACGTGCTTGTTCGCAACTACGCCCTTCGGGAAAACCTTGCGCACGAGACCCCGCGCGGTCGCGTCGGCTCGCAGCAAGACATCGCGGACCGGCTGCTCGGGGCGGCCACGAAACGAGGTCGGGTGGAAGTATGCGGCCTCGCCCGCCGGATGATCGGAGAAGTAGTAGTTCGACACACAGCAGCGCGGTTCGTCAGTCAGATTCGGCGAGACCGAATGCCACGAATGCGGGTTCGTTATCATCACGGCGAGGCGGTTGAACTGGCTGACAATCGTGATAGGCTCCGCCTTCGGGCCGTGCGGCCATACTTCGAGATTGCCACCGTTCTCCGCGCGCCAGCCCGGCGACACGTAGTACAGCAGATTCAAGACGCGATAACGCTGGCGATCCTTGTCGTGCGAATTGTCCAGATGTGGGTTTAGGAAGTGCCCGCGGCCCATCATCGAAATGCCGCCGGCGTACAGATGTTCGTCCGGATATAGCGAAGCCAGGCTGGTGATCTGCATCACGAGATTCACTACCTCCGGTTCCTGGAAAGCATAGATCACTTCCTCGAGAATCGGCGCATGGCGGTTCATTTGGGCCGATACGTATTTCAGTTCGCGCAGGTTTTTGCGAAGCATCATTGTCGACGCGTCGGGAAAGCCACGCCGTATCGTCGTGGCCAGCTCCTCCGGAAGGATGTCGTCGACGAAGAAGTGCTGCACGGGCGCACTTCCCTGCCACTGACGGCGGGCCGCATTCAGATTGTCTCGCAGCCGCGCTGCGATCAACTGGCCAATGTCTGTCCGCTGCATTTCCATAGATTCCTCTTCGCACCTTTGGATTGACATGAAGGACTATTTCGTCC
Source organism: Paraburkholderia suaedae (assembly GCF_040812055.1). NCBI lineage: Bacteria > Pseudomonadati > Pseudomonadota > Betaproteobacteria > Burkholderiales > Burkholderiaceae > Paraburkholderia > Paraburkholderia suaedae. The sequence continues at coordinate 446,399 of NZ_JBFOAH010000002.1, read as the reverse complement.
GCCGAGAGAGTAGCCGCCGCGTGGCCCTTGGGTTCGATTTAATACGGTTCTTAAGAGTCAGACCAGCGCGGTTTCTCTCGAAGTGTGTGGTGCAAACACCGTTGTCACGTTGGCAATAAAGAGGTGAGGGCATTTCCGCTACACTCAGGCCCCTTCGAGATCCGGCCCATGGCCACCGTTGAACGTACAGCGTATCCGCGCTTCCTCCCGAAGGTCTTTTCGGCTGAGGAGTTGCAGATCCCTTATACGTCGGACGTTGGAGATTAACTGTCGAACCCGGATGTGCTACACCTGCGTTGACTCGAAAGTGACCATACCCGAGACGCCATCCGTGGCAACACTGGATAACGTCGCGCGGTTCTGTCCGGCGCGCGTCGTAGCGGTTTCATAGCGTTTGCGAATCAAATAGACGGGCCGCCGCTTCGCCTCGAAATAGATCCGCCCGATATATTCGCCGATTACGCCGATCCCCATTAACTGTATTCCGCCGAGGAATAGCATGATGCTGGCGAGCGAAGCATAACCGGGCACCGGATTACCTTGCAGTAGCGTACGAATCACCATGAAAGCTGCATAGCATAGAGCTGAAGAAGCCACCAGCATGCCGACATACGTCCAGATGCGCAGCGGCAACGTGCTGAAACTTGTAAAGCCTTCAAGAGCGAAGTTCCATAGCTTCCAGCCCGAGAACTTGGTTTTGCCCGCGATGCGCGGCTCGCGCACATACTCCACCACCGCCGTCTTGTATCCAACCCACGCAAACAGCCCTTTCATGAAGCGTTGCCTCTCCGGCAACCGGCATATCGATTCGAGAACCTCCCGCGTGAACAGACGGAAGTCACCGACGTTATCAGGCATGTGCAGGTTAGTCAGCGCGTCGTGCGCGCGATAGAACATCGCCGCACATTTGCGCTTCGCGAAAGTATCGGTGTCGCGGTTGCTACGCTTCGCGAGCACAACGTCGTAGCCCTCGCGCCACTTTTCGATCAAACGCGGGATCACCTCGGGCGGGTCTTGCAGATCAGCGTCGAACGGCACGATAAGGTCGCCGTTCGCCTCATCGAGGCCGGCAGTCAGAGCGGCTTCCTTACCGAAATTGCGGGTAAGTTCGACGATCTTCACATGGCCGACATTACGTCCGATTGTCCGTAACTTCGTGACTGTCGAGTCGCGGCTGCCGTCGTCGATGCAGACGATCTCATAGTCGAATCCATCAAGGGTGGATACGACCGGTACGACACGAGCAAAAAAAAATTCGACGGCCTCTTCCTCGTTGTAGAACGGCACGACTAGCGATAGCAGCATATGGGCCTCAGCGCGAAGGGCAGGACAACGGCAGCGAGCCGCGGACTCCTCACGTCGTTCGGTGACGCTGGCACTTTGGAGTCACAAATCCTACTTTGGGTTGTCGAAAGCCCCCTGTCCGTGCGGTAACACGCATACGTCGATAGGTGCTGTTGAGTAATAATCGCGACGACAATTGCACTTTTCCCTCGGCCGCGTTCTGTTAATAGTTGAGGGCTACGGGAGGACACATTTTGAGTTCTGAAGCAGGCGCACCGCTGCGACATTCACGCTCCGATGGCGGATCGGTCCCCGTTCCGACACGCGACGTCGCGTCCGTGCAGACGCTGTTGTGGCCGATTGTCATGGCGATCTTTGCCGTTGCTCTGATCGCGAATTCCTTGCGCATTCGCGTCAGGACTTCTTGCTGGCCAGTGAGGTCGTTCTCCTACCAGCGATTTCGCCCTTTCGCTGCGAGTACTATGCGCCCGGCCCCACTAATCCGCGGAAACAGCGTGATCCGATGCAGTCGGGCGTCCAGGCGGATGTGTTGCTGGACCGGCTCGCGGTGCCGGGAGCAGCTGTTATCGAACGTTGCACCGCCTGAGCGCCATTACGAATCGATGTGCTATGAGCGGGTCCTGTGCATCGCTGCGTACGTCTGCGACCTCGGCGCACATGCGGCGAAAACGAATTCATGACGATGCGACGACCCGGATTGACATGGCTCATGGTGATGAGCCGTGTCTTCACGTTCGCCAAGTATGCCCTGATCGGGTTGGTCGGGACGGCCGTGCAATACGCAGTGCTGATTGGGCTGGTGGCGATGCATGCGGCGAGCGCCGTGGTGGCGTCGACCATCGGCGCCATGGTCGGCGCATGTGTTAACTACTTGCTCAACTATCGCCTGACCTTCAAGAGCACCGCGCGCCACGGGCGGGCTGCACCACGGTTTTTCTGCGTCGCAGCCGTTGGCGTGATGATCAATGCAGTGGTGATGAGCGCGCTAGCCGACCGCTTGCACGTGCAGTATCTCGTCGCGCAGTGCGTCAGCACCGCTTGTGTGCTAGTGACCGGCTTCATCGTCAATTCGCTCTGGTCGTTCCGCGCCGCGCCCCCCTAAAGCACTGTCCGCACGCACTGGCGCTGCGCACCTGCATATACGTTTCCACATCGACCGATGAAAAGGAGAAAACCAGATGAAGGCGCCACTTGATAAAGCTTTTATAGTGACATCCTTTCTATTGGCTTTTCTGTCTTTCTACGCCATCAATATAATTGTCCCCATGATGAGTGACGACTACTTGTATTCGTTACTCGGTCTATCCATTAAATCTCACTACAACCACTATATGAGATGGAGCGGTCGCGTGGTCCCTGATTTTATAGCTTCGCTCACGACGAACGCTCCCAACAAAATAATAGTTTCCATCATCAACTCTCTCGCACCGACATTGTTAATCTACAACATAGCAATGCTGGCCAAAGCCATCCGTAAGGATATTACTTATCTAGAAATTTCTCTGATATTTGCTCTGATTTTTATTTTATTTTGGGTTTCAAATCCCTCACTAGGGAGCGCCGTTTTCTGGGACGTAGGCGCCGCCAACTATATTTGGCCCGCATTGATCGGAATTTTTTATATTAGAATTTTGCTTATTTATCAAGAGAGAAAAAAGAAACCGGGCGCGATATCATTGTTGTTTCTATTTTCTCTCGCCCTCCTTGCCGGCGCCTCCAGTGAAATCGTAAGTTTGAGCCTGGTTGTTGGTGTGGCTTTACTATTTATCTTCGAAGCGCGTAAAACCGGAGCTATACCCGTAAATATTTTAGTAGGAGGCTTAGGAGGTGCGATAGGTTCGGCAATACTTTTTCTTGCTCCAGGAAACTTCTCTCGCGCGCAGCAAGAAGGATATAACACCAATATATCCGGAATACTATTCAGGGGTGTGCGTTATTTTTTAGTAACCTTCAATGAGACTATGTCTCTGAACTCTTATGTGTTTTTCTCGTTATTTATAACATCGGTATTTTTTATATTTAGCAGGGACAAGGCATTTGTAACCTCAAAGGCGACCTCGTATCTTTTGTTTCTCTTTTTGTTCATATTTTCCACCGCTCTGGCAACGATTACTCCACCTCTGCCAGACAGGGCTTTGGTGACGCAGCTATTTTTTTTACTTTGCTTTTTAAGCATAGGTCTGGCCTCGCTTGGCAGAAAAAGTATCATCTCGGTTTCAATTATAACTATAGGGCCAATGCTTCCATTTTTTTTATTTAATTATTATCTTTTACACCAAAACTACGAAAGTATTTTGGGGCAAAGTGTCGTTATTAAAAACATTATAGATGGCGAAAAGAAGAACCACAATTTAACAGTGGGGATACCTCACTTTTTCGACAGGGGACTTGCAAAGAAAAACGACGTGACGGAAAACTACATGGACCTGAGCGTCGCGAAGTACTACGGGCTGGACAGCATTTATCCATTTTTCGTGAACTTCGACTACTCCATCATAAACAAGGGTTGCGAGTACGGCGACCGACTGCAGGGTAGTGCAAAAGACTATATTATTTGTGTAAGATCATATCAAGATCTTAGCCCCAGACAAAAAACATTTGTTTTTGAAGTCGATAAAAGCAAGATGCCTCGCAACAAGATATTATCCGTAAAGATTAATACCGATAGGGGACAGAGCCATATATCATTCGATGACCAGTACCTGGTTAATTCGACTTTTGTTTATCCCAGCACTCAGTTTCCGGCTCCACTTTTAACCATGAATGAATCGGAAGTAATGGGTCGGCGCTTCTATTTTTTCACCACAAATTATTTTGAGAGAAGCGGCGCCCGCATATTATCAATCGAACTGTCCGAAGAAGATGCGCCGGAGCGGGACACGTCGCCACTTTTGCTCCGCTTACAATGAAGCGACTTAAGCTAATATTTTCCTCTATCTTCGGCAAGTCGGCCCTCGTGGCTCGTGCCGAAGCTGAATGTTCGCGCCAGGGTGATCTTGAGGAAACGCGGGCTTGGTGTATCGGGACATCAGGCCACGTAACACAAGCCTCGGTTTCGCTCTGTAGAGCATGGATAAATACTGGCTCTTTTGAAAACGGAGTGGGTAACGGGGCTCATCGGACATGCTCATTAAAGCGTGAGAAGTCGAGTTTTCCGGCGATGATAAACAGGACAGTGCGCATGGTTTCGAAGCGAGCGTACCCGCGTGCTTTGCGTTTGGCGGCCTGAAACAGGCCGTAGATGGCTTCGATGAAGCCGTTGGTCTGGCGCGTCTGAGTCCAGCCGACAATGCCCTCGAAGTGTCGGCGAATCAGTCGGGCGACGTCCTTCATCGGTTCGACCTTCGAGCGCATGACGTTCGTACACCACTGGTGCAACATCGCCGACACGACAAGAAACTCAGCTGGAACTTCGTTTCGTGGTCGATCAGCGCCGAGTGGTTCGCCTATCTCTTTCTGTTTCCGCTGTGCGCGCATGTGCTGAGCCGGCTCTCGCGCGTGACTTGTGGTGTCATCGTGCTCGTGTGCTGGCTCATGTTTTACTCATGTTTTACGTATACTGCTTCTTCTTCAACGACGGCGATCTAGGGTTGACCGCGTTCGGCGCTCTGCGGAGCGTGCCCGAGTTCGTCGGCGGATACTGGCTGTTTCGCGTGGTCAAGACGTGCGAAGTTGGCGAAGTCGTGATGTGCTTCAGTCTCGCCGCCCTAGTGGCTTTGATATCCGTGCCGACGACCTGGCCGCTTTTGCTGTTGCCGTTGATCCTGCTCGTGATTGCAGGTCTTGCGAACGGCGGTGTAGTCGGCAAGGCGTTGTTGGGCAATCGGGTCGCGGTGTTTCTTGGCGAGATCTCGTTTTCGATTTATCTGATGCACCCGATTCTGCAGATCGCCTTCAATCAGGTAGTCAGAAAGCTGCATGTGTCGCATAGCATGACGGTCGCGCTGGTGGTTCTGCTGGTCGAGTTGGGTGTGGTTGTGGTAGGTGGCGCGCTTGGCTACTACCTGATCGAAGTGCCGGCGCGTCGCGCGATCGTCGCGAAAGTGCAGGCGTGGCACGGCAGGCGAGTGGAAGCGGAGCAAACGGTGGCGCCAGCAGCGCCAGCGTCCTGATCGACGCGGCGTCTCGCGCGGAGACTCAGCGCACGGCAATTGCACGAAGCAAAATGCGGAAGCAGCGCAAAAAGCCCCAGTCACGAGAGAACTGGGCTTTTTGTCTCAAGCGGGCCTTCGGATACTTTTTGAATACGCTGGGTTGATAGCAGAACCGGACGCTCAAGGCAAACAGGTGTCAATAACATGCTCCCAAGTTGGGAGGCGTTGCTAGCTGCTTGAGGTGGTTTCAGAAAAATTTGCGAATAACGGCCGACCATCTTGTATGTTCCGCCTGCGACAGTTCAAAGCCTTTTTCCATCTTTGCCGCCAACCGGTTTCTCGCTTCCTGTACGTCTCTTTGTTTGAGTTAGGGTACTTTCCAATTGTAGGCCGACGGTCCGGGAGCAGGTGCTACACAACCAATTGCACGGGGTTCCTACGTGCTATACACCGTATAGTCCGTCCAGTACGCCGCCTTCGGGTGGATGACTCCGCGGTCGACAGGCTATCGGGTTCGCTATCGCAGACTGCCCAAGGTTACTCGAGGCGAGCCACCAGCATTTCCTGAGGGCCACTTTGAAGATTGCTGTTCAAGGGCTTTCGTAGCGGTGATCAATAGTTCGACTAACGCGGGGCGCGGTAACTTCCAGATTCAGCGGTACGCGGACGCCATTCGCCCTTGCAATGACCCGCAATACAGAAGCTCTAGCGCGTGAAGGCGTGGTAGTACGGTAGTACGCAAAAAGATTGGTCCTCAAATGCGGGACCGGTTGAATCCGCCCCTGCTCATTGCCTGTCGCGGTCTAAACCGGCGGACAGATCTCCGGCCCGCAACGAACGGACCAGCTTGATGGCGTCGCGTCGGTCTGTCTTAACGCGCTCGCCGGGTTTGCGTGGAATCAGTGACCGTGCGCAAACCATGCATTCGATACCCTTGTCGATCAGCCGTCGGTACAGGCCATATCCGCAGGGGCCGGCTTCGTAGACCACGCAGATGCGCCGCGCTTTCGACTGCAGCCGTTTGCATAACCGATCAACTTCGATGTGTGTCGTACCGACCTTGACGAGCAGTTCCACGTCGCTCATACCGATCGCGTATGCGACCATGATCGAATCCTCGTGGACGTCCAGTCCCACCTACAAGATGCTATCGTTTTCCACGCTGGCCTCCGTGTCGGAAAGGCCGTTGAATGGCGGCTCTGGCAGCAATGCTAACCCGCGTTTTTATCCGCACGGCGGCCAGCCTTGCCGAACGGGAATCATACTGACTTGCTGATCGTCGTTCGTGCTGTATCCGAGGCGTGCGTGATTGCGTGGTTGGCTTGTGACGCTGCGCGAAGCGCTGACCATTCGGAATCGAGGGGGACGCCTTCGAGTCGGCAACGTGCGATGGCTTCCGCGCGGTCGCTGGTGCGAAGTGCTTTCGTGATTTCGGGTTTACCGAGGATCGAGACTAGATCGAGGGGGACACGACGGCGGATGTAGTATCGCGAACCGCGCTTGATGAGGTGGTTGCACATGGCGTAATGATAGCTCGCTGTGTAGCATCCACGCGGACACGGAGCCCCGCCACAAATGACTGACGGGCCCGAAGGCCCGCCAGATAAGAAGTTTCTGTGGTCGGGGCGAGAGGATTTGAACCTCCGACCACCTGCACCCCATGCAGGTACGCTACCAGGCTGCGCTACGCCCCGAACAGCACAAAATTATAACAGACACTTCATTCGATTAGAACCGTCTCACGCGAGCAAACCGAACTAATGACTCAACAAACTGATCACGTGTAGCAATTCCTTGCGCAACTGCTCGACGTCCACCGCAGCGTTCGCCGCAGCAGGCGCCTGCGCGGTCAGCTCACCCTCGCGCTCCTCGGCCGCTTCCGCCTGCGCCCCCGGCGCGCCGCCATGCGAATCGAGCCGATTGCGCGCGCCGTTGATCGTAAAGCCCTGCTCGTACAGCAACTCACGAATCCGCCGGATTAACAGCACCTCATGGTGCTGGTAATACCGCCGGTTGCCGCGCCGCTTGACCGGCCTCAACTGCGTGAACTCCTGCTCCCAGTAACGCAACACGTGCGGTTTCACGCCGCATAGGTCGCTCACCTCACCGATGGTGAAGTAACGCTTCGCCGGAATCGGAGGCAAGACGACTTTTTCGATCGCCGCTGTCATCGTCAGTTAGCCGTCGTAGTGGGTTGCGCAGCAACGCGCCAGTCGATCAGCGCGCCAGGCTCGTTTCCGCGCCGTTCTCTACCAGCGCTTTGAGCTTTTGACTTGCATGGAACGTGACGACGCGACGCGCAGCGATTGGAATCGCCTCGCCGGTCTTCGGGTTCCTGCCGGGACGCTGGGGCTTGTCACGCAACTGAAAGTTACCGAATCCCGACAGCTTCACGCTGTCGCCACTTTCCAGCGCATCACGGATCACCTCGAAGAACGCTTCGACCATGTCTTTCGCTTCCCGCTTGTTGAGTCCGACATTGTCGAACAGCAACTCGGCAAGTTCCGCCTTGGTGAGCGTCGGCGTTTCAGCGGAAACGACGGCGGGTGATGTCGGAATATCGCGAATCATGGCGCTACGTTGCGCCGTAAGAAGGGCTTCGAAATCACTCGAGTTCATTTCATTCATATCTATCAAATGGCGCGTCAAGCGAAAAACAAAGGATGCGGAAACAGCCGTGCAATTCTTAAATGCGGGTTATCCGCGCAACCGTGCGCCATATGCTCGAGCCAGACGTTCCACCAGAGTTTGAATGGCCAGATCGACCGTTTCATCCTGAAGGGTTCCGCCAGTATCTTGCAAGGTCACACGGAACGCAAGGCTTTTCTCGTGCGGGGACAGTCCACCGGAAGTGTTTGATTTTGGACGGAATTCGTCGAAAAGTGCCACCTTCTGGACGCTCTTGCAAGCGGGCTCGGACTGGGCTTTCTGAAGCTCGTCGAGCAGCGCCTGGGCCTCGATTTTTTGATCGACGACCACCGCAATATCGCGCCGCACCGGCGGGAATTTAGAAACTTCCGCCGGGCTCGGCAATACCCGCTGCATTAATGCTTCGGCTTCGACTTCAAACAGGATCGGCGCGTGCGGTAAATCATATTTTTGCATCCAGCGCGGATGCAATTCGCCAATCCAGCCCACTGCGCGGCCATTCACTTCGACGCTCGCACTGCGTCCCGGATGCAATGCCGGATGGTCCGCTTTCACGAAGCGCGGCACCGCCGGCGCGAACAGCGCTTCCAGATCGCCCTTTACGTCGAAGTAGTCGACCGTGCGCGTCGGCGCGCCCCACTGCTCGTCGAGCGCGGGACCGTAGGCGAGCGCGCCGATCATCTTCGGCTGGGCGAAGCCTTCGACCGTGAGCTCGCCGGCCTTGATCGACGGATCGTGCAGAAACACGCGCCCGGCTTCGAACACCCGCACGCGATCCGCCGCGCGGCGATTCAGGTTCGTGCGCAGCACGTGGATGAGGCTGCCGAACAGCGTAGTGCGCATGACGGACAACTGGCTGGCAATCGGATTGAGCAGACGAACCGGCTGTTCGTTGCCGGCGAAGTCCTGCTCCCACTCGGCGTCGACGAAGCTAAAGTTCACCGTCTCCGCGTAATCGCGCGCGGCGAGCGCATGGCGAATCACGTGGATGGAGCGCTGCTTTTCGTTGGTCGCGCGCATCTCGCTGGTCGCCACGGGCGGGCGCGCGGGAATGTTCTCGAAGCCGTAAATGCGCGCGACTTCTTCGATCAGGTCTTCTTCGATTTCGATGTCGAAGCGGTACGACGGCGGCACCACCGAGAAGGTGTCGCCATCGCGCTCGAACGTGAGGCCGAGGCGCGTGAAGATTTGCGCGATTTCGTCCGCGCCGATGGCAACGCCGATGATGCGGTTCGCGCGCGACACACGCATTTTCACCGGTTCGCGCTGCGGTACGTTGACGATCTGGTCGTCGACCGGGCCGGCCGCGCCGCCGCAGATGTCGAGGATCAGCTGCGTGATGCGTTCGATGTGCTCGACGGTGGTCGCATAGTCGACGCCACGCTCGAAGCGATGGCCGGCATCGGTCGAGAAGTTGTATCTGCGCGAGCGGCCACGAATGCTGTCCGGCCACCAGAACGCGGCTTCCAGATAGATGTTGGTGGTGTCGAGCGTGACAGCGGTGCTGTCGCCGCCCATGATGCCCGCGAGACTCTCGATGTGCTGCTCGTCGGCGATCACCCCGACGCTTTCATCGACCTCGACGGTATTGCCGTTCAGCAGCTTGAGCGTTTCCCCTTTGCGGCCCCAGCGCACGTCCATGCCGCCGTGGATCTTGTCGAGGTCGAACACGTGCGACGGACGGCCCAGTTCGAGCATCACGTAGTTCGAAATGTCGACGAGCGCGGAAATGCTTCGCTGGCCCGAACGCTCGAGGCGCTCGACCATCCATTGCGGCGACTTCGCGCGCGCGTTCACGCCACGAATCACGCGGCCCGAGAAGCGGCCGCACAGATCCGGCGCCGAGATTTTGACCGGCAAAATTTCGTCGAGCTCGACTCGAACCGGCTTGATTTCGAGCGGACGCAACGGTGCGCCGGTGATCGCCGACGTCTCGCGCGCCACCCCGAACACCGACAGGCAGTCCGCCTTGTTCGGCGTCAGCTTGATTTCGAAAACGGTGTCGTCGAGGTTGAGCGTTTCGCGGATATCCTGGCCGATCGGCGTGGCGTCCGGCAGGATCATCAGGCCGCTATGGTCGTCCGAGAGCTTGAGCTCGCGTGCCGAGCACAGCATGCCCTGGCTTTCCACGCCGCGCAGCTTCGACAACCGGATCGCGAACGGCGCGCCGCCTTCTTCAGCCGGCGGCAGTTGCGCGCCGACCAGCGCGACCGGCACCTTGATACCCGGCGCCACATTCGGCGCACCGCATACGATGTTCAGCGTCGCGCCAGTGCCGGCGTCGACCTGACACACATTGAGCTTGTCCGCGTCCGGGTGCTTGACGACTTCCAGCACCTGGCCGACGACGATCTTCGAGGTCGGCGGTGCGGCCGGCCGCAGGTCTTCGACTTCAAGACCGGCCATCGTCAATGCGTGCGACAGTTCGTCGGTCGTCAGTTGCGGATCGACAAAGGTTCTCAGCCAGGATTCCGGGAATTGCATGGTTCTGTGTACGTTCTGATCAGGTTGGGTCCACGTCCGGCAGTCGCGCCGGTGACTCGGTGTTGGGCCGAATCACCGCGCACTGCGGGGGACGCTGCTGGCGGCACGCGCCATGCGTTGCCGCGCTCTGTGCTTATCGCGCTCGTGCGCGCCGGTTCAGGCGAATTGACGCAGGAAACGCAAGTCGTTTTCGAAGAACAGACGCAGGTCTTGCACGCCGTAACGCAGCATCGTCAGCCGTTCCAGGCCGCTGCCGAAAGCAAAGCCGATGTAGCGCTCCGGGTCGAGGCCCATGTTGCGGATCACCGTCGGGTGAACCTGGCCCGCGCCCGAAATTTCAAGCCACTTGCCGGCGTTCTTGCCCGTTTCGAACAGCATGTCGATCTCGGCCGACGGTTCGGTGAACGGAAAATACGACGGACGGAAGCGCACCAGAATGTCGTCGCGCTCGAAGAATTTCTTCAGGAAATCGGTGTAGACCCCCTTCAGGTCAGCAAAGCTGATGTTCTCGTCGATCCACAGCCCTTCGACCTGGTTGAACATCGGCGAATGCGTGGCGTCGCTGTCCACACGGTAGGTGCGGCCCGGCACAATGACCTTGATCGGCGGCGTGTTGGTGCGCGCGTAGCGCACCTGCATCGGGCTCGTATGCGTGCGCAACAGGAGCTGGCGCCCGTCGGCATCCTTGCCGTCGACGTAGAAGGTGTCCTGCATCGAACGCGCCGGATGATTTTCCGGACTGTTCAGCGAGGTGAAGTTGTACCAGTCGGTTTCGATTTCGGGGCCGTCGGCCACGTCGAATCCGATCGTACTGAAAATCTGTTCGACACGCTCCCACGTGCGCATCACCGGGTGCACGCTGCCTGCACCGGTGCCGCGGCCGGGCAGTGTGACGTCGACGGCTTCAGAGGCGAGGCGCTGATTCAGCAGCGCGTCGGCCAGTGCCTGACGGCGGGCCGTCAACGCCGCTTCCACTTGTTGCTTGACGAGGTTGATCCGGGCGCCTTCGGTCTTGCGCGTTTCAGGATCGAGCTTGCCAAGGCCCTTCAACAGTTCGGTCAACGCGCCCGCTTTACCGAGAAAGCGCGCTTTCTCGTTCTCCAGGGTGGTGACGTCGGAGGCTTCTGCGAAGGCTTTTTGCGCGTCGGCGACAATCTGTTCCAGGTCCATTGATCCCATCTTTTGAACGTCAGTGTTCTATCGAAACAAAACCGGTTCTACCAACAAAAACGGGGCTCGGTGAGGAGCCCCGTTTTTGTTGCAGCGTCACCGAGACTACCGGCTGTTCGCTGCAACGAACCACGCAGTTTTAATTGCCAGAAGCGCAATCAGGCTGCAACGGCGGCTTTCACCTGCTGAACGATCGCAGCAAAAGCAGCCTTGTCGAACACAGCCATGTCGGCCAGCACCTTGCGGTCGAGTTCGATCGAAGCCTTCTTCAGGCCGTTGATGAACACGCTGTACGTCATGTCGTGCTGACGCACCGCCGCGTTGATACGCGTGATCCACAATGCGCGGAACACACGCTTCTTGTTGCGGCGATCGCGGTAGGCGTACTGGCCTGCGCGCATGACCGCCTGCTTGGCGATGCGATAGACGTTATTGCGACGGCCGCGGTAACCCTTGGCCAGCTTGATGATCTTCTTGTGACGGGCCCGTGCGGTAACCCCACGTTTTACTCGAGGCATGTTTCGCTCCTATGAGTTTCGGTTGAGGGTTAAGCGAACGGCAGCATTGCGCGCACGGAGTTCAGATTGGAATCATGAACTGCCGTCGAGCCGCGCAAATGGCGTTTATTCTTGGTGGTCTTCTTGGTAAGAATGTGGCGCTTGAAGGCCTGACCGCGCTTGACGGTACCGCCCGGACGCACCACGAAGCGCTTTGCAGCGCTCTTCTTGGTTTTCATCTTCGGCATGACAACTCCATTATTTGATGGATATGGGTGTGCGGTCGGCCAGATGGCCATCACCCGCCCTTCGAAACCCATTCCACTTGGAATGCAAACCGCCAGTACTGCTCGCGGCTGCTTTTCAGGAAGCGGTGTGCACTTGCATGCGCACCGTTCCGAAACCTGCTGATACTGCACCGGACACCCGGCGCAGCATCGTCTCAAACTTGCCACCGGAGCGCGCGCCATGTGGCGCGCAGCCGCTCCAGCCGCTTACTTCTTTTTCTTCGGAGCGAGCACCATGATCATTTGGCGCCCTTCCATTTTCGGCATCTGCTCGACCTGACCGACTTCATCGAGGTCCGTGCGCAAGCGCTCGAGCATACGCATACCGATTTCCTGGTGGGCCATTTCGCGGCCCCGGAAACGCAACGTGATTTTCGTCTTGTCGCCGTCTTCGAGGAAGCGGATGAGGTTGCGCAGCTTGACGTTGTAATCGCCGTCGTCGGTACCCGGACGGAATTTGACTTCCTTGACCTGGATGACCTTCTGCTTGAGCTTGGCCTCGTGCTGCTTCTTCGCTTCCTGGTACTTGAACTTGCCGTAGTCCATCAAACGGCAAACCGGCGGGACCGCTTGCGGAGCGATTTCGACCAGATCCACGTCCTGCTGTTCCGACATACGGAACGCATCAGCGAGTTTCACGATGCCGAGCGGTTCGTTCTCGACGCCGACCAGACGCACCTCGGGTGCTGTAATTTCACCGTTGATGCGGTGCGCAGACTTATCAGTAGCGATGTTACGTTTCCTCTAAAGATTAAAAAAAACGAGCCGGAGTGCCAGGTGGCTCAGTTGAACGACTGCACGTCCTGATGCAGACGCTCAATGAAGGCGCCGAGCGGCATTACGCCAAGGTCGACACCACCACGGGCACGCACGGCTACCGTTTGGGCTTCACGCTCTTTGTCGCCGACTACCAGCAGGTACGGCACCTTTTCCAGCGTGTGCTCGCGTATTTTATAGCTAATCTTCTCGTTGCGCAAATCGGCCTCTACTCTAACCCCTTGTTTTTGCAACGATTGGGCTAGCGACTGCGCATATTCCGCCTGACTTTCCGCGATATTCATCACCACGACCTGCATCGGCGCGAGCCAGGCGGGCATTGCACCAGCATGGTGCTCGATCAGAATGCCAAGAAAACGCTCCATCGAGCCGACGATCGCCCGGTGCAGCATGATCGGTCGGCGGCGGCTGTTGTCCTCGGCGACGTACTCGGCGCCCAGCCGCTCCGGCAGCACCATGTCGAGCTGCAAGGTGCCGCATTGCCAGGAGCGTCCGAGCGCGTCCTTGATGTGATATTCGACTTTCGGGCCGTAGAACGCGCCCTCGCCGGGTAACTCTTCCCACGTCACGCCGCAGGCCGTCAGTGCCTCGCGCAGCCCCTGCTCCGCGCGGTCCCACGTCTCGTCGGTGCCGGCGCGCGCATCCGGGCGCAGCGACAGCTTGATGTCCACAGTGTCGAAGCCGAAGTCCTTGTAGACGCTCATCGCCAGCGTATTGAACGCGATCGATTCGCTGATGAACTGGTCTTCGGTACAGAAGATGTGCGCATCGTCCTGCACGAAACCGCGCACGCGCATCAGGCCATGCAGCGAGCCCGACGATTCATTGCGGTGGCACGAACCAAACTCCGCGTACCGTAGCGGCAGATCGCGATAGGAGCGCAAGCCGTGGTTGAACACCTGCACGTGACCCGGACAGTTCATCGGCTTGATTGCGTAATCGCGCTTTTCCGATTCGGTCGTGAACATGTTTTCACGATAGTTCTGCCAGTGGCCCGACGCTTCCCACAGCGAGCGGTCCATGATCATCGGCGTCTTGATTTCGAGGTAGCCGGCGCCGTTCACGCGGCGGCGCATGTACTGCTCGACCTGCTGCCACAGCGTCCAGCCGCGCGGATGCCAGAACACCATGCCCGGCGACTCGTCCTGCATGTGGAAAAGATCGAGCTGCTTGCCGAGCTTGCGGTGGTCGCGCTTTTCCGCCTCTTCGAGCATGTGCAGGTACGCGTCCTGGTCTTCCTTCCTGGTCCAGGCCGTGCCGTAGATGCGCTGCAACTGTTCGTTCTTCGAATCGCCGCGCCAATACGCGCCCGCCACCTTCATCAGCTTGAAGACTTTCAGCTTGCCGGTGGACGGCACGTGCGGACCGCGGCACAGATCGGTGAAGCTGCCATGCGAGTACAGCTTGATCTCGTCGCCCGATGGAATGGATTCGATGATCTCGGCCTTGTACTTCTCGCCGATACTCTTGAAGTAGTCCACCGCCTCCCCGCGCGACACCACGCGGCGCGAGACCGGCTCGTCTTTCTTCGCGAGTTCCTGCATGCGCTTTTCGATCTTCTCGAGATCTTCCGGCGTGAAGGGACGGTTGTACGCGAAGTCGTAGTAAAAGCCGTTGTCGATCACCGGGCCGATCGTGACCTGCGCTTCCGGGTACAGGTCCTTCACCGCGTACGCAAGCAAGTGCGCCGCCGAGTGGCGGATGATATCGAGACCGTCTGCATCTTTGTCCGTGACGATGGCGAGCGCCACGTCGTGATCGATCAACGCGGACGTGTCGACCAACTCTCCATCGATCTTGCCGCCGAGCGCCGCTTTCGCGAGACCGGGGCCGATCGAGGCGGCCACTTCGGCGACGGTCACGGGATGCTCGTACTGTCGAACAGAACCGTCGGGCAGACGTATCGAAACCATTATGTTCTCCGTGGTGCCGTCCGGCGGCGGCACATGCGTCAAGGTCAAAAAGACAAAAAAGACAAAAAAAATGCGGCCCCGCTTTCGAGGGGCCGCATTCACATTTTCTGCAAACTACATTGGCGAAAGTGGTCCTCGACTAGCGTCGCTCCGAAGTGGTTTCGGTCAACGTTCGCGGTGTCATAACCGTATTCGCCTTTTGCGCCGAAGGCGCCTGCTGCAGCTTGCGAAACCCCGGCAGAACCGGGATTTCTTTTTCGTTGGTAGGCTCGATTGGACTCGAACCAACGACCCCCACCATGTCAAGGTGGTGCTCTAACCAGCTGAGCTACGAGCCTAAAGAAACGAGATTATATGGAGCCGCACACCGCTTGGCAAGCACTTTTATGCGCCGACTTTAAAAATCCGATGCATGCATCCGGGCCGTCGGCAGCAAGCACTGTTCGCGTTCCGCGCGCAGCTTCTCACCTGTCGTGCGCCCTACTCGCGCGTCAATTCTTGCGCGATGCGCGCACCACACCCGTCACTTCGCCGAGCAGCGTGCAGGCACGCTGAATCTGCGCGGCGCTCTGCACTTCGACGGTGAACTGCATGAACGCTGCGTTGCGGCGCGTCTGCGTCTTCACGCCTATCACGTTCATCTTTTCCCGCGCGAACACTTCGGAAATATCGCGCAGCAGACCCTGCCGGTCGGTGGCTTCGATGGACAGATCGACGGGATAAACCGAGTGGCCATGGCCACTCATCACGTCCGCCGACCACGCTGTTTGCAGCACACGTTCGGGCGCGCGCTCGGCCATGCGCTGGAACGTCGGGCAATCGCTGCGGTGGATGGACATGCCTTTGCCGCGCGTGACAAAGCCGCAGATATCGTCGGGCGGCGCCGGACGGCAGCAGCGCGCAAGCTGCGTGAGCAAGGCGTCGACACCGACCACGAGCACCCCGGTCGACGCCCCGCGCGCGACGCTTGCGCCGCTGCTGCGCTTCTCGAACTGCTCTGGCGCCTCGACCACGGGCTCCGGCGGCGGCGCATCGTGCAGCGCCTGCTCGACGAGGCGCAGGCTGAACTCTTCCTTGCCGACCACCGAAAACAGATCGTCGGTGGCCTTGAAGCCGAGCTTCGCGGCCAGCTGATCCAGATTGACCGACGTCTTGCCCTCGCGCTGCAAGGTCTTTTCGACCATCGCGCGGCCGCTCGCGATGTGCTCCTGCACCTCGACCGCGTTGAACCATGCGCGCACCTTCTGCCGCGCGCGCGAACTTTGCAGATAGCCGAGCTGCGGGTTGAGCCAGTCGCGCGAAGGACCGCCCTCCTTCACCGCGACGATCTCGACAGTCTGGCCATTCTGCAACGGCGTGTTGAGCGGCACCATCGCGCCGTCGACGCGCGCGCCGCGGCAGCGATGCCCGAGCTCGCTATGCAGGTGATACGCGAAATCGACGGGCGTCGCGCCGTGCGGCAACGGAATCACGCGCGCCTGCGGCGTCAGTACGTAGATATGGTCGTCGTCGAGGGTGGCCTGGCGCAGTTGCTCCCACGGGTGCGCCGCCCGCTGTCCGCCGTCCTCGCCCTCGGAGACCTCGTGCTTCCACGCAAGCAGTTGGCGCAGCCACGCGATCTTCTCGTCGTACTTCTCGGCGGCGGCGAACTGGCCGCTGTAGCCGCGCGTACCCGCTTCCTTGTAGCGCCAATGCGCGGCCACACCGTACTCGGCGAACTGATGCATTTCCTGCGTGCGGATCTGCACTTCGAACGCGCGGCCGTCGTCGCCGATCACGACCGTATGCAGCGACTTGTAGCCGTTCGGCTTGGGCCGCGAGATGTAGTCGTCGAACTCTTTGGGCACCGGTTGCCACAGGTTATGCACGATGCCGAGCACCGTGTAGCAATCCTTGACATCCGGCACGATCACGCGAAATGCGCGCACGTCGTAGAGCTCCGCGAAGTCGAGCTCCTTGCCGCGCATCTTGCGCCAGATGCTATAGATGTGCTTTGGCCGGCCGCTCACTTCCGCACGAATGTGCGCGGCGGCCAGCTCCTGTTGCAGCCGCTCGATGGCCTGCGCGACATAGCTCTCGCGCTCGACGCGTTTCTCGTCGAGCAGCTTCGCGATGCGCTTGTAAGTGGCCGGCTCTTCGAAGCGGAACGCGAGATCCTCGAGTTCCCACTTGAGTTGCCAGATGCCCAGACGGTTGGCGAGCGGCGCATAAATGTCGAGCGTCTCACGCGCCACGTCGGGTGACGGCGTGATCTTCGCCGCTGCGTAATAGCGCAGCGATTGCACCCGCGACGCGAGGCGAATCAGCACCACCCGAATGTCTTGCGCGAACGCGAGCAGCATCTTGCGCAAGGCCTCGACCTGCGCGCGGCGCGCGGCCTGAGCGTCGCGCCCGGCTTCGGGTATCGCGTTGTTCGCAGCGCGCAAGCTCACGGTGCCAAGACGCAACAGCTTGCGCACGTCGCCCACCAGTTGCGCGACTTCTTCGCCAAAGTTGTCGGCGATCACGCGCTCCGGATCCTGCAGATGCGGGGTCAACGCAAACAGCGCCGCAGCCAGCACGGCCGGCGGGTCGACGTTGAGCTTGCGCATGATCGACGCCGTGCCCGCTGCGTGATCCGCCAGCAACTCGCCCGACGACAGCCGCACTTCGCCCGCATGCTCGCGCACGAATGCCATCGCTTCCTCGAAAGAAGGAATGGGATGCGACGCGCTCGTAACGGTTTCGGTATTCATGGTGCGACGGCCCGCCGGGCCAGACGAATCAACTTGATTGCTAATTCAGTAGGTCGGCGTGGCTTAGCTGCGCTGCGCGGCAACCACGACGATTTCGACGAGGCACTTCGGATTGGCCAGCCTCGCTTCGACGGTAGCGCGTGGCGGCGTGGCCCCTTGTGCGACCCATTCGTCCCACACGGCGTTCATGCCGGCGAAGTGCACCATGTCGGAGATGTAGATCTGCACCGAAAGCAAATGCGACTTGTCGCTGTTCACTTCTGCCAGCAGACGGTCGATGTGGCCCAGCACTTCGCGCGTCTGGCCCGTGATGTCCTGATCGTCGTCTTCGGCGATCTGGCCCGCGAGGTACACGGTGCCGTTGTGCACGGCGGTTTCCGAAAGGCGCGGGCCGACGTGGTGACGAATGACTGCCATGAAAAGTCCTGAGAGGTTGAAGTTGATCGGAACGCGATGCGCATGACGTTTTCGAAAACGCCGCGCGGAACCGCATATTATGACGCGTCGGCGGGCGCTCCGATAAAGAACTGCCGCGCGAGCTGGATCTGATCGGCCGCGAGAAATGCCGGCGCATGCCCGACGCCGGCGATCTCCACGCTGGACACAGCGTGCCCGAGCTCGACCATCTTCGCGACGGTCTCCCGCGACAGCAGGTCGGACCGCTCGCCGCGCACCACCAGCACTGGCCCCGCAAATGACGCCAGCGAATGCCACAGCGCGGCCTCGCCGAGCTTCGATGCTTCTTCGCTAGTCGCGGCAAAGGGCTGCGCGATGCGCGGGTCGTAGCGGAACAGCCACGCGCCGTCCTGTTCGTGCAGCAGCGGCGTGTTGATTTCACGCCATTCCTCGGGCGTGAGCGGACCGAAGGTCTGCGCAAGCAAAGCGGCGTAGTCGACGCCTTGCTGCAGCGTCTCGAAGCGCGCGGGCTTGCCTAGGTAATCGCCGATGCGCTGTACGGCGACGGGCTCCAGATGCGGGCCCACGTCGTTTAATAGCAGCTTGCGAATCGGCGTGTCGGGCAAGCCGGCGAGCCCGAGTCCGATCAGACCGCCCATCGAGGTGCCGAACCAGTCGACCGTCTCCACATCCAGGCGCGCAATCAGCGTGACCATGTCTGCGACGTATTGCGGCACGCCATACAGGTTGGGGTTGGCGAGCCACGATGACAAGCCCCGCCCCACCACGTCCGGACAGACCACGCGGTAAGTCCCGGCGAACGCCGCCGCGACGCGATCGAAATCGCGCCCCGAGCGCGTCAGGCCATGCACACACAGCAGCACGCGCGGGTTGTCCCGCTCGCCCCATTCGGTATACGCCATGCGATGCAAGCCTGCCGCGCTCGCGCATTGCACATGACGTTGCCGCGGCACGGGCCGCGCGGTGGTGGAAGCGGATGGGCTTGCGGTCATCTGGGTTCCTTGCGAAAGCGCTGCGGATTGGGCACGGGCACGGCTGCAACCGACCGTCGTCTGAATCTTCAAACGATTGTAAACCGCTTTGCCGCGCGGCAAGCATCGGCCGGACGGCCTGGGACATGGCTACGGCCACACATGGGCGCGCCGCAAGGTGACACAAAACACAACGGGCGAGACTCGCGCCTCGCCCGCCAGGGACACTGCCTCTTTGCCGCATGCCGCTCAGTCAAGCGTCACACGACCTGTTAGCCGCTGACACAAGCATCAGCAAAGCGTCAGCTCAACGCGCTCACATCGAGCGGCGCGCCGGTCTTCGCCTTGATTTCGTCGATGCTCACGCCCGGCGCCAGTTCGGTCACCTTCAAACCAGCGTCCGTCACCTCGATCACGCCCAGGTCGGTAATGATCTGATCGACGACGCCCACGCCCGTCAGCGGCAGCGTGCATTCTTCGAGAATCTTGTGCTGGTCGCCCTTCGCGACGTGCTCCATCAGCACGACCACGCGCTTGACGCCCGCCACCAGATCCATCGCGCCGCCCATGCCCTTGATCATCTTGCCGGGGATCATCCAGTTGGCCAGGTCGCCGTTCCTGCTGACCTGCATCGCGCCGAGAATCGCCAGATTGATGTGCCCGCCGCGAATCATCGCGAACGAATCCGCCGACGAGAAGATCGACGAGCCCGGCAGCGTGGTCACGGTCTGCTTGCCTGCGTTGATCAGATCGGGGTCCACTTCGTCTTCGGTCGGCGACGGGCCGATGCCGAGCAGGCCGTTTTCCGACTGCAGCCATACTTCGACGCCGGGCGGCACGTGGTTCGCCACGAGCGTCGGCAAACCGATGCCGAGGTTCACATAAAAGCCGTCCTGCAATTCCTTCGCTGCGCGCGCGGCCATTTGGTCACGAGTCCATGCCATGATCACTCTCCTTTCGCGCGGACGACGCGTTGTTCGATGCGTTTTTCCGGATGCGCATTCAGCACGATGCGCTGCACGAAGATGCCCGGGGTGTGGATCGCGTCCGGGTCGAGTTCGCCCACCTCGACGATCTCTTCCACTTCCGCGACCGTGATCTTGCCGGCCATCGCGCACATCGGGTTGAAGTTGCGCGCAGTGCGGCGGTAGATGAGATTGCCCGACTTGTCGGCCTTCCATGCCTTGACGAGCGCGATGTCCGCCGTCAGCGAATGTTCGAGCACGTAGTGGTTTTCGCCGAACTGGCGGGTTTCCTTGCCCTCGGCGATCAGGGTGCCGTAGCCGGTGTTGGTGAAGAACGCCGGGATGCCCGAGCCGCCCGCGCGCAGCTTCTCGGCGAGCGTGCCTTGCGGCGTGAATTCCAGCTCGAGCTCACCGGCCAGGTACTGGCGCTCGAACTCCTTGTTTTCGCCGACGTACGACGAAATCATCTTCTTGATCTGGCGCGATTCGAGCAGCAGGCCGAGGCCGAAACCGTCGACGCCCGCATTGTTGCTGATGCAGGTGAGGCCCTGCGCCTTCGAATCGCGCAGCGCCCCGATCAGCGCCTCGGGAATGCCGCACAGGCCAAAGCCGCCGACGGCAAACGTCTGCCCGTCCTTGACGATGTCCTTCAGCGCCTCGGCGGCGCCTGGATAGACCTTGTTCATCAGTTGTCCCTTCCTCTATGGAAATCCAAAACCGGATCGTTGCGGCCGGCATGACGTCGTACGGGCCGCGCCCGCTTCGTCTTCGTCATTCTAGTCAGCCGCGGCAGGCCGTGCGCCCCGCTCGACATGAGCTGAGCGGGGCCCGCCGCGGACCGCTTCGCCGCCTTTTGATGTGCCCAAAAGAGTACGCTGCGCGCGCCATGCGGCACAATACGCAAAACTACATAAGTACTTCCCGCCCCGCCATGTCCGCCCTGGATTACCGAACCGCATTCCAACTTGCTCCGATCGGACTCGTGCTGTCGCGCGAACGCGTCATTGAAGACTGCAACGACGAGCTCGCGTCGATTTTCGGCTGCTCGCGCGAGTCGCTGCTCGGCCGGTCGTTCCAGGTGCTTTATCCGTCGGCGGACGAATTCGAGCGGATCGGCGCGCGCATTCCGCCGATCATGACCGCCCACGGCAGCTACGCGGACGACCGCATCATGAAGCGCGCCAACGGCGAGCTGTTCTGGTGCCACGTGACCGGCCGCGCGCAGCAACGCGCCGACCCGCATGCGGCCGGCGTCTGGACGTTCGAAGATTTGAGCGCCACGCGCCGCGTCGCGGTGGAATTAACGCCGCGCGAACGCGAGATTGCCGCGCAACTGGTGACGGGCAAGACCAGCAAGCAGATCGGCCGGGTGCTCGAGATCAGCCCGCGCACGGTGGATGTCTACCGGGCGCGGCTGATGCGCAAATACGATACGGGCAATGCGACGGAGCTGCTGCAGCGCTT
Source organism: Paraburkholderia suaedae (assembly GCF_040812055.1). Taxonomy (NCBI): domain Bacteria; kingdom Pseudomonadati; phylum Pseudomonadota; class Betaproteobacteria; order Burkholderiales; family Burkholderiaceae; genus Paraburkholderia; species Paraburkholderia suaedae. The sequence goes on along the minus strand of NZ_JBFOAH010000002.1, from coordinate 424,671 downwards.
GCTCGGGCATTGAAGCGCAATCACGCACGTCGGCTACGACGCACGAGGCGCAGCGACGCGAGCGCATTGGCGGCGGCGGTCGGCGCGCGGCTTCACGAGCCGCCGTCAAGCCGCTTTGACCAACGCGGCCCGCTCGATGGTCGCGCGCACGAGGTCGGGCACCGGCACCGACTTGCCCTGAGCGTAATTGATCCACACGCAGCGCGCGGCGCCGCGCGCATATACGGTGTGCGGATCGTCGGCGCGCAGCAGCTCGAAGCCGGTATCGAAGCTGCTGCGCCCGGGCGTTGCCACGCTCATCCGCCCGATCACGTCGCCGGGATAGTGCAGTTGCTTGAGAAACTCCATCGACGCATTCACGATCACTGGCCCCTCGCCATCCGCATTGCCGCCAACGAAGCCCAATTGCTCGAACCACGAAATCCGCACCTGCTCCATGTAGCGGAAATAGACCGTGTTGTTCACGTGGCCGAATGCATCCATGTCACCCCAACGAATCGGCATCGACATTTCGAAAACTGCGTGAAAATCGCTCATCGTACTTCCGTTCTTTCAGCTTTTTTGAGTGTTGGCACGGCTTGCTCACGCGAGCCCGAAGCCGTCGTCGGCGGCGATCACCGAGCCGTTGATGAATTGCGATTCGTCGGCCGCCAGCAACAGCAACAGCCCGTCCAGATCGTCCGGCTGGCCCACGCGATGACGCGGCAGCATCGACATCAGCTTCTGCCCCTGCTCCGTCGACCAGTGGTGATGGTTGATCTCAGTGTCGATATAACCCGGACAGATCGCGTTCACGTTGATGCCGTGCTTGCCCCACTCCAGCGCCATCGACTTCGTCATATGGACGACGGCCGCCTTGCTCATCGAATACAGGCCGATTTGCGGGATCACCCGCAAGCCCGCCATCGACGCGATATTGATGATCCGGTACGACGGTTTCTGCGCGTTGTTGCCGCGCATGATCATGCGCTTGGCGACTTCCTGCGCGACGAAGAAGGCACCTCGCGTATTCGTGTCGAACACATATTCGAAGTCGGCCGGCGTGACCTCGGCGAGCTTCTGCGTGGTCGACACGCCCGAGTTGTTCACCAGAATGTCGATCGTGCCGGCCTCGGTCTCGGCATGCGCAACCGCGGACTTGATGCTCTGATAATCGGTCACGTCGAGCGAAACCACATGCGCCGCGCCGCCGGACGCCTCGATCTCGGCGCGCAGTTCCTTCAGACGCTCGGTGCGCCGGCTGGCCAGCACGACTTTGGCACCCGCTTGCGACAGCACCTGAGCGAAGCGCTTTCCCAACCCGCTCGAAGCGCCGGTAATCATCGCGACCTTGCCTTCCAGATTGATCGAACGGCCCATTGTCGTTCCCTTTCGGTTGTAATGACGGTTGCGGTTGACGCTCAGGTACGCCGGGCGCTGCACGTCGCTACGTTAACTATGCAAATAGTACGATCGTGCCAATCTCGGCTCATCGGGTTGCAGTGCATGGACCGATCGCCCACAATACGAACCCGAAAAAAGCATTCTAACGGCAAGAGGAGATTCGATGACCCCTGCAAGTCTCATTGAGCAGTATGGCCCGCGCGAGTCGATGGAATACGACGTGGTGATCGTCGGCGGCGGCCCGGCTGGCTTGTCCGCAGCGATCCGGCTGAAGCAGCGGGCCGCGGACAAAGGCGTCGAGCTTGGCGTGTGCGTACTGGAAAAAGGCTCGGAGATCGGGGCGCATATCCTGTCGGGCGCGGTGATGGACCCGCGCGCCATCACCGAACTGATCCCGGACTGGAAGGACAAAGGCGCGCCGCTTACCGTGGACGTGACCGAAGACCGCTTCCTGTTTCTGACGGAAACCGGCTCGAAAAGCGTGCCGACCTGGGCGCTGCCGGAGAACTTCAAGAACCACGGCAATTATGTGATCAGCCTCGCGAACGTCACGCGCTGGCTTGGCCAGCAGGCCGAAGCGCTGGGCGTCGAGATTTTTCCGGGTTTTCCGGCGGCTGAAGTGCTTTACCACGACGACGGTTCCGTCAAAGGGGTCGCGACCGGCAATCTGGGCATCGGCAAGGATGGCCAGCCGACCGAGAACTTCCAGCTCGGCATGGAACTGCACGCAAAGTACACGCTGTTCTGCGAAGGCGCGCGCGGGCATCTGGGCCGTCAGCTGAACGATAAGTTCAGGCTGCGCGAAGGCGTCGATCCGCAGGTCTACGGGATCGGCATCAAGGAACTGTGGGAGATCGATCCGGCGAAGCACAAGCCGGGTCTGGTGATGCACACCGCCGGCTGGCCGCTGCAAAACGATACGTATGGCGGCTCGTTCCTCTATCACATGGATAACAACCAGGTGGTGGTCGGCTTCGTGGTGGGCCTCGGCTACACGAATCCGTATCTGTCGCCGTTCGAGGAATTCCAGCGCTACAAGACGCATCCGGCGATCCGCGCGGTTCTGGAAGGCGGCAAGCGCGTGTCATACGGCGCGCGCGCGATCACCGCGGGTGGCCTGATGTCGCTGCCGAAACTGGTGTTCCCCGGCGGCGCGCTGGTCGGCGACGATGCGGGCTTTCTGAACGCATCGCGGATCAAGGGTTCGCATGCGGCGATCAAGACCGGCATGCTCGCCGCCGACGCCGCATTCGATGCTGTACAGGCCGGCCGAACCAGCGATGAACTGACGGCCTACCCGGAGTCGTTCAAGACGTCGTGGCTGCATACCGAGCTGTACCGCGCGCGCAATTTCAAGCAGTGGATGAGCAAGGGCCTATACCTGGGCACGCTGATGGTCGGCATCGAGCAGAAGCTGCTGGGCGGCAATGTACCGTGGACGCTGCATCATCAGCATTGGGATCATGAGATGCTCAAGCCCGCGTCGCAGTGCAAGCCGATCGCGTATCCGAAGCCGGATGGCAAGCTGACGTTCGACCGGCTCTCGTCAGTGTTCATTTCGAACACGAATCACGAAGAGAACCAGCCGGCGCATCTGACGCTGAAAGACCCGACCGTGCCGGTGAACGTGAACTGGCGGACCTATGCGGGTCCGGAATCGCGTTACTGCCCGGCCGCGGTGTATGAGTTCGTGAAGAACGACGACGGCAGCGAGCGGCTCGTGATCAATGCGCAGAACTGCGTGCATTGCAAAACCTGCGACATCAAGGACCCGACGCAGAACATCGTGTGGGTCACGCCGGAAGGTGGCGGCGGGCCGAACTATCCAAACATGTGAGCCATGCGCGGTTGGCCTTCGCAGTGCGCGGTGCAACGCCCGCGCTCTAAAGGCGATTCTTTCAGCGACGCACCATCGCCTCCTTGCATTCCCGCACTTCCTTCACTGCCGGGGACCAGTCAGCGACGCGCGGTTGCCCGGCAACCCGCGGCACTGCGTGCGCCTCGGGCCAGCAGACATTCGACAACCGTCCGTTACGGCGCTCGCGCTGCGAGCTTCGGCGTAGTGACCGAAACATCGCCGCATTGCGCGCGATAGCGCAACGCATGATCGATCAGTACCAGCGCGAGCATCGACTCGGCGATGGGCGTAGCGCGAATGCCGACGCACGGATCATGCCGCCCGAACGTTTCGACGATAGCCGGTTGCCCCGCCTTGTCGATTGAACGACGCGGCGTGCGGATGCTCGAAGTCGGCTTGATCGCGATCGACACCGTAATGTCCTGTCCGGTCGAAATGCCGCCAAGCACCCCGCCCGCGTGGTTGCCGACGAAGCCCTCCGGCGTCATTTCGTCGCCGTGTACCGAGCCGCGTTGCGCGACGCTCGCGAAGCCCGCGCCGATCTCGACGCCCTTGACCGCGTTGATGCCCATCATCGCGTGGGCGATGTCGGCGTCGAGACGGTCGAACAGCGGCTCGCCAAGGCCGACGGGCACGCCGGAAGCGACGACGTTGATGCGCGCGCCGATCGAGTCGCCGTCTTTGCGCAGCGCGTCCATGTACGCTTCGAGCTGCGGCACGATGTCGGCGTTCGGCACGAAGAAAGGGTTCTCGCGCACCTGCGCCCAGTCGACGAACGGCACGTCGATTTCGCCGAGCGCGGCCATGTAGCCGCGAATCTCGGTGCCGAATTTTTCGCGCAGCCACTTCTTGGCGATCGCGCCCGCCGCCACAGTGGGCGCGGTCAGGCGTGCCGACGACCGGCCGCCGCCGCGGTAGTCGCGGATGCCGTATTTCTGCCAGTACGTGTAGTCGGCGTGGCCCGGGCGGAAGGTGTCGGCAATATTGCCGTAGTCCTTGCTGCGCTGATCGGTATTGCGGATCAGCAGCGCGATCGGCGCGCCGGTGGTCTGGCCTTCGAACACGCCCGACAGGATCTCGACCTTGTCTTCTTCCTGGCGCTGCGTGACGTGGCGCGACGTGCCGGGCTTGCGGCGGTCGAGTTCGAACTGGATGTCGGCCTCGTTGAGCGCCATGCCCGGCGGGCAGCCGTCGATCACACAGCCGATAGCGGGACCATGCGATTCGCCGAAGGTCGTGACAGTGAAAAGCGTACCGAGCGTGTTGCCGGACATGGGCGTCGTCCAAAGGAATGCGGGAGAACGCCATTATGCCAGCCTCGTCGCGTGTCGAACGGGTTGCGCGGCGTGCCTGGCCGAACGGCCAGGGGCAAGTGCGCCGCGGCTTGCGATGCTTCCGGCGCCTGTCTGCATACACGCCAGGCCGGTAGGTGGTTTCTGTTTTTGCGTAGGTCGTGTTTTCGCGTCTGCGCCGGGCCGGGGTTGTCGTGCCGGCTCGCGCCGCCGTCGATAGCGTCAGCGCTGCAGGCCTCGCAAACGCCCTACCTGCGCGCGCCGCGCAGCTCGGCGACGCTCTGCTGCAACTTCTCGGGCGTCGCCAACGCCGGGTCGATCGGCTCGCCCACCGCGAGGCTCAACCGGCTCATCACACCCTTGTGGACCGGCCGCGGCCAGCGCGCGTCCTCTGCACGGGAAAACACGCTGCCCCACAAACCGCGCAGCGCCATCGGGATCACCGGCGCCGGCGTGCGCCTGACGATCTCAGTCACGCCGTGGCGGAACGGATTCATCTCGCCGGTTCGCGTCAGCTTGTCTTCGGGGAACACGCAAATCAGTTCGCCGTCGGCCAGCGCCCGCGCGCAACGCTCATAGGCTTGCGCCAGCAACGCGGCATCCTGATGCGCAGGCGCAATCGGAATCGCTTTCGCGTGACGGAACACCCAGCCCGCGAGCGGCGATCTGAAGATCTGATGGTCCATCACGAAACGGATCGGCCGCGGGCTCTCGGCCATGATCACGATCGCGTCGACGAAACTCACGTGATTGCATACGAGCACCGCAGGACCGTCTTCGGGAATCCGCTCCGCATGCACGAGACGGATCCTGTAAAACGTATGCACCAGCACCCACGCGATGAAGCGCAGCAGAAACTCCGGCACGAGCGAATAGATATAGGCCGCGACGACGACGTTCAGCAGCGCGGTGACGAGGAAGATCGCCGGAATGCTGAAGCCGGCCGCGGTCAGGGCCATTGCCATCAGTGAGGAGACGATCATGAACAGCGAGTTCAGGATGTTGTTGGCGGCGATGATGCGCGCCCGGTGGCTCGGCTGGCTGCGGCTTTGGATCAGCGCATAGAGCGGCACGCTGTAGAAGCCGCCGAACATGGCGAGCAGGAACAGATCGGCCAGCACGCGCCAGTGCGCAAGCCGCCCGAGGAACTCGCCGACGCTCAACAGGTGCGCCGCGGGAGGCAGCGCGTGGCTCGCGAAAAACAGATCGATGGCAAACGCGCTCATGCCGATCGAGCCAAGCGGCACCAGCCCGATTTCGATACGCCGCTTCGAGAGTTTCTCGCACAACAGCGAACCGATGCCGATACCGATTGAAAACGTGGCGAGCAGCACCGTCACGACATCCGGATTCGCGGACAGCACGTTCTTCGCGAAGCTGAAAAACGACGACAGAAATGTCGCGCCGACGAACCACAGCCATGAAATGCCGAGCAGGCTCAGAAAGACCGTGCGGTTTTCGCGCGCGAGCCTCAGGTTGCGCCACGTCTCGCTGAACGGATTCCAGTTGACGCGCAGATCGGGTTGCGGCGCGGCCGTGGCCGGCACGAAACCCGCCACGACGCGCCCGGCGAGCGCGATCGCGAGGCAGGCCCCGGCCAGCACCAGCGCGCCATGCTCGGCGAGACCCGCGCCCGCCCCGCCGACAATCGTGCCGACCAGTATCGCGACGAAGGTTCCCATCTCGATCATGCCGTTGCCGCCGATCAACTCCGTCTGCGACAGATGCTGCGGCAGGTAGGAATACTTGACGGGGCCGAAAACAGTTGAATGGACACCCATCAGAAAGGTGCACTGATAGAGCAACGGCGCGCTATGCAGCCAGAACCCAGCGCCACCGACCAGCATCACGACGATCTCGAAGCTCTTGACGAGCCGTGTGAGCACCGCCTTGTCGTACTTGTCGGCGATCTGGCCGGAAGTGGCCGAGAACAGCACGAACGGCAGGATGAAAATTGCCGCGATCAGAAACGCCGCGCTCTTCGGATCCACACCGGAAAAGCGCGCCGCCTGATAAGTGACGAGCGACGTGAAGCCGATCTTGAACACGTTATCGTTCATCGCGCCAAGGAACTGCGTCCAGAAAAACGGCGCAAAGCGGCGCTGGCCGAGCAAGCGGAACTGGGACTCGTGCAGGTCTTGCGCACGGGCGGTGCGGCTGGCGGCAGGCAACGGACGATCGCTCATGAAGTTCGAAGGAGGGAGAAAGCGCCGTTCGTAGCGCGGGACGCAGGCAGTTCACCGCGCGGGACATTGCGCCGGCTCATGGTTCACATGCGCGCGTGGGCTGCTGCGGCGGCCCGCCCGCAGTGTCATCTGGCAATGTAACCGGCACTAAAACGAAAGGCATAAAAAAACGCACGCTTTCGCGCGCGCCTTGTCTGCCTGCTCACGCTCGTCACAACACCGCGAGCGCGGACGGTCAGCCACCGCGCATCAACGCGCGGGCTGCTGGTCCTGCTGCTCTTCCGGCCAGTCGCGAATATAGGCCTTGAGCATGCGGTTTTCGAAACCCTGCTCTTCGACCACCGCCTTCGCGACGTCGTAAAACGAAATCACGCCCATCAGCGTGCGGCTTTCCATCACCGGCAAATAACGCACGTGATGTTCGAGCATCATGCGGCGGACTTCGTTGACATCGGTTTCAGGCGTGCAGGTGAGCGGGTGGTCGTCCATGACCTTGCGGATCGTGGAGGTGCCGACGCTGCCGCCGTTCTCTTTGAGCGTGAGAATGATTTCGCGGAACGTCAGCATGCCGACGAGATCGCCGTACTCCATCACGACGAGCGAACCGATGTCATGGTCGGCCATCGTAGTGACCGCGTCATGCAGCGTGGTATCCGGTGTAACCGTGAAAAGGGTGTTGCCTTTGACTTTAAGAATGTCGCTGACTCGCATGATCTGTCTCCGGGATACCAGTAAAGCTGGCACTACATGAATGATTTTCGATCCTAGCGGAAAGGTCCATAAAAGGAAAGCGGCCCGCCCATCAAGGCACTGCGGGCGCTCGCGAGACGCGATTCGCAGCGCCCGCACGCGCGCCTCGGGAAAACCGCGCTTGAAGTGAACGGTGCCGATGATAGGATGGCCGCCACTTTCCCCTTTCGCGAGGCCGCTCGTGGCCCCGCCGCCCACCATGTCCGCCAACCGTTTCGACACGCTTGCGCTGCATGCCGGCGCCGCTCCCGACCCCGCCACGGGCGCGCGCGCCACGCCGATCTACCAGACCACCTCGTTTTCGTTTCGCGACTCGGACCACGCCGCGGCGCTCTTCAACATGGAGCGCGCCGGCCACGTGTACTCGCGCATCTCCAACCCGACGGTGGCCGTGTTCGAGGAACGCGTGGCCGCGCTCGAAAACGGCGCCGGCGCGATCGGCACCGCCAGCGGCCAGGCCGCCTTGCATCTGGCGATTGCCACGCTAATGGGCGCCGGCTCGCACATCGTCGCCTCGAGCGCGCTGTATGGCGGCTCGCACAATCTCCTGCACTACACGCTCAGGCGCTTCGGCATCGAAACCAGCTTCGTCAAACCCGGCGACCTCGACGCGTGGCGCGCCGCGCTGCGCCCGAATACGCGGCTGCTGTTCGGCGAGACGCTCGGCAACCCCGGGCTCGACGTGCTCGATATCGCCGCCATCGCGCAGATCGCACACGAGCAGCGCGTGCCGCTGCTGGTCGACTCGACGTTCACGACGCCCTGGCTGCTCAAACCCTTCGAGCATGGCGCGGACTTCGTGTATCACTCGGCCACCAAATTCCTCGGCGGCCACGGCACGACGATCGGCGGCGTACTGGTGGACGGCGGCACCTTCGACTTCGACGCGTCCGGTCGCTTTCCCGAATTCACCGAACCATATGAGGGCTTTCACGGCATGGTGTTCGCCGAAGAGAGCACCGTCGCGCCGTTCCTGCTTCGCGCGCGCCGCGAGGGTCTGCGCGATTTCGGCGCATGTCTGCATCCGCAAGCCGCGTGGCAACTGCTGCAAGGCATCGAGACCTTGCCTTTGCGCATGGAGCGGCACGTCGCCAATACGCGCCGCGTGGTCGAGTTTCTGGCCGCTCACGACGCGGTCGAGACGGTCGCGTATCCGGAACTGCCGACCCACCCCGACTACGCGCTCGCTCAGCGTCTGCTGCCGCGAGGCGCGGGCGCGGTGTTCAGCTTCAATCTGCGCGGCGACCGTGCCGCCGGCCGCAGTTTCATCGAAGCGCTGTCGCTGTTCTCGCACCTGGCCAACGTGGGCGACGCACGCTCGCTGGTGATCCATCCCGCGTCGACCACGCATTTCCGCATGGATGCCGCCGCACTCGCCGCCGCGGGAATCGCCGAAGGCACGATCCGCCTGTCGATCGGCCTCGAAGATCCCGACGATCTGATCGACGACCTCAAACGCGCGCTGAAGGCCGCACAAAAATCGGCGGGCGCGACGGCGAGGCGTGGCGGCGCAGCCAAGGCGTCCACCGGCGCACCCGCAGGCGGGACAACCAGCACGCCTGGGCAATCCGGCTCGCCCGCGCAGTCGCGCCCGGAGTCAGCATGATCGTCACCGTTCAAGACAAGGCCGCCTATGCGTACACCGGCGGCAAGCCGTTCGACACCGGTTTGCCGACCGCAGTGTTCATCCACGGCGCCGAGCATGACCACAGCGTGTGGGCACTGCAAAGCCGTTACTTCGCGCACCATGGTTTCGGCGTGCTGGCGGTGGATCTGCCCGGTCACTGCCGCAGCGCCGGCCCCGCGCTCACCACCGTTCCGGCGATGGCCGACTGGCTGGCCGCCTTGCTCGACGCGACCGGCGTGCAGCGCGCGTTCGTGGCCGGCCACAGCATGGGCTCGCTGGTCGCGCTCGACTTCGCCGGCCGCTACCCGCAACGGGCGACCCATCTCGCGCTGCTTGCCACCGCCATGCCGATGGCGGTGTCCGACGCGTTGCTCGACGCCGCGCTGCATCGCGAGCCGGCTGCGATCGGCATGGTCAACCAATGGTCGCATTCGACGCTGGCCGCGAAGCCTTCTTGCCCAGGCCCCGGCTTCTGGCTACATGGCATGAACCAGCGCCTGATGGAACGCGTCGCGGCGCGCGGCGAGCCGCGCTTGTTCCACACCGACTTCACCGCCTGCAACACCTACGCGGACGGCCTTGCCCGTGCCGCCCAAGTGCGCTGCGCGACGCGGCTGATTGTCGGCCGGCGCGACGCGATGACGCCGCCACGCGCGGCCAAAGCGCTCTGCGGCGCGCTACGCGAGGCGGGCGTGCAGGTCGACACGGTCACGCTCGAAGCGGGCCACGCGTTGATGACCGAGCAGCCCGATGCGACGCTCGACGCGCTGTTCAGTTTCGCGTCCAGCGTGCCTCGCGAAGCGCGGTAGCCGTCGCCCGGTTGCGCTGCGATTGATGAGGCCGATGTGTGCGTGCATGACCACGATAAACGCAGTGAGCGGGCCGCGCCATCGTCCGAACGGCCAGGTTGCGCGCGCCGTCCGATAGCCGGACAATGGTTCAAGCCTGCCCGGTAGCGGGCGCGTGCGGCCACATCGGCACACGGCGAAGCAACCGGCACAACGGGCCTGACGTCGCAGAAGCGGCCACATCGGAGGCCATCATGGCTCATACCGCGCATACCGATCACTTCGCGAGCTTCGCGGAGTTCTACCCGTACTATCTAAGCGAGCATCGCAACCTGGTCTCGCGGCGACTGCATTTCGTGGGATCGCTCGGCGTGATCGGCTGTCTCGCGATGGCGCTCGCCACCGGCGGCTGGCTATGGCTGCCTGCGGCCGTGATCTGCGGCTACGGCTTCGCATGGGTGGGCCACTTCTTCTTCGAGAAGAACCGGCCAGCAACCTTCCGCCATCCGCTTTACAGCTTGATGGGCGACTGGGCGATGTTCAGGGACATCTGCGTCGGCAAGATTTCGTTGTAGTTGGAGTGATCGGGTCACGGCTCGCGCGGTCGTTGCACACGCCGTGCGGCGTCCGTTTTTGCCGCCATCGCATATGCGGGGCATGGCGGCCTCAGGGATGGCTGAAACCAACGGGCCGCCTCGCCAAGCCCGTGCAAAGCAACCCGCCGCCCCGCTGCCCGTCAGGCGGCCTGATGCGGCATTGAAGCCGCGGCGTGCTCACCCTGTCCGGCATCGGCCGCTTTGTTCGCCGAGCGCGCCGCCAGCAGCGCGGCAAGCGTCACCTTCAGCTTGTCGTTCTGGAGCGACGCCAGCAACGTGCCGCCGTCAATCCGCGTGGACTTCAATTCGAGCTGATACGCGAGTTCCGCGCGATCGATCACGAACAGGTCGAACAGACGTTCGACCGTGACCTGCGCCGGGTTCGCCAGCAACAGGAAATGCGGTCCGGCGTTGTCGTCGAGCCGCGCGATCCAGTCGATCTCCTCGAGCCTTTGCAACAGGTACAGCGTGATATCCATGTCGCGGCGAAGCATGCGCGCGAGCTCGCGCACCGTGTAACCGCGCCCGCCCGCGTCGCGTGCTTCCGAAAGCCGTGCGAGCAGTTCGAGCGAGTCGAACAGATTGCTGCCGTCGAACGTGGGCCGGTGGAACTGGCCGATGCGGATCGCCGGCAACGCGGACGCGATCATTGCGCCCGTGAGCGTGATGAACCAGCACAGGTACATCCACAGGAGGAACAGCGGCACGGCGGCGAACGCGCCGTACACCGCGGTGTAGGTCGGAATGCGGCGCACGTAGTAGCCGAAGCCGCGCTTGGCCAGCTCGAACGCGATCGCGGCGGTGACGCCGCCGATTACCGCGTCACGCCATTCGACCCGGCAGTTCGGCAGGTACACGTAGAGAATGGTGAACGCTAGGGCGGTCAACGGCAGTGCGGCGCCCGTGAGCGCCCACTCGATTACCGGCGTGATGCGCTGGGCCGCCGTGAAGGTCATCGACTGCGTGAACAGATACGAGGAGATCGACAGGCTCACGCCGAACAGAATCGGGCCGAGCGTGATGATCGCCCAATAGACCAGAATGCGCTGCGCGAGCGGCCGCGCCTTGCGTACCCGCCAGATCACATTGAACGCGGATTCGACGGTCATCATCGTCATCACGGCCGTGATGAACAGCAGGATCATGCCGATGGTAGTCAGCCCTTTCGCCTTCGACGCAAACTGGTTCAGATACTTGAAAATCTCACTGTTCAGTTGCGCGGGCATCAGGTTGTCGGCAAGAAAAATCTGCAACGACTGCTGGAAAGAACTGAAAATCGGAAACGCTGTGAACAACGCGAACGCAACCGTGGCAAGCGGGACGAGCGCAAGCATCGCCGTGAACGTGAGGCTGCCCGCCACCTGCGGAATACGGTCTTCGCTAATGCGCTGCGCGGCAAACCGCGCCAGTCGTTTGAGCGTGTCGAGATCGAAACGCACCCTGGACAACAAACCTGCCTCCTTGCTTCGTAAAACGGTGCCGCGGGACCGCGCGCGCGACCTGGCCGGACGGCCATCCGTGGCCTGTGCAGCGGACCGAGCCCCTATAATACCCGTTCACCGATTGGGCCTATGAAAGACATCCTCGTGCTTTATTACAGCCGTCACGGCGCCACGCGCGAGCTTGCGCTGGCGATCGCGCACGGTGTCGACAGCGTTCCCGGCATGCAGGCGCGTGTGCGCACGGTGCCGGCGGTTTCCACCGTCTGCGAGGCGTCGCTGCCGCAGATTCCCGACGAGGGTCCGCCCTACGTCGAGTTGCGCGACCTGGAGGAATGCGCCGGTCTCGCACTCGGCTCGCCCACCCGCTTCGGCAACATGGCCGCTGCGCTCAAGTACTTTCTCGACGGCACCACGCCGCAGTGGCTGGCGGGCGCGCTGTCGGGCAAACCCGCCTGCGTGTTCACGTCCACCGGCAGTCTGCACGGCGGCCAGGAATCCACGCTCCTTTCCATGATGCTACCGCTCCTTCATCATGGCATGCTGATCGTCGGCATCCCTTATACGGAGAGCGCGTTGAGCACCACGCAAACCGGTGGCACGCCTTACGGCGCGTCGCATTTCGCGCGCGCGGGCACGGCTGCGCAAGGCATCTCCGGCGACGAAAAGACACTCGCCATCGCACTCGGCATGCGCGTCGCGCGCACCGCGGCGTCCATGAGCGAAAGGCCGTGACTACGCCCATGGTGAAACCGGCAGCCCCGCCGGACGCGCACAGCGCGATGGCCGTGTCGCCGGGCGCCGGCGCACCGGCCGCCTCGCTGTCAGCGCCGCCGGCGCAGCCTCGAACCGCCGCCGCGTTCGGCGCAACCGCCGCGCTGCTCGCGCTGATCGTGCTCTCGGTCGCGTGGGAATGGTGGCTCGCGCCGCTGCGGCCCGGCGGCTCGGCCCTCGTGCTCAAGGCGGTGCCGCTGCTGCTCGCGTTGCCGGGCGTATGGCGGCGGCGCCTCTACACGCTGCAATGGGCGTCGATGCTGATCCTGCTGTACTTTGCCGAAGGCGTCGTGCGCGGCTGGAGCGATCCTGGACTGAGCGCCCACCTCGGCTGGCTGCAGGCCGCGCTCGCGGTGATCTTCTTTACTTGCACGCTAGCCTACGTCGCGCCGTTCAAGCGCGCGGCGAAGCGCGCCGCCAAACAAACCGCGAAACAGCCCACAACACGAGCCGCGGAACGAGCCGCGCATGAACCCGCGCATGAACCCGCAAAACGCGCCGCAGAACGAACCGCCCGACCGGACGCCTGACCACAGCGCCCCGCCTACCCGACATCCCCGCCCGTCCACGCCGACCGCCCGCCATGACCGAAACCGCTTTCGTTGCAGCCTGCCGTGACGCCATCGGCAACGCCCATGTGCTGACCGACCCGCACGACACCGCTCCCTATTTGACCGACTGGCGCCGCCGCTATACCGGTGCGGCCTGCGCCGTGCTGTGCCCGGCCACCTCCGCTGAAGTCGCGGCGCTCGTGCGGCTCGCGCTTGAACACGGCATCGCGCTCGTTCCCCAAGGCGGCAACACGGGTCTTGCGGGCGGCGCCACCCCCGACGAGAGCGGCGCGCAGGCCGTGATCAGCCTGCGGCGCCTGAATCGCGTGCGCGACATCGATCCGCACAACGACACGATCACCGTCGAGGCCGGCGTCATCCTCGCCGACGTGCAGCGGCACGCCGAGGCGGCCGCGCGGCTTTTCCCGCTGAGCCTCGCCGCCGAGGGCAGTTGCACGATCGGCGGCAATCTGGCCACCAACGCGGGCGGCACGGGCGTGCTGCGCTACGGCAACGCGCGCGAACTGTGCCTCGGCCTCGAAGTAGTCACACCGCAAGGCGACCTGTGGGACGGCCTGCGAGGGCTGCGCAAGGACAACACCGGCTACGATCTGCGCGACCTGTTCATCGGCGCGGAAGGCACGCTCGGCATCATCACGGCGGCCGTGCTCAAGCTGCATCCGCAGCCGGCCGCGCGCGTCACCGCGCTCGCCGGGCTGGCTTCGCCGCACGCGGCGCTCGACTTTCTGTCGCTCACGCAACGTGCCGCCGGGCCGCTCCTGACCGGCTTCGAACTGATGTCGGATTTCTGCCTGCGCCTCGTCGGCCGGCATTTTCAGCAGTTGCGCTATCCGTTCGCCGAAGCGCACGCGCAAGTCGTGCTACTGGAGCTGTCGGACAGCGAGAGCGAGGAACACGCACGCGCGCTGTTCGAGCGCCTGATGGAAACGGCGCTCGAAGAAGGTCTCGTGGAAGACGCGGTGGTCGCGGAAAATCTCGCGCAGTCGCGCGCGTTCTGGAACTTGCGCGAACACATTCCGCTTGCCCAGGTTGAAGAAGGCCTTAACATCAAGCACGACATCGCGGTGCCGATTTCGCGCATCGGCCATTTCATGGAGACGACCGACGCGGCGATCGCCCAGGCGGCGCCGGGCGCGCGTATGGTCACCTTCGGCCACCTCGGCGACGGCAACCTGCACTACAACGTGCAGGCACCCGAGGGCGTCGACGCCAACGCGTTTCTCCAGCAGTATCAGGCCCCGATCAACCAGATCGTCTACGACAGCGTGCACCGGCATCGCGGCAGCATCAGCGCGGAACATGGGCTCGGCCAGCTGAAAGTCGACGATGCGGCGCACTACAAACAGGAGGTCGAGCTGCAACTGATGCGCGCGCTCAAACGCGCGTTCGATCCGCTGAACCTGATGAATCCCGGCAAGGTGCTACGCTAGGATCGGCAGCCGCGCCGCCCGGCGCTGGGACCTTTGCAGGAGCCATGGCCGTGAAGCTTCGAGTGCTGTCCGATCTACATCTGGAAAACGACGAGCCCGAGCTGGTTCCGCATGCAAACGCGGATCTGATCGTGCTGGCCGGCGACATCCACAATCATGCGGCAGGGCCGCGCTGGGCCGCGCAGACCTTCGACGGCGCGACGCCGGTGGTCTATGTGCCCGGCAATCACGAGTACTACGACGGCGAGTTCAGCGCGCTCGAACGCGCGCTTTACGACGCGGCTGCGCAGGTCGACAACGTGCATGTGCTGAACAACGCGGCGCTCGTCGATCCGCAAGGCCGCTGGCGCGTGCTCGGCACCACCTTGTGGACCGACTTCGCGTTGTACGGCGCGCAGCCCGACACGCTCGCCGCATCGATCGAAGCGGCGCGCAAGCTGATGCTCGACTTCCGCGGACCGATCCAGATGAACTGGCCGCACGACACCCACGACGCCACGCGCGACTTCACACCGGAGGACTCGCTCGCGCTGCACGCCCGGGCGCGCGCCTGGCTCGAAGGCGAGCTTGCCGCACCGTTCGGCGGCAAGACGATCGTGGTCACCCACCATGCGCCACATGGCTTCAGTCTTGCCGAGCGCTACGCGCAGGACCGCGTGTCGGCCGGCTTTATCAATCATTTACCCGAGCTGGTGCGCGCGCCCGTGGCGCTGTGGATTCACGGACATACGCACACGTCGTTCGACTACAGCGTGAACGGCACGCGCGTGGTCTGCAATCCGCGCGGCTATTTCGATCGGCGTACCAGACGGTGGGAAAACCCCCAGTTCGCGTGGGACCGGGTCGTCGAGATTTAGTGCGCCGCTAAGGCCGCCGTGGGGCCGGACTGGATAGCTAGCGCGACAGGCGCGCAGACATGGCGCTGTCGTCGGCTGCGCGCTCGCGGCTTGCGCGGCTGGAAGTTGCCGTGTGTGGCTCGCCGGGAGCGGCGTCGCGCGTATGACCGCTCAGTGACAAAAAAGGCTTTTTTCACCAGCGCGCTGCACCCGCCGCCAACGCGCCATCACGAACACGCGGTTCAACGCTCGCGCCGCCGCGCCTGGAGGTCGGAGCGCTCGACTTCGATCGGCACCGGTTGCGGCTGTTGCTCGCGCACGCGACGCAGCAGATCGCGCGATGCGGCGATCCCGATCAGTCCAAACATGACGGCCACGCCGATCATCAGATGCGTATCCATGAGTCCCTCGTCCTTCAGTTGTTGCGATGTGCCGAACGGCAGTGAACTGGCGCGTCCACCCAGGCGGCAGCGCATGAGCAACACGTTAGCAAATCGTCCGCGGGCGAGAAGTAAGGAAATGTTGCGGCGCGGCAGCAATATGCCGGCCCATCGCAGGCGCGGCGGCGGGTGCCTCGAGCGCCATGATAAGAACGGCCCGCGTGGCTTCAGGACCGGGCGAATTGCCGCAATTCCTGCTGGTCCGCAGCCAGCGTGGCCGGCAACTCGTCGCGCAGGAATTCGACCCAGGTGCGGATCTTCGCGTCGAGATACTGGCGCGACGCGTACAACGCGTACAGATTCATTTCCTGCGACGTGTAGTCGGGCAGCAGCCACACGAGTTTGCCGCTACGCAAACCGCTGATCGCCGAATAGATCGGAATCAGACCGACGCCCATCCCCTGCGATACCGCGACGACCATCGCCTCCGCGACGTTCACCTGGAACGTGGCCGCGCCGAGCGTGATCGTTTCTTCGCCTTGCGGGCCGCCAAAGCTCCACTTGTCGGGCGGAAACACCGGCGTGACCATTTGCAGGCAGGTATGGCGCGTGAGATCGGCGGGCGTCTGCGGCACGCCGTGCCGCTCGAGGTATGCGGGCGACGCGCAGGCGATGCTGAACGCGCTGCCCAGCCGCCGCGAAACCAGGCCGGAGTCCGGCAGGCCGGTGGCGAGCGTGAGCGAGACGTCGAAACCCTCATCGAGCAGATCGGGCATGCGCTGCGCGAGCGTCAGCTCGACATGGACGTCCGGGTAGCGCTCCTGATAGCGGCCAACGGCCGGCACGACGTAGTGCTGCCCGAAGCTCGTCATTGCGTGGACCTTCAGTTTGCCGGACGGGCGCGCGTGCGCGTCGCCGGCTTCCGCTTCGGCCTGGTCGACGTACGCGAGGATCTGCTCACAGCGTTGCAGATAGCGCTCGCCGGCCTCGGTCAGCGCGATGCGCCGCGTGGTCCGGTTCAGCAAGCGCGTGCGCAGATGCGCTTCCAGGTCGGAAACCGCGCGCGACGCGTAAGCCGTGGTCGTATTGAGATGTTGCGCGGCACCCGTGAAGCTGCCCGCTTCGACGACGCGAACGAACACGCGCATGTTTTGAAGCGTATCCATACCATTCCCAGTTGTTCAACAGTGATTGTTACATGATCGGCAAAGGCGATTATCTCACCTTCCGTAAAAATGCCTTGCACCGTTACCGGTTATTCCCCAATCAATCGAAAAATATAATGGCCCACCAGCTTCTATAGCCAATTTTGGGGGAATCGTGCAGTTTCCGGTACACAAAAGGATCTCCGCCGCCGCGGTTCTTGCGATCCTGATAACAATCGCCGGTTGCGCCGGTACCGGAGGCATCGCTCCGCAGGACCACGCGATCGAGCCGTCCTCGCTCGACGCCGGCAACGCGATCGGCGCGGCCGACCGCGACGCCCAGTGGCCCGCCGCCGACTGGTGGCGTGCCTATCAGGATCCTCAGCTCGACGAGTGGATCGCGGCCGCGCAGGCGGGCAATCCGAGCCTCGCTGCGGCGCACGCGCGGGTGCGCGAGGCGCTGTCGATGGCGGGCGTCGCGCGCGCCGCGCTCGCGCCGCAGGTCAACGGCAGCCTGTCGATCCAGCGCCAGCAGTGGGCCGACAATGTCTACTACGGCCCCGGCCCGCTCGCCGGCGAGCAGTCGTGGAACAACACCGGCACGCTCGGCCTGTCGTATCACCTGGACCTGTGGGGCAAGGACCGCAACGCGGCGGAACGCGCCCTCGACGCCGCGCACGCGAGCGCCGCCGACGCGCGCGCCGCTCAGCTCGAACTGCAGGCCAACGTGGTGCGCACCTACATCGCGATGTCGCTCGACTACGCGCGGCTCGACATCGCGAAGGCCACACTGCAACAACAGCAGCAGATCGTCGATCTGGCGAGCCGGCGCCTGAAAGGCGGCATCGGCACACAGTTGGAAGTGAGCCAGGCGCAAACGCCGATGCCCGAGTACGAGCGGCAGATCGACGCGCTCGACGAGCAGATCGCGCTCGCCCGCAACCAGCTGGCGGCGCTCGCCGGCAAGGGGCCGGGCGCGGGCGATGCGATCCGGCGGCCGGCGCTGTCGCTCGCCGCGCCGGCGGGCCTGCCCGCCGCACTGCCGGCGGAGCTGATCGGGCACCGGCCGGACGTGGTCGCGGCGCGCTGGACGGTGGCCGCCCAGGCGCGCGGCATCGACGTTGCGAAGGCCGACTTCTATCCGGACATCAACCTGCTCGCGTCGATCGGCGGCTATGCGGCGATGGGACCGCTGTTCCAGTTCCTGAAGAGCCCGTCGCATAGCTGGAGCGTGGGGCCGGCGCTGTCGCTGCCGATCTTCGACGGCGGCCGGCTGCGCTCGCAGCTCGGCGCGGCGTCCGCCGGTTACGACGAGGCGGTGGAGCGCTATAACCAGTCGATCGTCGGCGCGCTCAAGGAGATCGCCGACCAGGTGATCCGCCTGCGCTCGCTCACGACCCAGGCCGACGACGCGGCCCGTTCGGTCGCCGCCGCGCAGCGCAATTACGATCTGGCCCGCGAGGGTTACCGGCGCGGGCTGACCGACTATCTGAACGTGCTGGTCGCGCAAAACCAGCTGCTGCGCGCGCAGGAAGGCGTCGCGAAAGTGCAGGCCGAAAGGCTCGGCGCGCATGCGTCGCTGATGACGGCGCTGGGCGGCGGGCTGGATGAGCCGGGTAACGGACCGCGCGCCGTGGAGACGTTGCCCGCGCATGGCAAAGGGAAAGCAGCGTTGGCTGGCGACGCCGCTGCGCAATCCGCGGACACCGGCACCGCGGCAACCACGCCGCGCGCCGGTGCAACCGCCGCCGCGGCCCAGTAAGGACGCCTTCACATGTCAACCTTCTTCCACCATACTGCGCGCCCCGCGTCTCTCGCCGCTCTATGCACAGCCGCCACCGACTGGGCGCGCACCGACGGCCTCACCTGGGTCTATCTGTTCAAGGCGCTCATCGCCTGCTTCCTCGCGCTGGGCATCGCGATGAAGCTCGACCTGCCGCAGCCGCGCACCGCGATGACCACAGTGTTCATCGTCATGCAGCCACAAAGCGGGATGGTCTTCGCCAAGAGCTTCTACCGTATCTGCGGGACGCTCGTCGGGCTCCTCGTGATGCTCGCGCTGATCGGCCTGTTCGCGCAACAACCGGAGCTGTTCATCGTGTCGACCGCGATCTGGGTCGGTATTTGCACGGCGGGCGCCGCGCGCAATCGCAACTTCCGCTCATACGGGTTCGTGCTCGCCGGCTATACCGCCGCGCTCATCGGCATCCCCGCGGCGCAGCATCCGGATGGTGCGTTCCTCAGCGCGCTCACGCGGGTCGCGGAAGTGGTGCTCGGCATCGTCTGCGCGGGCGCGGTCAGCGGGCTCGTGTTCCCGCAGTTCACCGGCCTGCAGATGCGCAGCACCGTGCGCGCGCGTTTCTCGGCGTTCGTCGAGTACGTGTCGGCGTCGCTTGCCGGGCGCAACGATCGCGCGCGCATCGAGGCGACCAACGCGCGCTTCGTCGCCGACATCGTCGGCTTCGAGGCCGCGCGCAGCGTGGCCGTGTTCGAAGGCCCCGAGTCGCGCATGCGCGGCGGCCGTCTGGCGCGGCTGAACAGCGAGTTCATGACGGCGTCGACGCGCTTTCATGCGCTGCATCAGTTGATGAACCGGCTGCGCGCGGCGAGCGCCATCGACGTGACGCACACTGCCGGCGCCACCGACACCGCGGACCCTGCCGGCACCATCGGCGCTGTCCGCACCGGGGACAGCACCCGCTCCACCGACACTACGGGCACTACGGGCACTACGGGCACTACGGGCACTACGGGCACCGCCGGCACCACCGACCGAACCGACACGACTGGCACCGCCCCCCACGGCGCCGCCATCGCGGTCCGCGCGCTCGAGCCGTACTTCCGCGAAATCGCCCCGCTGCTCGCGAAGTCCGGCGAACCGGTACTGAGCGCCGCCGATGCCGCACACGCCGCCGCCCAGCTCGACCGCTACAAAGGCGAGCTGCCCGCACGCATGCGTGCGACCCGCGCCGCACTGCTCACACATCCGGACGCGCCGCTGCTCGACTTCGACACGGGCGCCGAACTGCTGTATCGCTTCATCGACGATCTGCACGCGTATGCGGCCACGTACGCATCGCTCGCAGTCGACACGCATGCGCGTGAGCGCTGGATCGACCGCTACGAGCCGAAGACCAACGCCATCGCCGCAGGCGTCGCGGGCCTGCGGGCGGCGCTCGTGATGATGGCGCTCGGCGCGTTCTGGATCGCCACCGCGTGGCCGAGCGGCTCGACGCTCACGCTGAACGCCGCCGCCGTGTGCGCGCTGGCGTCGTCCTCGCCCGATCCGAAGCGCACGGTGTTCCAGATGGCGGCCGGCACACTCGCCGCCACGCTGATGGGGATGCTCGCGGTGTACGGCGTATTTCCGCACATCGACGGCTTCGCGCTGCTGTGCGCGGCGCTCACGCCGTTCCTGCTGCTGGGCGTGTTCATGACCACCCGCCCGGCGCTCGCCGGCTACGGCGTGGGCTACTGCATCTTCTTCTGCTTTCTCGCCGGCCCCGACAACGTGATGCACTACGACCCCAGCGCGTTCATGAACGATGCGTTGGCGCTGGTGCTGTCGATGCTGGTGTCGTCGGTGGCGTTCGCGGTGCTGTTGCCGCCGTCCACGCCCTGGCTGCGCAACCGGCTGCTGGCCGATCTGCGCCGTCAGGTGGTGCTGGCCGGCCGCGCGGGTCTACGCCGGGTGCGTTCGCGCTTCGAGAGCGGCGCGCGCGACCTGATGTTCCAGATCAACGCGCTCGCACCCGACGAGCCCGAACTGCGGCGCGATACCTTGCGCTGGCTGTTTTGCGTGCTCGAGGTGGGCAACGCAGTGATCGATCTGCGCGGTGAAATCGCCGGGCTGCCCGACGATGCACGCTATGCCGGGTCGACGCCGTGGCGCGCGGCGCTGCGCACGATGATCGATGCGTTGAGCGCGCTCTTCGAGCGGCCACAGAAAGAGCGCTTCGAAGGCGCACTCACGAGCACCACCGCCGCGATCGACTCGCTCCAACAGTTAGTCGCCAGCTTCACGCCGCCGCGCGACGAGCGGCATCGGTTGCAACGCCTCCTTAGCCAGTTGCATTTCATCCGCACTGCGCTGCTCGATCCGCAGTCCCCGCTCGAGCCGCTGATGGCTGACCGCGATAAGCGCGGCGGAGGCGGCGCAAGCGGCGAATCGAGCCAACGCGGCAAAGCAAGCGAACGTCATACCGCCGCCCGAAAAGGAGTCCCCCATGCCGCGTGAAATTGCCGTCCTCGACGCCTACCTGCCGACCATCGTGCTGCTGTTGATCGCCGGCGCGGCGCTCACCTGGCTGCTGGACCGCGCGCTCGCCTGGACGGGCCTGTACCGCGTGGTGTGGCATCCGTCCCTGTTCCGGGCCAGTCTGCTCGTATGTGTGTGCGGCGTGCTCGGTCTCGCCGTTTATCGTTGACCAGAGTCGAAACATGAGCATCCGAAATCTCATTGGCTTCATCGCGACAGCCATTGTCTTTATCGTCGCGATCCTGATTGGACGCGTGTTGTGGGTCCATTACATGGACGAACCGTGGACCCGCGACGGCCGCGTGCGCGCCGAGATCGTCAACGTGGCGCCCGACGTATCGGGCGCGGTCGTCGATCTGCCGGTAAAGGACAACCAGTTGGTGAAGAAGGGCGATCTGCTGATGCAGATCGATCCGTCGCATTACCAGATCGCCGTCGAACAGGCGCAGGCGGCAGTGGCCGCGCGCAAGGCCGAACTGCAGATGAAGCGCGACGACGCCGCGCGGCGCGCCGATATGGATGCGCTGGTGGTGTCGAAGGAAAGCCGCGAGAACGCGACGCATACGGCGTCGGCGGCCGCCGCGTCCTACCAGCAGGCGCTGGCCGCGCTGGATGCGGCGAAGCTGAACCTGGCGCGCACGCGCGTGGTGTCGCCGGTCGACGGTTATGTGACGAACCTGAGCGTGTTCCGTGGCGACTATGCGAGCGCGGGCGCGGCGAAGCTCGCGATCGTCGATAGCCACTCGTTCTGGGTGTATGGATATTTCGAGGAAACCAAGCTGCCGCATGTGCGCATCGGCGATCGAGCCGAGATGCGGCTGATGAGCGGCGGCACGCTGCAGGGACACATCGAGAGCATTTCGCGCGGCATCTACGACCGCGACAATCCGCAAAGCCACGAACTGCTTGCGGACGTGAATCCGACCTTCAACTGGGTGCGCCTCGCGCAACGCGTGCCGGTGCGCGTGAAGATCGACGCGGTGCCGGACGGCGTCGTGCTGGCGGCCGGCATCACCTGTACGGTGGTCGTCAAGCCCGACGCCGCCAGGACGAACGGATAACTCCGCTGCCGGGCCCGGCGACAGATCGCTTCGACCGGCGCCGCCTGGTCCATGCACTTAAGCCCGAGCATGGACCAGGCAGACACGATCGGCGACGCGCGCCGCAAAAATCCGCGCTACGCCAGCCTGAACTTGCCCACCATCGCCTTCAAACCGCGCGCCTGATCGTCGAGCGAGCGGGCCGCCGCGGTGGCCTGCTCCACCAGCGCCGCGTTTTGCTGCGTGCCAGAATCCATCTGCGTGACCGCGAGGTTGATTTCCTCGATGCCGGCGCTCTGCTCCGACGAAGCCGCCGAGATCTCGCCCATGATGTCGGTGACACGCTTGACCGCCTTCACGACTTCATCCATCGTCGCCCCGGCGTCCTGAGCCAACGTCGAGCCATTGCTCACGCGCTGCACCGAGGTGTCGATCAAAGCCTTGATCTCCTTGGCGGCAGCGGCGCTGCGCTGCGCGAGGTTGCGCACTTCGGCGGCGACCACCGAGAACCCGCGGCCTTCCTCGCCGGCGCGGGCCGCCTCGACCGCTGCGTTCAACGCCAGAATGTTGGTCTGAAACGCGATTCCCTCGATCACGCCGATGATGTCGCCGATGCTGCGCGCGCTATCGTTAATGTCGTTCATGGTCGCGACCACCCGGTTCACCACCGCGCCGCCCTTCTCCGCGATCTCCGACGCGTTGTGCGCGAGCGTGCTCGCCTGCTTCGCGTTTTCGGCGTTCTGGCGCACCGTCGAAGTCAATTGCTCCATGCTGCTGGCGGTGCGCTCGAGCGCCATGGCCTGTTGCTCGGTGCGTTGCGACAGGTCGAGATTGCCCATCGAGATTTCGCCCGACGCGGTCGCAATCGCATCCGCGCTCGACGCGATGTCCGAGACCGTCGTGGCGAGCCCGCTTTGCATGTCCTGCAGCGCGTACAGCATGCTGGAGCGATCTTTGCGGCCGAGCGCGATCTTGTTCGAGAGATCACCCGCCGCGATCCGGCTCGCGATTTCCTTCGCGTACGCCGGCTCGCCGCCGAGCTGGCCGGCAAGCCGCCGCACCACCCACTCGCTGATGCCGAACGCGAGCGCAATCAGCGCGAGCGTCATCGCGGCGATCATGACGAACGACGAGTGATAGATGAAGCCCGACGCGTCGATGGTCGCCTTCGCGGCGGTGCCGCGCTGCGCGACCAGTTCATCGACGAGCTTTTCCAGCTTGCCGGTCTCGACCAGCAGCGACACGTCCTGCGTGCCGACCTGCCAGTTCATCTGCGAGAGGTCGAGCGGCTGCGCCTTGACGAGCGTCACGAAGTCGCGCAGATGCCCGCTCCACACGGTGACGGCCGCGGCAAACGCCTTCTGCTGCGCAAGCGCCTTCGCGTCGAAGGTATCGACGTACTGCTGCAGTGTGGCCAGTTGCGTGCGCAGACCGGCGAGGTCATGATCGACGTCCGTGCCGAGTTCGTCGCGCTCCTTCGCGGTGGTGGCCGTCAGCAGCATCTTTTGCGCGCGGCTCGCGCGCAACATGTGACCGCGCGCTTCTTCCGCCGCGCGGCTCGCGACGTGGCCCTGATCGTAGATGGACTGCGCGGACGCGTTCAGGCGGCTGATCTGGGTGAGCGAAAACACGCCGATCAGCAAAGTGCCGATCAGCAACACCGCGAACGCGCCGCGCAACATGACCTTGACCGACAAGCCACTGCGCTTCACGGCATGCGCATGGCCACCCTGAGCGCGAGACGGCGGCGCGTGTGCCGCCGGTGCGTCCGTCAAGAACCCCGCATTGTGCCGACTGCCTGGCGAAACTGCTTTCATATTCCCCGTCCCCACGTGTAGATCTGCCGGAAGGTTGGTCCGGCATTGCTGCTTATCTCTCCGGGTCTACGGCGCCGCATCAGGGATCTTTAGTATCTTCTGCGGCCACACGCCGCCGCCTGTCGCCCGGTCCTCGACGCGCGGCTTTGTAAGCCGCGCGTCCGCGACCGTTTATACACGGCCAAAAATCGGCGAAGCGCATTTGTGGAACGACATGCCCGAGAAATGCCGAGCGGATGGCTGGCAATCACAGGCGCGATCCGGCGCCGGCAGGCTCACGGTACGGCCACTCCCGTTTCGCTACGCAAACGGCACACGCTGCGCCACAGTGTCCGATTCGCGACAAAACTTGTCCTTACAATTCGCTCAAGCCACATTAAACTGTCGGAAATGGCTGCACCGCCGGAAATCGCGTCGAAATTGTCGCGCC
Organism: Paraburkholderia suaedae; assembly: GCF_040812055.1. Taxonomy (NCBI): domain Bacteria; kingdom Pseudomonadati; phylum Pseudomonadota; class Betaproteobacteria; order Burkholderiales; family Burkholderiaceae; genus Paraburkholderia; species Paraburkholderia suaedae. The sequence continues at coordinate 400,070 of NZ_JBFOAH010000002.1, read as the reverse complement.
AGCCGGAGCCAAAACAACGATCCGCCGACAAGCGCCCACACTTTTCGCCGCCTTTTTCTCCTACCTCATTTCTTACCCAGCGTATGGAAACCAGTCTCGATAAAGACGCCGTGGCCGCCACCTCAAGCGCAAGGGCCGCGACCCCTGCTGCCGCGCTCGCCCAGCCGGCCGCCAGCCTCCAGCGCACGGTCTACTCCGTGCTCGGCGCCATCAGCTTTTCGCATCTGCTCAACGACATGATCCAGTCGTTGATCCTCGCGATCTACCCGATGCTCAAGGACAACTTCTCCCTGTCGTTCGGGCAGATCGGCCTGATTACGCTGACCTACCAGATCACCGCGTCGCTGCTGCAACCGCTCGTCGGCACCTATACCGACAAGCATCCAAAGCCGTATTCGCTGCCCGTGGGCATGGGCTTCACGCTCGCCGGCCTGCTGCTGATGTCGATTGCGCCGAGCTTCGGTGTGCTGCTCGTGGCCGCGGCGCTGGTGGGCTGCGGGTCGTCGGTGTTCCATCCGGAATCGTCGCGGGTTGCGCGCATGGCCTCGGGCGGCCGCCACGGACTCGCGCAGTCACTGTTCCAGGTAGGCGGCAATGCGGGCACGTCGCTCGGTCCGCTGCTCGCCGCGCTGATCGTGATTCCGCACGGCCAGCGCAGCATCGCGTGGTTCTCGGTGGCGGCGCTCGTCGCGATGGTCGTGCTCACGCAAATCGGCCGCTGGTACAAGCAGCATCCGTCGGTGAAGAAGGCGCGCGCCCACACGGCCCACGCCACGCTGTCGCGCAACCAGGTGATGCTCGCGATGGGCGTGCTGATCCTGCTGGTGTTCTCCAAGTACTTCTACCTTGCCAGCATCAACAGCTATTTCACCTTCTATCTGATCGACAAGTTCCATCTGCCCGTGCAGGCCGCCCAGGTACATCTGTTCGTGTTCCTCGCGGCGGTCGCGGCGGGGACCGTGATCGGCGGTCCGATCGGCGACAGGATCGGCCGCAAGTACGTGATCTGGGTGTCGATTCTCGGCGTCGCGCCGTTCACGCTGCTGCTGCCGTACGCGAACCTGTTCTGGACTGGCGTGCTGACGGTGATCATCGGCGTGGTGCTGGCTTCGGCGTTCTCGGCGATCCTCGTCTTTGCGCAGGAACTGATCCCCGGCAAGGTGGGGATGGTCGCGGGGCTGTTCTTCGGCTTCGCGTTCGGCCTCGGCGGGATCGGCGCGGCGGTGCTCGGGCAACTGGCCGACGCCACCAGCATCGCGTTCGTCTACAAGGTCTGTTCGTTTCTGCCGCTGATCGGCGTGCTGACGGTGCTGCTGCCGGATGTCGAAGGCAAGCGCGCGAAGGCGTGAGCGGGTGCTCCGCAGCGTGGATTGAGGGGAAAAGGCGCTGCGGCGCCTTTTTCTTTTTGCGGCGCGAGCGCGTGCGGGACGCGTGCACTGAATGACGGGCCTGACCGCGTCAGCTGTCTCGCCGCCAATGCTCCGCAATGGCGCTCATGGTGAACCCGCGTTGTCCGGCGCGCAGCGCGTGCTCTATGCTTGTGCGAATACACATGCCGCACTGGCGACGCGCGTCGCGGTCGCAGGCCCCGGCATGGACACCGTTCCCTCACGCAGAAGGATCGCCGCAGATGACCCGCTACCGCGACTTCCACCGCCGTTCGATCGAGCGCCCCGAGGACTTCTGGCGCGAGCAAGCGCAGCGCATTCACTGGCATACGCCGTTCGACACCGTGCTCGACCGCTCGAAGCCGCCCTTCGCGCGCTGGTTCGTCGGCGGCCGCACGAATCTGTGTCACAACGCGGTGGACCGTCATCTCGCCGCACGCGCTCAACAGGATGCGCTGGTCTATGTGTCGACCGAAACCGGCATCGAGCGACACTACACCTACGCGCAGCTGTACGCGGAAATCAACCGGATGGCCGCGGTGATGCGCTCGCTCGGCGTGAAGCGCGGCGACGTCGTGCTGCTCTATCTGCCGATGATCCCCGAGGCCTTGTTCGCGATGCTTGCATGCGCGCGTCTGGGCGCGATTCACTCGGTGGTGTTCGGCGGCTTCGCGGCGCCCAACCTCGCGGCTCGCATCGACGATGCGAAGCCCGTGCTGATCGTGACCGCCGACGCCGGCGCGCGCGGCGGCAAGGTGATCGACTACGCGCCCCTGATCGACGAAGCGCTCGCGCGCGCGATGCACCAGACGCCGTGCGTGCTACTGGTCGACCGTCAACTCGCGCCCGAGCGTCTGAACGCGCGCTACCTCGTCGCCTACGAGCCGTTGCGCGAGCAGTTTTTCGACGCGCACGTGCCGTGCGAATGGCTCGAATCGAACGAGCCCTCGTATGTGCTGTACACCTCGGGCACCACCGGCAAGCCCAAGGGCGTGCAACGCGACGTCGGCGGCTATGCGGTGGCGCTCGCCGCATCGATGGAGCACATCTTCGAGGGCAAGCCTGGCGACACCATGTTCACGGCATCGGACGTGGGCTGGGTGGTGGGCCATAGCTACATCGTCTACGCGCCGCTGATCGCGGGACTGACCACCGTGATGTACGAAGGCACGCCGATCCGTCCGGACGGCGGCATCTGGTGGCGCCTCGTCGAGCAGCACAAGATCAATCTGATGTTCACCGCGCCCACCGCGCTGCGCGTGCTGAAGAAGCAGGACCCGGCGCTGCTGAAGAAAGCCGATCTATCGAGCCTGCGCACACTGTTTCTCGCCGGCGAGCCGCTCGACCAGCCGACCGCCGCGTGGATCTCAGAGGCGCTTCAAAAACCGGTGATCGACAACTATTGGCAGACCGAAACCGGCTGGCCGATGCTGGCGATTCCGCGCGGCATCGAAGCGTTGCCGACCCGGCTGGGCTCGCCGGGTGTGCCGTCGGCCGGTTTCAAGCTGACGCTGCGCAACGAGCTGACCGGCGAGCCCTGCCCGCCCGGCGAAAAGGGCGTGCTGACGCTGGACTATCCGCTGCCGCCCGGCTGCATGTCGACGGTATGGGGCGACGACAGCCGCTTTGTCAGCATCTACTGGTCGAGCATTCCGGACCACCAGGTGTATTCGACCTTCGACTGGGGCGTGCAGGACGAGGACGGCTACGTGACGATTCTCGGGCGCACCGACGATGTGATCAACGTAGCCGGCCACCGGCTCGGCACGCGCGAGATCGAGGAAGCGTTGTCGGCCCACGCGGCGGTCGCGGAAGTCGCGGTGGTCGGTGTGACGGACCCGCTGAAGGGTCAGGTGGCGATGGCCTTCGTGGTGCTGCGCGGTGCGCAATCCGATGCCGACCCCAGCGAACGCGCGCGGCTCGAAGCCGAACTCGCGGCGACGGTCGATCGCCGGCTCGGCGCGATTGCGCGGCCGTCGCGCGTGGTGGTGGTGTCGATGCTGCCGAAGACGCGCTCAGGCAAGCTGCTGCGTCGCGCGATCGCGGCGCTTGCGGAAGGACGCGAGCCGGGGGATCTGCCGACGATCGAAGATCCGGCGGCGCTGCAGCAGGTTCGCGAGGCGCTGGGCGAGGTGCGGAAAGGCTGAATTCGCGCGATGCGGGCAAAGCCCGGTTGCGGAAGTGCGCTGTGGGGCTCTCAAGCCTGCGCGTTCCCGACATCGAAAAAGCGCGTCAAAATCGCGTTCGAATAAGCGCCTGCGATATCGGTCAGAAACGACACGAACGACGCCGGAGCATGATCGTCGGCGGTATCGGAGATGGTGCGCACCACCGCGCACGGCACGCCGTATTCATGGCAGACCTGCGCGATCGCCGCGCCTTCCATCTCGACCGCGAGCGCATCCGGCAACGCATCGCGCAACGCATTCACCCCCGCCGCGCTCGCAATGAACTGGTCGCCGCTCACGATCAGGCCGCGATGCACGCGCGGCTCGCGTGTGCCGAAGCGCGCCGCCGAGGCAACCCCCTGTTCCGCGACAAACCGCTGGCACGCCGCGGCGAGCCGGTCGGACAGCGCCGCGTCGGCGGCAAAACGCGATACGCCCAGCAACGGCACCTCGAACCGCGGAAACAGCGGCGACGCATCCAGATCGTGCTGCAGCAGCGCATCGGCGACGACCATATCGCCGACTCGCACGTCCTTGCCCACACCCCCTGCCACGCCCGTGAACACGACCCCCTCGACATCGAACGCATGGATCAGCGCGCTCACCGTCGCGGCGGCCGCGACTTTGCCCACGCGCGCCAGCGTGACCACGCACGGCGCGCCGTGGACCGTGCCCAGGTGATAGTCGCGCCGACCGTGCGTGATCGTGCGCATGCCGGACTCGGCGCGCATGGCCTCGATCAGGTCGCCGAGCTCCTGCGGCAGCGCCGCCAGAATGCCCAGCGGTCGATGCAAAGCTGGCGCGCGGCTGTGGCTCGCCGTGGCGCCGGGCGTGATTGCGGGAGCCGTTCGTGAAGCGCCGGCCGCGCCCGACTCTGCAGCGTTTTCGCTCATCGCACCCGCCCCGCCTATGCCAGCCCCAGGGACCACGTCGCGCTCCACATTGCCGCCGCTCATTCCACCGCCTGTAATTTGGCGACCGCGAGCGCCAGCCACTTCTCGCCGTGCCGCTTGAACTTGACCTGCGCCTTCGCGTCGGTTCCGCCACCTTCCAGCGCGGTGATGGTGCCTTCGCCGAACTTCGTATGGAACACCTGCTGCCCCACCCGAAAGCCCGCCTCGGCCGCGCGCTGCTCGTTGGCGAAGGCCGGCAGCGATGCCGGAGTCGACGACGCGGCGCCCGTGTAGCCCGGCCGTGCAAACCAGTCGCGCCCATAACCGGCGTTATCCGAACGGCCGCCCCAGCGCGCGCCCGCCTCGACCTTGGGCGTGAGCCACTTGAGCGTTTCCTGCGGCAGTTCGTCGAAGAAGCGCGAACGGATGTTGTAGCGCGTCTGCCCGTGCAGCATCCGGCTTTGCGCAAACGACAGATACAAACGCTCCTTCGCCCGCGTGATCGCCACGTACATCAGGCGCCGCTCTTCCTCCAGCCCGTCCGATTCCATCGCACTGTTCTCGTGCGGGAAGAGCCCCTCTTCCAGGCCGGTGATGAACACCGCCGTGAATTCGAGACCCTTGGCCGCGTGCACGGTCATCAGTTGCACCGCTTCCTGGCCGGCTTGCGCCTGGTTGTCGCCCGCTTCGAGCGATGCGTGCGACAGGAAGCCGGCGAGCGGCGTCATCGTGTCGGGGTTTTGCGCGGGGTCGGCAATGCCGGGCGCGTCCAGCACGACGGTATTGGGATCGTCGGTGGCGACTGCCAGCTCGGGCGCGGCGGTCGCGCCCGGACGCAGCGGAATCGAGCGCGCCGGCGTGTCCATCCCGTAGCCCTCTTCGCTGACGAACGCCGCGGCCGCGTTGACCAGTTCCTGCAAGTTCTCCAGCCGGTCCTGACCTTCACGCTCGGTCTGATAGAACTCCGTGAGACCGCTGGTGCGGACCACGTACTCGACCGTTTCCGGCAGGCTCATCTGCTGCGTTTGCGCGCGCATCTTGCCGATCAGGTTCGCAAAGCCGGCGAGGCTCGACCCCGCCTTGCCCGCGACATACGGCACCGCCGCGGCCATCGAGCAGTTGTAGAGGCGCGCCGCGTCCGCGAGCTGCTCGATCGAGCGCGCGCCGATGCCGCGCGTGGGGAAATTGACGACCCGCGCGAATGCGGTGTCGTCGTTCGGGTTGTCGATCAGGCGCAGATACGCGAGCGCGTGCTTGACTTCCTGGCGCTCGAAAAAGCGCAGGCCGCCGTACACGCGATACGCGATGCCCGCATTGACCAGCGTGTGTTCGATCGTGCGCGACTGGGCGTTGCTGCGATACAGAATCGCGATCTCGCTGCGCGACGTGCCCGTGCTGATGAGCGCCTTGATTTCCTCGACGATCCAGCCGGCTTCCTGCGAATCGGTCGCGGACTCGTACACGCGCACCGGTTCACCGTGACCCGCGTCGGTGCGCAGATTCTTGCCCAGGCGCCGCGAGTTGTTGGCGATCAGCTGATTGGCGGCGTCCAGAATATGGCCATGCGAGCGGTAGTTCTGTTCGAGCTTGATCAGATGGCGGACGTTGAACTCGTGTTCGAAGTCGCGCATGTTGCCAACGTTCGCGCCGCGGAATGCATAGATGGACTGGTCGTCGTCGCCGACTGCGAAGATCGCATTGCTCTGGCCCGCGAGCAGCTTGAGCCACGCGTATTGCAGTTTGTTGGTGTCCTGAAACTCGTCGACGAGAATGTGCCTGAAGCGCGCCTGATAGTGCGCACGCAACGGCGGATTGTGCGCGAGCAACTCGTAGCAGCGCAGCAGCAGCTCGGGAAAGTCGACCACACCTTCACGCTGGCATTGCTGATCGTAGGCTTCATACAGCTCGACGAATTTGCGGTTGAAGTTGTCGGTAGCATCGACGTCTTTCGGCCGCAGCCCCTGTTCCTTCGCGTTGTTGATGAAGTATTGCAGGTTCTTCGCCGGGTACTTTTCGTCGTCGATGTTAAGGCCCTTCATCAGACGCTTGATGGCGGACAGCTGGTCGGCGGTGTCGAGGATCTGGAACGTGGCGGGCAGCCCCGCGTCGCGATGATGCGCGCGCAGCATGCGGTTGCACAGGCCGTGGAACGTGCCGATCCACATGCCGCGCGTGTCGATCGGCAAGAGCGCCGACAGACGCGACATCATTTCGCGGGCGGCCTTGTTGGTGAAGGTCACCGCCAGAATGGTGGCGGGCGATGCCAGACCTTGCTGGATCAGCCACGCGATGCGCGTGATCAGAACGCGGGTTTTGCCGCTGCCGGCGCCGGCGAGAATCAGCGCGGGCTCATTGGGGAGCGTGACGGCGGCGTGTTGTTCGGGGTTCAGATTGGCTAGCAGATCGGGCATTTTTTGGCGAGGGGCGGCGGTTCGTCCGTCATTATATGCCCCGGCGGGGATGGGGATTTTTTGCCGTTGCGGTGCCTGGTTGGGCGGGGTTTTGTGGTGGTGGATTTTTTGGTTTCTGTGGATTTGGTTGTTTGGTGGTGGCTTATTGGCGTTGTCGCGGTGTGCTTGTGGTGTGCTTGTGGTGTTCTCGTGGTGTTGGCCTTTTGTCGATTTGTTAGTGGTGCAGTCGCGGCGTCCGGTGAAACCGGGTTCGTGCGGAAAAAGTGGGGAATGCGCGCGAGCTTCGCGGAAACCGGCCCGCCTGGTGCGTCCCGGCGTCGCAATCAACCGCCAAGACAACAGGCCGTCAAAGGTCAACGAAGCGCGGCAGCAGGTCCTGATCTGCCAGCCGAACCTCGATTTCGTTTGCCGCCTTGACGTGATCGCGATTTTTAAAATCGAATACGGCATCTGTCACGCTGACAATGATCGTGCCTTGCTGATTGCCGTCGCGCAAAACCGGTATCAGGTCGCGCGCTTCAGGAACTTGGCGGGAAGTGAGGACATGCGGCAAGTAGAGCATCCAGCTCGCGCCGGGGCGATCTTCGAAAACAGCTTTCTTCGAGTACTTGCGCGGACCAAACGACGTATAGAACGGTTCATAGACTTCAACCGCCTTAGCGACAACATCCGCTGCATCTTTATAGTTTCCGAGCCGAGAAAAGCCCGCCCCCTTTTCGTTGAACATAAGATCAACAGTCTGCGAAAGTACGTTACCTCCATCAAAAGAAACATAGGCGGTCGCGCCTTCATCGGCTGATTCCATTCCGTTCCAAATGCCAACAGATCTCGGTACGTCCGCGACCTTACCCTTATATTCATCATGCAACTCGGCAACGGCGGCTGCAGACGGTTCACTACCTATGTAGACGTTGAATCGCAGCGCCTCAGAAACGGAGTCCCCTTGAAGATACCAACTAGTCAAGGTTCTATCCTTCTGCGATAGTGTGTCAATCAGTGATCGCAAACGCCGTAAATGATATTCAAAGTCGGAGGCTCGGACTTTCTCGCTGTCTCTATGTTGGGCAAATAAATTCATCGTTGACTCACGGTCGATAGACAGAGGGCACGCCCGCAGCGTTAAGAGTCGGCAACATATACTCTCGTGCCCTTGGAGTTCCAAAGTACCACATCAATTGAGATGGAGGATTGGCGCGCACCTTTGCACTTTGCTCCTTGATCGTATTCGCCATTTTGCTGAAACCCTTGAAATAGGGTCTAGGCTTATCGTCCTCATCGGGGTCATCGTTTATTTCAAGAAACTGGTCAAAATCTGCCTTGGCTTCCTGCAAGAGACATTGTGGAGGGTGGAATCCATCAAAGTCTGTGTCAAGCCAACTCCACTCCATATTCCAGCCGTCTCGGGTTTCCCGGCCTTTTCCATCCGTCGTTATCCCGTACTCGAAGCCAGTAATGCGCGCCTGATAACGTCGCGGCTCCGGATTCATGCTGTAGCCCCTTCTGATCTTTTCACCTCCGCTTTCCGGTGGACATTTGCACGGTCTTTCACGTTCGCGGGACCGGTCGCGTGGTAGCGAACCCAATCCACTATCGGCACCCGCGCTCGCGCCAGCACCGCCCACAGCACCGGCAACGGGCGGAGGCGGTACGGTCGTAGCCTCAGGTATTGTCTGAGCGAGCGCACCGCCCGCCATTCCGAGCCCCGGAGGAAAAATGCCAACCATTAGTGTTTCTCCTTCATTTCCTGTTGCTTTTTACGCATGACCTGTAACAGCATTTCGAACCGCTGCTCGCCAGGTGCCCCCGGCTTGTTCAGCCACGCAGCAATCGGCGGCATTTCGTAGAAGCCTGGATCGACCGCTTCTACGTAAAGGAAATCGACTATTGGGCCATCATGTGTAAAGCCCAATTCTTTCGTGCGCGCGAAGGCCGCGTTAAGCCGGTCTCGCAAGCTCGGATCGTCGGCCAGTGCGGGGTAGTCGCGTACGACATGCCCACGGATAAAGTCCACATAGTTACGGTCTTCATAGACTTTCAGTACTGCCCATTGTTCGTCAGTGAGTTGCATCGTCGTTGATGGTGAACCGTTGTCCTTCGTGGAGGTATTGCCATGCTTTTGCGGTCGTGAAAAGCGCGCGCCCCGTCTTATCACGGCATGCGGCATTCAGCGCATGCAGTACCCTGGGGTCCCAGAAGCGCAGCAGCGCAGACCGCCCGGTTGGCAATCTGGTATTCAGGTACGGACGCAACTTCTCCGCCTGCCCTTCCAGACTCTCGGAGGTAATCAGCCAGATCACGCCGGGGCGGCTCTGTTCGAGTTCGCCAAGGTCTGCAACACGTCCGCGAGCCTGCTTCGGGTCAACCAGCCAAGGCCCCGCATGCGCCAGTGCGATGTCTTTCGTGCCCGCGAACAGCGAGACCGTCATATCGTCTTCGGAAGCGAGTTGCTGGCCGGTCTGCTGCTGATACTGGAGCCCATCGACCAGCGCCAGGACATGGCCGCTGTAGTGGCGCTTGCGGTATTCGCGGAGCTGTGCAGCAACAGAGGCGGGAATCATTGTCGCTCCAAGGTCATCGCGCCTTGCTCGGCGGCGTGGATCATGCACTCGAGACAGACACTCGGCTGAGGCAGGACCGACCACGGCGTCACGCCATACATGGATGCTTTGCCTTTTTTCTGCACGGTGATCGTCTTGATAAACAGATCGCCGGGACCGCCGAGCGTGGTACTGCCGTCCTTCATGTGAATGAACGCGCCGCCGCATTCCAGAATGATTTCCTTCGCGGCGGAAATCTTGACCTTGCCATTGACGCTGGCAACGTTGATGTCCTTGTCCGCGATCAACGACATTGGAGCATCTTGGGCGTGAAATTCGACCGGGCCTTTGGCCGCAAAAATCTTGATGCCGAATTTCTGGGCGAACAGCGAAATCTTCTCGCCCGCCGCGACCGTGAAGCGTTTCAGCACACTCCAGTCGGCGTTCTTTCCGGCCACGGTTGAAATGCTGTTCTGCGCCGACAGTTGCACACCGCTACCCGCGACGATGCCGGCCGAAGCGGGCGTGCTCATCACCAGCCCCGGGTTCTTGAGGCCGTCCAGATCGTCCTTGATCTGCTGCTGCGCATCGGTGTCGGCTGGCTCGGACTTCTGGTTGCTGGCGGATGCCGCCAGTGCCTTGGCCGTCGCCAGCGCGCTCTCAAGCTGCGCGAGGGTCTCCTGCATGTCCAGTTGCTGGCCGCGCGCGCCGGGGCGGTCATAGGTGGTGACCATCACGCCCTTACCCGCCCTGAGCACCCCCCAACCCGAAGATCTCAACTCATACCCTTCGCCTCTGTATTCGAGCCTGTTGTTCACCAGGTAGCCGAGATTCAGTTGCGACTTGCCCGAGTGTTCCGTACTCAGCTTGATACCTTCCTGGCCCGCCCAGTCTTCCATGCGCAGCTTGTTGTTCTTCTGCGTGCGGATCACGTTACGCGAGAGCCAGCGGCGATCATTTGTCACCAGGTCGCGCGCCTGGCTATGGTGATGGAACGCGACAATCTCCGGCTTGTCCGGGTCGCCGTCCCGGAACGAAATCACGGCTTCGTCATTATCCAGCGCGACGAAGTGCATGCCGGTCTGCAGCTTGCCCGCAAACGGTTTTGCCAGACGCAGCGGCACGCTTTCGCCACCATTGGGCCAGTTGCCGAAATCCGCATCCAGACGCACCACGTAATAGCCGGCCGCATTCAGGTAGCCATAGGTGTATTTGTCCGGGCTGCAAATGCGGCCAGACAGCGTGCCGGCAATGCGAGTCCATTTTTTCGGTTCGAACTGGAGCCGGAAACGGCGGTCGGCGGGAATCGCCTTGAAGCTGTTTGAATAGGACGCATCGCGCGCGCCGCTGTGCGTGACCTCGATGATGACCATGCCTTTCGGCGCATCGGGCAGCACGCTATCCGTCTCCAGCACATACCCGCACTGCAACGCCAGCACGTTGCTCTCGCCCTCGTAGATGACCTGTCGTGCGATGGCCGCTTCATGCCGAAGCTGCGCCTCCCATCGCGCGCCCGCCTGGTCGAGGTGATGCGTGCCGTAAATGTAGGGCTGACCGTAGGTCGTGGCATCGCCAGGCGCAACGTTGGCGGAATCCCGGTATCTCTCCCATGCTGACTCAGGGTTGTAGTCCGCGACCGTGAACGACTGCGGCACCGTCTCGGTATGGATTTTGATCGCCGTCACCGCCTCGACGCCGCCCGCTTCGAGACCGGCCGCTTCGCGGTACGGCACGATCCGTTGCGGATCGTCGTAGAGGTAATGATCGACGTCATCGGCGAGAACGATCTGGTCGCCGTACTCCGTCTCCACGATAAAGGAGTAGATTCCGGCCTTCTCCAGCAGCATGTGGACGTAATCAAAGTCCGTCATCTGGTGCTGGAAGCGCCAGAGAAGAGCGGGATACTGGCCGCGCAACCGGAACGATATCTGGTGATCCTGGATGCCGTGCCGGCGCAGAATGTTCCGGATGATCTGCGGTATCGTGAGATGCTGATAGACCGCCGTGTGCGTGACGGCCTGGAGCCGTCCGAAATGCGATTTCAGGGTGATCTCGTACCTGCCATAGTCCTTCGTGGTCTGCACCGTCGCGAAGCGTTCGATGTATCCGGAAAACTTCTTCACGGCGCCATCGTCAGCCACCATAGAAAAGCAGGCATCCACGTTGAGGTAATCGGCGCGCGCAAGCTGCTGCGGGTGGGTCAGCTCGATCCGCACTTCGGTCGGTGCCCCCATCTTTTCGGTTGCCTTGAACGACACGACCGACAGCGCCGCCGAAGTTGACGTGCCGGGCACTTCGAGAAAACACGCCTGACGTCCCGTGACACTCTGCCGTGATGGATCGAACTCTGCCACTCCCTGCTCCCTGAAAAAGACCAGCGACGCAGCGTTAGCTGCCAAACCCGCTAACTGACCATTTAAATTCCGGCAGGTCAACGAAATCAAATCGAGATAATCAGGAATTAACGAACATTGACAGAAACGTGAAACAGTCAATTCACGGCACCTACTTTGATGGCCACACAATGGAAAAAGGCGCGATAATTCGCGCCTTTAAGGTTGACGCGGCACGCTGCCGCTTCTTGCGCAACATCAGCGCCGCCACTGTCGACCGAGAAGGTCGGGTGCGCCCGTTCTGAATCGCGATAAGCGCGACGGGTTGCTCTGGAGCAAGGCTCGTCATACGTTCCGGGCTGATCTCGGCCAGCAGAGGCAATCTGCGCCCCGCATTGCGGCAACGCCAACCGACCACTAACAAATCGAGGAAAGGCCAACACTCCGAAGAACGCCGCCAGACCGCCAACCGGAAGCAAACCGCCAAAAATCCCCCGGCGCCCCGCCCCGCTTATAATCGAGCATTCTTTGCATCTACCAGCCGAACGACACATGAGCGAGACCCCGAGCGACACCCCCTCAACGCTTGCCAAGAGCTTCGAGCCCCACACCATCGAAGCCCACTGGGGCCCTGAATGGGAAAAGCGCGCCTACGCGGCGCCGTCCTTCGACGAGAACCGCAAGGATTTCTCCATCCAGTTGCCGCCGCCGAACGTCACGGGCACCCTGCATATGGGCCATGCGTTCAACCAGACCATCATGGACGGCCTCACCCGCTATCACCGCATGCTCGGCGAAAACACGCTGTGGGTGCCAGGCACCGACCACGCCGGGATCGCCACGCAGATCGTCGTCGAACGGCAACTCGACGCCGAGGGCGTGTCGCGCCACGACCTGGGCCGCGAGAAGTTCGTCGAACGCGTGTGGGAATGGAAGCAGCAGTCGGGCTCGACCATCACGAATCAGGTGCGCCGTCTGGGCGCGTCGATCGACTGGTCGCGCGAATACTTCACGATGGACGACAAGATGTCGGCCGCCGTGCGCGACGTGTTCGTGCGTTTGTATGAACAGGGCCTGATCTATCGCGGCAAACGCCTCGTCAACTGGGACCCGGTGCTGCTCACCGCGGTCTCCGACCTGGAAGTGGTCAGCGAGGAAGAAAACGGCCACCTGTGGCACATCCGGTATCCGCTCACCGACGGCTCCGGCCATCTGACGGTCGCCACCACGCGGCCGGAAACCATGCTCGGCGACACCGCCGTGATGGTTCACCCGGAAGACGAGCGCTACGCGCATCTGATCGGCAAAACGGTCACGCTGCCGCTGTCGAACCGCGAAGTGCCGATCATCGCCGACGACTACGTCGACCGTGAGTTCGGCACGGGCGTCGTGAAAGTCACCCCGGCGCACGACTTCAACGACTATCAGGTCGGCCTGCGCCACAAGCTGCCGCAAATCGAAATCCTCACGCTCGACGCGAAAATCAACGACAACGCGCCGGCGAAATATCGCGGCCTCGACCGTTTCGAAGCCCGCAAGCAGGTAGTGGCCGACCTCGAAGCGCTCGGCGCGCTCGAATCGGTCAAGCCGCACAAGCTCATGGTGCCGCGCGGCGACCGCACGGGCGTCGTGATCGAGCCGATGCTGACGGACCAGTGGTTCGTCGCAATGAGCAAGCCGGCGCCGCAAGGCACCTTCAATCCGGGCAAATCGATCGCCGAAACTGCGCTGGACGTGGTCCGCAGCGGCGAGATCAGGTTCGTGCCCGAAAACTGGACTACTACATACTACCAGTGGCTCGAAAACATTCAGGACTGGTGCATCTCGCGTCAGCTCTGGTGGGGCCATCAAATTCCGGCGTGGTACGGTGAGAACGGCGAAATCTTCGTCGCGAAAACGGAAGAAGGCGCGCGCGCGAAGGCCGCCGCGGCCGGCTACACCGGTGCATTAAAGCGCGACGAAGACGTGCTCGACACGTGGTTCTCGTCGGCGCTGGTGCCGTTCTCTTCGCTCGGCTGGCCGGACGAAACGCCGGAGCTCAAGCACTTCATGCCTTCGTCGGTGCTCGTGACCGGCTTCGACATCATCTTCTTCTGGGTCGCGCGCATGGTCATGATGACCACGCACTTCACGGGCAAGGTACCGTTCGACACGGTCTACGTGCACGGTCTCGTGCGCGACGCCGAAGGCCAGAAGATGTCCAAGAGCAAGGGCAATACGCTCGACCCGATCGATATCGTCGACGGCATCGCACTGGACGCGCTGGTCGCCAAGCGCACCACCGGCCTGATGAATCCGAAGCAGGCCGCGTCGATCGAAAAGAAGACCCGCAAGGAATTCCCCGACGGCATCCCGGCGTTCGGCACGGACGCGCTGCGCTTCACGATGGCGTCGATGGCAACGCTCGGGCGCAACGTGAACTTCGATCTGGCGCGCTGCGAGGGCTATCGCAACTTCTGCAACAAGCTGTGGAACGCCACGCGTTTCGTGCTGATGAACTGCGAAGGCCACGATTGCGGCTTCGGCAAACCGGAACAATGCGGTGAATGCGGCCCCCAGGGGCATCTGCACTTTTCGTCGGCGGATCGCTGGATCGTCTCGCGCCTGCAGCGCGTCGAAGCGGAAATTTCCAAGGGCTTTTCCGACTATCGTTTCGACAATGTCGCCAACGCGCTATACAAGTTCGTCTGGGACGAATACTGTGACTGGTATCTCGAACTCGCCAAGGTGCAGATCCAGACAGGCGAGCCGAACCAGCAGCGCGCCACGCGCCGCACGCTGCTGCGGGTGCTCGAAACGGTGCTGCGCCTCGCGCATCCGGTGATCCCGTTCATCACCGAAGCGCTGTGGCAGAAAGTGGCGCCGCTGGCCGGACGTTATCCCGCGGGCGCGGCCGAGGGCGAAGCGTCGATCATGGTGCAGCCGTACCCCATTGCGGAACCGGCGAAGCTCGACGAGGAGGCTGAACAGTGGGCGGCCGACCTGAAAGCGGTCATCGACGCGTGCCGCAATCTGCGCGGCGAAATGAATCTGTCGCCGGCCGTCAGGGTGCCGCTGCTCGCGGCCGGCAACGCTGAGCGCTTGCGCACGTTTGCTCCGTACGCCCAGGCATTGGCCCGCCTGTCGGAAGTGCAGATCATCGCCGACGAAGCGGCGCTCGATGCACAGGCGGATGGCGCGCCAATTGCTATCGTAGGCAGTGACAAGCTGGTGTTGAAGGTGGAGATCGACGTAGCGGTCGAACGCGAGCGCTTGTCGAAGGAGATTGCGCGGCTCGGTAACGAAGTCGCCAAAGCCAACGCCAAACTGCAGAACGAAAGTTTCGTAGCCAAGGCGCCCCCGGCAGTCGTTGAGCAGGAGCAGAAGAGACTTGCCGACTTTGAAACCACCATGGGCAAGCTGAAAGCCCAATTGGCCCGTCTGCCGGCCTGATCGACGCTCCCTGCGCGCCGTTGATGGCGGGCGGGGACCGAAAGCTAAACCAGAGGACTCAGGGTATTCAAATGCTAAAAGTTACAAAGGCGGTATTTCCGGTGGCAGGTCTGGGCACCCGGTTCCTCCCGGCCACTAAGGCCAGCCCGAAAGAAATGCTGCCGATCGTCGACAAGCCGTTGATCCAGTACGCGGTCGAAGAAGCAATGGCGGCTGGCATCACCGAAATGATCTTCGTCACCGGCCGCAGCAAGCGTGCCATCGAAGACCACTTCGACAAGTCCTACGAGATCGAGGCGGAACTCGAAGCGCGCGGCAAGGACAAGCTGCTCGAACTCGTGCGCAGCATCAAGCCGAGCCATGTCGACTGCTTCTACGTGCGCCAGCCGGAAGCGCTGGGCCTCGGCCATGCGGTGATGTGCGCCGAAAAGCTGGTGGGCGACAACCCGTTCGCCGTGATTCTCGCGGACGACCTGCTGTATGGCACGCCGCCCGTGATGACGCAGATGATCGAGGTGTTCGACCACTATCACAGCTCGGTGATCGGGGTCGAAGAAATCCCGCGGCAGGAAACGAAGTCGTACGGCATCGTCGACGGCAAGGAATGGGAAGATTCGATCATCAAGATGTCGGGCATCATCGAAAAACCGGAGCCGGACGTGGCGCCGTCCAACCTCGGCGTGGTGGGCCGCTACGTGCTGAAGCCGCGCATCTTCAACCACATCCGGTCGCTCAAGCCGGGCGCGGGCGGCGAATTGCAGTTGACGGACGCAATCCAGTCGCTTCTCGCCGACGAACAGGTGCTCGCGTACAAGTACCACGGCACCCGTTTCGATTGCGGCAGCAAGCTCGGCTATCTGAAGGCGACCGTCGAATTCGCGCTGCGTCACCCCGAAGTGGCCGCCGACTTCGAAGAATATCTGCGCACCCGTTCACCGGTTCTGGAAGGCTGAACGGCGTTCGCGCGCGAGCCTTCCGGCACGCAGGCGGCGTCGAGCCGAAGTAAAAAGGCGCCGTGTCCCGCATTCGCGGGCACGGCGCCTTTTGTATGGGCGCGCGCTCGGGCTGGCCGCCGCTCGTTAGCGGCGCTTCATCAGGAAAGTGAAAACCTTGTCTTGCGCCGAGCTTTCGACGATTTCATTGCCGGTTTGCTTCGCAAACGCGGCGAAATCTCGCTGCGAACCCGGATCGGTGGCCAGCACCTTGAGAATCTGGCCGCTTTGCATGTCGGCGAGCGCCTTCTTGGCGCGCAGAATGGGCAGCGGGCACATCAGCCCGCGCGCATCGACTTCCTTGTGAATCTGAATTTGCATCGACGATGACCTTCGGGACGAGGCGTCGCGAGCGACGCCGGACAGAGGGTCAAATTCTACAGCAGGCGCCGCGCGGCCGCCGGACACGACGCGGCAGCGCCGGCTCCCTCGCACCGTGGGCGGCTCGCACCGCTAGAGCGTGACCGCCTGCCCGCTTTGCAGCGACTGCCGCAACGCGACACCGATGCGCGTCGCTTCCAGCGCGTCGGCGAGCGTCGCGCCGGCTGGCGCGTCGGCCGACGCGCCGCTGTGCACCGCCGCGACGAACGCGCGCGCCTCGTGCAGGAACGCCTCTTCGAAGCGATCGAAAAAGCTGTGCGTGCACTCATTGCGAATTCCGCCGGCGTCGTAAATCTCGACACGATTCGCGCGCGGATTGTGGCCGATCGCGAGCGCGCCGGCCGTGCCGATCACTTCGCTATGTGTGTCGTTGCCGTGCGCCTGAGTGCGCGACGCGTAGAACATCGCGAGCTTGCCGCCTTCGAACTCGCAAATCGCCACGCCGTTGTCGACGTCGCCGAATGCGCGCAGGCCCTCGTGCAATGCGACCGCGCCCGCCGCGAACACGCGCGTCGCGCGCGGCTTGCCGAGCAGCCAGCGAGCCACGTCGATATCGTGCACGGTGCAATCGAGAAAGATGCCGCCCGAGGTCGCCGCGAAGCGCACGAAAAAGCCCTCGGTATCGTTCTGGTCGGTGGTCTGCGAGCGCACGAGGAACGGCCGGCCGATCCGGCCCGCCGCGACCTTGTCGAAAGCATCCTTGTAGCTCGGATCGAAGCGGCGCATGAAGCCGATGGTCGCCTGCAGATGCGGATAGCGCGCGGCTTCGGCCAGCACGCGCTCGCACTCGGCAAGATCGAGCGACAACGGCTTCTCGCAGAACACGTGCTTGCCGGCGCGCAGTGCGTCGATGATCTGCTGCGCGTGCAAGGACGACGGCGTGACGAGCCACACCGCATCCACGTCGCGATCGGCGAGCAGCTCAGCGTAATCGCCGTACAGACGCGGCTCGGGCAATGCGTCGCGCGCCCACGCGCGCTCGTTTGCCAGCGGACTGCATGCGGCCACGAGCGCCGCGCCCGGCACGCGATACGCGAGATTCTCCGCATGCCGCTTGCCGAGGCGCCCCAGGCCGACTACACCCACACGCACCCGCTTTGTCGCCGCCGTCATCACGATGCCTCGCCGAGTTTGACCGCGCGGCCTTCGTGCCACGAACGGCTCGCGGCGTCGGCGAGTTCGAGCGCCTTCAGCCCATCGGCGACGGTCGTGCGCACCGGCTTGCCTTGCGTGAGCGCATCGAAGAAATGCGCGATTTCGAGCGCATATGCCGCGCGATAGCGTTCGAGGAAAAACGCCTCGGGCACGTCGGTCGACACCCTGGTTTTCGAGTACGCGGTCACTTCGGTCGGCCGCACGTTGCCCGCCTGCAGCATGCCCATGCTGCCGAGCACTTCGAACCGCTGGTCGTAGCCATAAGCGGCACGGCGCGCGGTATTGATCTGGCAGAGCCGGCCGCGCTTCGTGCGGATCGTCACGGCGGTCGAATCGATGTCGCCCGCCTGCGCGATCGCCGGGTCGCTCAGGCAACTGCCGCTGGCGTGCAGGGTGTCGGCTTCGTCGTCGAGAATCCAGCGGAAGATGTCGAAGTCGTGAATCAGCATGTCCTTGAAGATGCCGCCCGAGTGGCGGATGTACTCGAGCGGCGGCGCGCCCGGATCGCGGCTCGTCACCACCAGCATTTCCGGCGTGCCGATCTCGCCCGCGTCGATCCGCGCTTTCAACGCGGAGAACGTCGGATCGAAGCGGCGCTGAAACCCGATCATGCACACGACGCCTGCACGCGCCACGCCGTCGGCGCACGCTCGCGCGCGCTCCAGCGTCAGGTCGACCGGTTTCTCGCAGAATACGTGCTTCTTTTGCGCCGCCGACTTGACGATCAGGTCCGCATGCGTGTCCGTGCTCGAACAGATCACGGTCGCGCCGATCGCGGCATCGCCCATCGCGCCGTCGATATCCGCAACTTGCGCGCCGTGCTCGGCGGCAAGCGCCGCGGCGGCCTCGCGGTTCACGTCGACCACGTACTTGAGCCGCACGCCCGGATGCCGTGCGAGATTCGCCGCATGAATCTTGCCGATGCGCCCCGCGCCGAATACCGCCACGTCGATCGTCTTTACCGCGTCAGTCATCGTATCCTCCAGTGTCCTTGGATTCTTCAACGTTCAATTCGAGCTTGTACGCAAGCGCGATGAACAACGCCTGGCATAAGCAGATCGTGCTGGTCAGCGAGCGGAACGCGAACGCGCTGCCCTCTTTCACATACAGCTGGGTGCTTGCATAGCGCGACAGCGGAGAGAGTTGGCTGTCCGTAATAACCAGTGTTTTGGCCTGGTGATGATGCGCGACGCGCAGGCAGTACTGCGTTTCCTTGCCATACGGCGCGAAGCTGATCGCGATCACCACATCGCCCTTCTTCACGCTGCGAATCTGCTCGCGATACATGCCGCCGAAACCGGATACGAGATGCACGCGCTTGGGCGTGTGCTGCAACGCATAGACGATGTAGCTCGCCACTGGAAACGAACGCCGCACCCCCACCACATAGATGTTGTCGGCCTGTTGCAGCATCTTGACGGCGGCGTCGAACTGCTTGTCGTCGAGACCTGCTTCCAGTTCTTCCAGGCCGCCGCGCGATGCCGCGATGAATTCGCGCGCCACCGCGCCGCCCGACAACGCACCGGGCTTGTCGTCGATCAGCTTGCGAATCCTCTGCTGATAGCTGGGCGAGGACGCGCCCTGCCCCGTATAGGCCTGACGAAACACGGCCTGAAGATCGGAGAAGCCGGAAAAGCCGAAGCGCTGCGCAAAACGCACGACCGCGGACGGATGCACGCCACAGCTCGCAGCGATGTCGCTGGTGCGATCCACCATCACGCTCGCGCGGTGCTGTTCCAGGTAAGTCGCGACGTTTTTCAACTGCCGCGGCAGCGCCTCGTAGTTTTCCGCGATGCGCTGCATCAATTCCTCGACGCTCGGGAATTCTTCGGTGCTCGGCTCCGCCATGGCTATCTCTCAAGGGCTGTATTGCATTGCGGCAACCGCTTGCCAGGCAGCGCCGCTCGACCTTCCGACGCTGCAGATTATAGGCAGCGTCCGTGCCAAATGGAACGTATTTTCCAATTTTATTTGTCGTGAAATTTTCATTGCAACGCCTCGGAAGATGTCCTAATCTTGGTCGTGAGCGATGGTGCTTCGGCGGAGATGCGCCGACCCGCATGCGAATCGAAAGCCGCTGCCAGACGCTCCCTTCAATAACGACAGACCGAGAAAGGTGGAGACATGAGACTTTGCAAGGGCAAGGCTACGCTCAGGGTTCTGGTGACGGCATTGACGTTGGCAACGGGATTCGGCGCGGCCTCGGCCGCCCGCGCGGCCGACGCCCACTTCGTGCTGGTCAGTCACGCGCCGGATTCGGACTCGTGGTGGAACACCATCAAGAACGCCATCAAACAGGCCGACGAGGACTTCAACGTCGAGACCGACTACCGCAATCCGCCCAACGGCGATATCGCCGACATGGCGCGCCTGATCGAGCAGGCCGCCGCACGCAACTATGACGGCGTGATCGTCTCCATCGCCGACTTCGACGTGCTCAAGAGTTCGATCTCCAAGGTCACGGAGAAACACATTCCGCTCGTCACGATCAACTCCGGCACGGAGGAGCAAAGCGCGAAGCTCGGCGCGATCATGCACGTCGGACAGCCGGAATACGCCGCCGGCAAGGCGGCGGGCGAGAAGGCGAAGGCGGCGGGCATCAAGTCGTTCCTGTGCGTGAACCATTACGCGACCAACCCGGCTTCGTTCGAACGCTGCCGTGGCTTTGCCGAGGCGATCGGCGCGAACTTCAGGACATCGACGCTCGACGCCGGCCAGGATCCTACCGGCGTGCAGTCCAAGGTGAGCGCCTTTCTGCGCAATCA
Organism: Paraburkholderia suaedae; assembly: GCF_040812055.1. Classification (NCBI taxonomy): domain Bacteria; kingdom Pseudomonadati; phylum Pseudomonadota; class Betaproteobacteria; order Burkholderiales; family Burkholderiaceae; genus Paraburkholderia; species Paraburkholderia suaedae. The sequence continues at coordinate 379,615 of NZ_JBFOAH010000002.1, read as the reverse complement.
TCCGAATACCCAGGCGGTGCTTGCGCTCGGGCCGCTGTCGGCCGATCCGACGCTCAAGGCGCTGCAACAGATGGGCCTCGCGGGCAAGATCTGGTTCGCCACGTTCGACTTCGACAGCGACATCGCAAAGGGCATTCAGGACGGCACGATCCAGTTCGCGATCGACCAGCAACCGTACCTGCAGGGCTATATTCCGGTCGCCGTGCTGGCCATCGCGAAGAAGGATCACACCACCGATCCGGTCAAGATCCGCGAGATCCTGCAGGCCAATCCAAAGTTCAAGGAACGGCTTGCCACTTACGGGCTGAGCCCGTCCTATGGGCCGCGCAATATCGGCTCGGGCCCGGGCTTCATCACCAAAGCCAATGTCGACAAGGTGATCAAGTACGCCGGTCAATACCGCTAAGCAACGCATCGCCGGATGTGCCGCCGCGATGGCGGCACGCATGAACAGGAACGGGCCGGCCAGATGGCTGTGATCTGGCCGGCGCTCGCCCGTTCATTTGCTTCAGATACACCATTTACGGTACCGCCTTCACGTCGTTCAAAGTCGTTCAAACGCCCCGCGGGTTGGCGTCGACCAGCCGCCCGCCGGCGTATCAAGGAGAGCTTCAATGGGTGTCGCCAACCCTTTCCATCCCCATCGCAGCAAAGCGCCCGCTTCCGATCCGCAGGATCCGGCGGCGCCGCCTTCCGCCACGCCGTCCGTTGCCGCCGACGAGCGCGTGCGCCGCGAATCGTGGTTCCGCCATCTGCTCAATCGCCCGGAATTCGCGGCATTGGCCGGCACTGCGATGGTGTTCATCGTGTTCGGTCTCGCGGCCGGCAACTCGGGGATGTTCAACCTCGACGGCGTCATGAACTGGTCGCAAGTCGCGGCCTACCTGGGTCTGATCTCGGTCGGCGCGTGCCTGCTGATGATCGCCGGCGAGTTCGATCTGTCGATCGGCTCGATGATCGGCTTTGCCGGCATGATGGTCGCGCTGCCGACCATGTACTTCCACTGGCCGATCTGGCTCGCCATCGTCTTCGCGTTCGCCGGCTCGATGCTGCTCGGCGCACTCAACGGCTATCTGGTGATGCGCACGCGCCTGCCGTCGTTCATCGTCACGCTCGCCTTCCTGTTCATCCTGCGCGGACTGACGCTGGCGCTGTCGGTGATGTTCGCCGATCGCACCATCATCTCCGGTGTCGGCGACGTCGCGCGGCAGGACTGGCTCGCGCATACGCTCTTCCAGGGCGTCGCGTTCCGCGGTCTGTTCGTATGGCTGGGCCATATCGGTCTCGCGAAAACGCTGGACAACGGCATGCCGCTCGTGCCCGGTATTCCCAAAGTTCTGCTGTGGTGGCTCGCGCTGGCTGTCGTCTGCGCATTCACGCTGGCGCGAACGCGTTTCGGCAACTGGATCTTCGCGGTCGGCGGCGACGCCAACGCGGCCAAGAACGTCGGCGTGCCGGTGCGGCGCGTGAAGATCTCCCTGTTCGTGCTGACCGCGTTCTGCTCCTGCCTGTATGCGGTGCTGCAAGTGTGCGACATCGGTTCGGCAGCGGCCGACCGCGGCTTGCAGGCTGAATTCGAAGCGATCATCGCCGCGGTGATCGGCGGCACGCTTCTTACCGGCGGCTACGGCTCGGTGATCGGCGCATGCTTTGGCGCGCTGATCTTCGGTGTCGTGCAGATCGGCATCACCTACACCAACGTCGACTCGGACTGGTTCCGGGTGTTCCTCGGCGTTATGCTGCTCTTCGCGGTGCTGTTCAACCACTACGTGCGCAGCCGCGTCGCGGCGTCTCGCTAAGACAAGGAGTCAGGAGTTCATCATGACCGCCCTCGAACAGACCGCAGACGACTACATCCTGTCGCTCGAAAACGTGAGCCGCTATTTCGGCAACGTCATTGCACTCAAGGACATCACGCTCAAGCTGCGACGCGGTGAAGTGCATTGCCTGCTCGGCGACAACGGCGCGGGCAAGTCGACCCTGATCAAGACGCTCGCAGGCGTATACCAGCCGAGCGAAGGCATCTACCGGGTAGACGGCAAGCCGGTGCGTTTCACGTCGCCGAAAGACGCGCTCGATCTCGGCATTGCCACCGTCTATCAGGACCTCGCGCTGGTGCCGCTGCTGTCGGTTGCGCGCAACTTCTTCATGGGGCGCGAGCCGCAAAAGAAACTGTTCGGTTTCCTAAATGTCATGGACCTCGAAACCAGCGCGACGACCGCGCGCGACAAGCTCGCTGAAATGGGCATCAACGTGCGCGATCCGCATCAGCCGATCGGCACGATGTCCGGCGGCGAACGGCAATGCCTCGCGATCGCGCGCGCGATTCACTTCGGCGCGCGCGTGCTGATTCTCGACGAGCCGACCGCCGCGCTTGGCGTGAAGCAGAGCTTCAACGTGCTCAAGCTGATTCACAAGGCGCGCGCCAAAGGCATCTCGGTGATCTTCATCACGCACAACGTGCACCACGCGTATCCGATCGGCGACTCGTTCACGCTGCTCAATCGCGGCAAATCGCTCGGCACTTTTACCAAGGACACCATCAGCAAGGACCAGGTGCTCGACATGATGGCCGGCGGCGCCGAAATGCAGAAGATGATCGGCGAGCTCGAAGGCGCGACGATCTGAGCGACTCGCGCGGGTCGTCCGGCGCCGCGCGTGCCGGCAAACGCGTTCAGCTATTCAGGGGTATTCATGGATCAATCCAGCACATCCAGCGGGACCACGCCGGCTCTGGCTTCGGCTTCGGCGGCCAGCGGACGTTTCGCGCCGGGTCGCAGCCGCGACATCGTGTGCCTCGGCCGCCTCGCCGTCGATCTGTACGCGCAGCAGGTCGGCGCACGGCTCGAAGACGTATCCAGCTTCGCGAAGTATCTCGGCGGTTCGTCGGCGAATATCGCGTTCGGCTGCGCGCGGCTCGGGCTTGCGTCGGCGATGCTTGCGCGCGTCGGCAACGACCACATGGGGCGCTTTCTCACCGAAACCTTGACCAGGGAAGGATGCGACGTGAGCCACGTGCGCGTCGACCCGGACCGGTTGACCGCGCTCGTGCTGCTCGGCCTGAAAGACCGCGATACCTTCCCGCTGATTTTTTACCGCGAAAACTGCGCGGACATGGCCGTCGATGAAGCGGACTTCGACGAGACCTTCATCGCGTCGTCGAAGGCGCTGCTGATTACCGGCACGCACTTCTCCACCGAACAGGTGAACCGCACGAGCCGCCGCGCGCTCGATTACGCGCGCCGCAATCAGGTGCGCACGGTGCTCGACATCGACTACCGCCCGGTCTTGTGGGGACTCACGGGCAAGGCGGACGGCGAGACACGCTTTGTCGCGAGCGAAGGCGTCACCGCGCATTTGCAACGCATCCTGCCGTTGTTCGATCTTGTGATCGGCACGGAAGAGGAGTTTCGCATCGCCGGCGGCAAGACCGAACTCGTCGAAGCGCTCGCGATGGTGCGCGCGGTCACGCCCGCCACGCTGGTCCTGAAACGCGGGCCGCTCGGCTGCCAGATCATCGACGGCAAGGTGCCCGCTTCTCTGCACGACGTGCCGATTCACGGCGGCGTGGAAGTCGAGGTGCTGAACGTGCTCGGCGCGGGCGACGCGTTCGCATCGGGCTTCCTGTCCGGCTGGCTGCGCGACCAGCCCCTCGAAGCCTGCGCGCGCGCCGCGAATGCAAGCGGCGCGCTGGTGGTGTCACGGCACGCGTGTGCGCCCGCCATGCCGACACCGGCCGAACTCGACTACTTCCTGCGCGAAGCGAAAATCGATCCCCAACGCATGCGCCGCCCCGATCGCGATGCGACGCTCGCGCGCCTGCACCGCGTGTCGCCTGCGCGTCGGGCGTGGCGCGAAGTGCTCGGCTTCGCGTTCGATCATCGCAACCAGTTCTTCGAACTCGCGCAGCAGACCGGTGCGGACGAGGCCCGCATTGCGCGCCTGAAGGGCCTGTTCGTCGAAGCGGTCGCGCAGACCGAGCGCGCGCTCGCCTTGCAAGGCTGCATCGGCGTGCTGATCGACGACCGCTACGGTCAGGATGCGTTGAATGCCGCCACCGGCCGTGGCTGGTGGATTGGCCGTCCGGTCGAGCTGCCCGGCTCGGTGCCGCTGGTGTTCGATCATGGCCGCTCGATCGGCACGGCGCTGATCGCGTGGCCGCAGGAGCATGTCGCCAAATGCCTCGTGCAATTTCATCCGGACGAGCCCATCGAACAGCGGCTCGAACAGGAAGCGCAGTTGCGCGCGCTCTACGACGCGACGCAGGCGAGCGGCCATGAGTTGCTGCTCGAAGTGATTCCGCCGAAGCACGCGCACTTGCCGCAAGCACCGGACCTCGTCTATCGCGCGTTGAAGCGCCTGTACAACATCGGCATCTATCCCGAGTGGTGGAAGCTCGAACCGATGGACGCCGCGCAATGGCGATCGGTCGACGCGCTGATCGCCGAACGCGATCCGTATTGCCGCGGCGTGGTGCTGCTGGGTTTGTCGGCGGGGGTCGAGCAGTTGAACGACGGCTTTCGCGCGGCCGCGCAATCGGCCACGTGCCGCGGCTTCACCGTCGGCCGCACCATCTTCCACGAACCGAGCCATGCGTGGCTCGCGGGCGAAATCGGCGACGACGAACTGATCGCGCGCGTGCGCCACACGTTCGAAACGCTGATCGCGTCATGGCGGGCAACGCGTGGCGCGAGCGCCGCGCAAGCCGGCGCACCGAACCACCTTCATCAGGAGCAGGCGGCATGAATCAGCGCGTAATGCATCACGACGCGGCATCCGCGAACGACGCCAGCCACACGCGCGCGCCGTCGACGGGCAGCATCCGCCTGACCACCGCGCAGGCGCTGGTGCGCTATCTCGCGGTGCAACGCGTGACGAGCGAAGACGGCAGCGGCACCGAGCCGCTGTTCGGCGGCGTGTTCGCGATCTTTGGTCATGGCAACGTCGCGGGGATGGGCGAAGCGCTGTATCAACATCGCAATGACCTGCCCACGCTGCGCGCGCACAACGAACAGGCGATGGCGCACAGCGCGATCGCGTTTGCGAAGGCCCATTTCCGCCGGCGCATGATGGCCGTGACGACATCGATCGGACCTGGCGCGACCAACCTGCTGACCGCAGCGGCGCTCGCGCATGTGAACCGTCTGCCGGTGCTGCTGCTGCCCGGCGATATCTTCGTGTCGCGCGCGCCCGATCCGGTGCTGCAACAGCTCGAGGACTTCAACGACGGCGGCGTGTCCGCCAACGACGCATTCAAACCCGTGTCGCGCTACTTCGACCGCATCGTGCATCCGGCGCAGTTGCTAAGCGCGTTGCCGCGAGCGCTGCGCGTGCTGACCGACGCCGCACTGTGCGGACCGGTCACGCTCGCGTTGCCGCAGGACGTGCAAGCCCAGGCGTGGGACTTCCCCGCCGATTTCTTCGCGCCGCGCGTCGTCCACATTCATGCGCCCGCGCCGCGCGCCGATGAAATCGACGCCGCCTGCGCGCGATTGCGGAGCGCCAGGCGTCCGCTGATCGTGGCGGGCGGCGGTGTGCTGTATAGCCGCGCGACCGATGCATTGCACCGCTTCGCGACTGAGCACGGCATACCGGTCGCGGAAACGCAGGCCGGCAAAAGCTCGCTCGCGTGGGACGATCCGTTGAATGCCGGGGCGCTGGGCGTGACCGGGGCGCCGGCCGCGAACGCGCTCGCGCAAGACGCGGACTGTGTGCTCGCGATCGGCACTCGCCTGCAGGACTTCACTACCGGCTCGAACACGCTATTCACTCAGGCCGACGTGATCGCCATCAATGCCAACGCGTTCGACGGCATCAAGCATCGCGCGCAGGTCGTCGAAGCGGACGCGCGGCTTGCGCTCGAAGCCTTCGCCGAGCCGCTCTCCGGATGGCTTGCGGAACGCGGGTGGACCGCGCGGGCACATCAGCTCGCGGCCAGTTGGCGCGACACGGTAAGCACGCTCACGCATGCGCCGCAACGCGACGGAGTGCTGCCCTACGAGGGCGACGTGATCGGCGCGGTGCAGCGTTCGAGCGCGCGCTCCGCTACGGAGGACATCGTCGTATGCGCGGCGGGCACATTGCCCGCAGAACTGCACAAGCTGTGGCGCGCCGGCAGACCGGGCGCGTATCACGTCGAATATGGCTATTCGTGCATGGGCTATGAGATTGCCGGCGGACTCGGCGTGAAACTCGCGCGGCCTGAGCGCGAGGTCATCGTGATCGTCGGCGACGGCAGCTATCTGATGATGAACAGCGAGATCGCAAGCTCGGTGATGCTCGGCGCGAAGCTGATCGTCGTGGTGCTGGACAATCGCGGCTTCGGTTGTATCAACCGCTTGCAGCAGGCGTGTGGCGGCGCGCCGTTCAACAATCTGCTGGACAACTGCGTGCAAGGCCCGCACGGCGCGCCGGGCATCGACTTCGCCGCGCATGCGCGGGCACTGGGCGCACAGGCGGAACATGTCGCCAATGTGGCCGAACTCGAAGCCGCACTGCAACGCGCGCGCGCCGCGGAGCGCACCTACCTGATCAGCATCGACACCGATCCGGCCCGCACCACCGACGACGGCGGCTGGTGGTGGGAAGTCGCGGTGCCGGAAGTCTCGGCACGCGACGCCGTGCGCGAGGCGCGCGCCCAATACGATGCGCGGCTCGCAGCGCGCGCCGCGTCGGGCGCGCGGGCCGAGCGCGATGCCGTCGCCGGCAACCCCGATTCCGTCGATCACGAATGAGGACGCTCGCATGACTGCTTTCGACGTACGCATCGGCATCAACCCATTGTCGTGGATGAACGACGATCTGCCGTCGCTCGGCGGCGAGACGCCGCTCGATGTCGCGCTAACGGAAGGCCGACAGATCGGCTATCAAGGCTTCGAACTCGGCAATAAGTTTCCGCGCGAACCGCAAGCGTTGAAGACGCTCCTCGCGCAATACGATCTTGCGCTCGTGTCCGGCTGGTATTCGGGACGGCTCGCGCATCGCAGCGTCGAAGAGGAGATCGCGTCGGTCGGCCCGCATCTCGAACTGCTCGCGCAAAACGGCGCGACGGCGATGGTGTACGGCGAAGTCGCCGATTCGATTCAGGGCGCGCCGCAGCCCCTCTATCAACGGCCGCGTTTTTTCAGCGACGCGCAATGGGCCACGTACGCGGCGCGTGTCGATGAATTCGCGCGCTATACGCTAAGCCGTGGCGTGCGGCTCGCATATCATCATCATATGGGCGCTTATGTGGAGACACCCGCGGACATCGATCAACTGATGGCGCGCACCAGCGACGCCGTCGGCCTGCTGTTCGACGCCGGGCATATCACGTTTGCCGGCGGCGATCCGCTCGCGCTGCTCGATCAACATATCGCGCGCGTGTGCCATGTCCATTGCAAGGACGTGCGCCCCGCCGTGGTGAAACTGGCGCGCAATCGCAACTGGAGTTTTCTCGATGCCGTCATCGCCGGTGCGTTCACCGTACCTGGAGACGGCGCGGTCGATTTCCCCGCGATCATTGCGCGGCTCAAGCGGCATGGTTATTGCGGGTGGCTGGTGGTCGAAGCGGAACAGGACCCGGTGGTGGCGCCGTCGTTCGAATATGCGCAAAAAGGCTATATGACGTTGCGCGCGCTGGTCGATGCGCCGCTCGAGAACACCGACAGAAACGTGCAGGAGGCAGCATGAGTTTATTGGTCAAGGCGCAGCGCGAAGGCCAGACGATCGCGCGAGTCACGCCGCAGTCCGCATGCTGGCGCTACGTGGGATTCGCTGCGTACCGTCTGGGCGCGAACGAAGTCGTGCATGTGTTCGAAGCGTCGCGCGAAGTGTGCATCGTCGTGCTGACCGGCGCGGTGGATATCGAAACCGCCGACACGACGTGGACCTCGCTCGGCTCGCGCGACAGCGTGTTCGAGGATGCCGCGCCGTATGCCGTGTATCTACCGCCCAACGTGCGCGCGACCGTGCGCGCCTGCCGCGATGCCGAACTAGGCGTGGCCAGCGCGCCGGCCAAAGGCGCGTATCCGGCGCGGCTGATCGAGCCGGCTTCGATGAAGCGCTCCACGCGCGGCAAAGGACTGAATACGCGCTACGTATGCGACATTCTCCCGCAAACGGAGCCCGCCGAGTCGCTGCTGGTCGTCGAAGTCAGAACGCCTGGCGGACACGCGTCGAGCTATCCGCCGCATAAGCACGACACCGACAACGTGCCGCACGAGAGCTCGCTCGAAGAGACTTACTATCACCGGCTCAATCCACCGCAGGGCTTCGCGTTTCAGCGCGTGTACACCGACATGCGCGATATCGACGAGTCGATGGCGGTCGAAGATCACGACGTCGTGATGGTGCCGCGCGGCTATCATCCGGTGGTCGTGCCGTATGGCTACGATTCGTACTATCTGAACGTGATGGCCGGTGGGCAACGGGTCTGGCATTTCCGCAACGACCCGGCGCATGAATGGATCATCAATAAGGACGCCTGATCGTTCGGGGTCGCGCGGCGCTCTGCATTGGACTGCCAGGCCAAACAGCGCGATTTAGCCGACCCCCAACCACTCCCGCACGACGTCCGCGCGCATCTCGAACGCCGCCATCTCGCCGTCGAACACGATCTCGCCATGCCCCATGACGGCGACCCGGCTCGCAATCTGCCGCGCGATCGCGAGGCGCTGCTCGATCAGCAGGATCGCCACACCACGCTCGCGCAGCATCCGTAGACACCCGGCGACCTGCTGAATCACGAGACTCGCGAGACCCTCGCCGGGCTCGTCGATGACAAGCAGATCGGGGTCGCCGAGCAGCGCCCGCGCGAGCGACAGCATCTGCTGCTCCCCGCCCGACAGCGCACCGGCGCGCGTGCGCTTGCGTTGTGCCAGCACCGGGAAAAGCGTGTACGCATCGTCGAAAGCGAAGCGCGGGGTTCGGCCGCGAGTGCGCGGCGCGACGCCCAGCTGCAGATTCTCGTGGACAGTCAGCGTGGGAAACACATCGCGATGCTCAGGCACGTAGCCGAGTCCAAGCCGTGCGATCTCGAAGGTGCGCAGGCCGCTTAGCGAGCGGCCCGCGAAACGCAGTTCGCCGTCGCTGTGCACGAGGCCCATGATCGCGCGCGCGAGCGTCGAACGGCCCGAGCCGTTGCGCCCGACCAGCGCCAGCACTTCGCCAGGCTCCATGCGAAGCGTGACGCCGTGCAGCGCCTGGCTCGCCCCGTACCACGCGTTCAGCCCACGAATCTCGAGCAATGCGCTCATGTGCCGAACCCCGCGCCGAATCCCGCGCCGAGATACGCTTCGCGCACGGCGGCATCCGCACGGATCGCAGCCGGCGTGCCGCTGGCAATGACGCGCCCCTGCACCAGCACCGAAATCCGGTCGGCGATCGCGAACACCGCGTCCATGTCGTGCTCGATCATCAGCAGCGTGCGGCCGGCACTGGCCTCGCGTATCAGTTCGATCGCGCGCGCCGCTTCCGCGCGGTTCATGCCAGCGGTCGGCTCATCCAGCAGCAACGTGTGCGCGCCGCTGGCGAGCGCAATGCCGAGATCCAGCGCGCGCTGCCCGGCATAGCTGAGCGTGCCGGCCCGCACATCGCGACGCGCGCTCAAGCCCACTGCGTCGAGCACCTGTTCGGCGCGGGCGTCGACCGTTCGAGAGCCGGTAAAACGCCGCCACCAGCGCGCGCGGTCGCGCTCGGCCAGCATCGCCGCGCAGCGCAGATTGTCGAACACGCTGAGCCGCGCGAACACGCTGGTGTTCTGGAAGCTGCGCGCGAGGCCTCGACGCGTGATCGCGGCCGGCGCAAGACGCGTGATCTCCGCGCCGAACAGGTCGATGCGCCCGGCGTTCGGCCGGGTGCCGCCGGCGATCAGGTCGAACAGCGTGGACTTGCCTGCGCCGTTCGGACCGATCAGCGCATGGCGCTCGCCGGGTTCGACAGACAGATCGACACCGCGCAGAATCCGCGTGGAGCCGAAGCGCTTTTCGATGCCGTAGAGGGCGAGTGCCGGGATCATCGGCGAGCTCCAGTGGTTTGTGTCGCGCTCGAGCGACCGGCAACCTTGCCTTGCGCTCGACGTGCGTAACGCGCGGCGACTGCCCCCAACGCGGCCAGCAAAAATACCACGGCGCCGATGCGCCAAAGCGCAGCAGTGACCCGTCCAAGCGACACCCCAACGACGCCGAACAGCGCGGTCTCGTGCGCACCGAACTGCGCGGCATAAGCCCATTGCACCGCGAGCACGAGCGCCGCGCACCATAACGACACGGCCACCACAGCCCACAGATACAGCGCACGGCATCGTCGCCAGCCATACGCGGTGACGCGCGCCGTATGCCGCGCGATGAAACCGGCCAGCCCCTCGGGCGACGCTGCGACGACGACCACGAAGAACAGCCCGAGGTAGAACAGCCACGCCCGCGTGACGCTCGCGACCACGACACTGAAAAAGGTCAGCACGATGGCCCCCGCCACCGGCCCGAAAAACGTCGCCGACCCGCCGATCACCGTAGCGATCAGCACCGCACCCGAGCGCGCCATGCCGACGCTTTCCGTCGACACCAGCTCGATATTGATCAGCCCCAGCGTTCCCGCAATGCCCGCGAAGAACGCCGACCACACGAGCACGCCATAGCGCACCCGGCGCGGATAGCAGCCGATCGTCGCAGCCCGCGCCGGGTTGTCGCGCACGGCGTTCGCAAGCCGCATGAACGGCGTGCGCGACAGCGCGAACATCGCCGCGCTCGCCAGCAGGCACCATAGCGCGATCAATGCATAGGCCTCGCGCGCCGGGCCGAAGCTCCAGCTGCCGAGCGGCGGCCCGTTCGCGCGATCGATCGCCACGCCCGCCTCGCCGCCGAACCAGTCGGGCAGCGCCCAGGCGGCTGCCACCACGAGTTCGCCGAGGCCGAGTGTAATCATTGCGAATGCGGTGCCGGCGCGCCGCGTCGACACAAACCCGAACACGACGCCGCATAGCGCGCCGCCCAGCCCGCCCACCAGCGGCAGCAGCGCAAGCGGCACGCCGATGCGGTTGAACGCCTGCGCGGCGGCCAGTGCGCCGAGCCCGGCGTAAGCCGCATGGCCGAACGACAATAGTCCGGTTTCGCCGAGCAGCAGGTTGTATGAGAGCGCGAACACGATCATCGTCGCGCTCTGCGCGAGATAGGCGAGCAACCAGCTTTGCCGCCAGATGAACGGCGGCGCGGCGAGGAAAACCAGCAGCGCGAGCCACGGCGCGAGCGCACGCCCAAACGCTGCGAGCGGCGACGCGGGCCGCGCGGAGCTGGCCGGCGCCGCAGTCGCCAGCGTCGCCGCGTTGGGCGGTTCGGACGCCGCGCCTCGCTTATGCATGATCGTCGTGTCGCCCGAAAAGCCCGCGCGGGCGCAGCGCCAGGATCGCGACGAGCAGCAGATAAGGAATCAGCGGGGCGAGCTGCGCGAGTGTCAGCGCATCCCATTCGGGCGGCACCGATGCGCCCACCGTCGCCAGCAAGTCGCCGAGCGACACGTCGCTCGCCACGGCCAGCGTCTGCACGCAGCCGACCAGCAGCGACGCCGCCAGCGCGCCGCTCAGCGAACCAAGCCCGCCGATCACCACCACCACGAATACGATCGAGCCGAGCGATTCGGCCATCGCGGGCTCGATGACGAAAAGCGGCGCGCCGATCACGCCGGCCAGCGCGGCGAGCGCCGTACCGAGCGCGAACACGCTGGTGAACACGCGCGGCACGTTGTGGCCGAGCGCTTCGACCGCGCTCGCGTGCGTGAGCGCGGCGCGAACGATCAGCCCCGCCTTCGACACGCGCAGCACCGCGTACAACATCGCCAGCATGGCCAGCGACACCGCCATCATGAACGCGCGGTAGCGTGAGAAAGCCGCGCCGTAGAGAGTGAACAGCGGACCGTCGAGCGCGGGCGGCACCGTCGCGGAAAGCGGGCTCAAGCCCCAGCCGAGCTTGACCAGTTCGCCGAGCAGATACGCGGCGCCGAACGTCAGCAGCAATTCCGGCAAATGGCCATGCGCACGCACGCGCCGCAACAACCACCGCTCCAGCACCGCGCCCAGCAATCCCACGACGAAGGGCGCGATCACCAGCGCGCTCCAGAAACCGGCGCGCCCGGCCACCGAGCAGCCCACGTACGCACCCAGCATGTAGAAGCTCGCATGCGCGAAATTCAGCACGCCGAGCATGCTGAAGATCAACGTCAGACCGGCCGACAGCATGAACAGCAAGAGGCCGTAACTCACTCCGTTGAGCAGATTGATGGCGAACGCGTGCACGCGGCTATTCCGCCTGCGTGGCCGGGCACAGCGGTTCCAGCGCGGCGCGCAGCTCGGCGGGCAGGCTCACCGGCCGGCGCGCGACGCGCTCCACGTAGACGTGCACGAAGTGCCCCTGCGCGGCGGCCTGCTCGTCGCCCTCCCTGAACAGCCCCACTTCGTAGCGCACGCTCGACGTGCCGAGCCGCGCGACCCGCAAGCCCGCCTCGACGCGCTCGGGAAATACCAGCGGCGTGAAGTAGCTGCAATGCGTCTCGACCACCAGCCCGATCGTCGCGCCATGCTCGAAGTCGAGCACGCCCGCGTGGATCAGGTACTCGTTGACCACGGTGTCGAAATAGCTGTAGTAGACGACGTTGTTCACGTGACCGTAGACGTCGTTGTCCATCCAGCGCGTGGTGATCGGCAGGAAATGCGGATACGCGGCGCGGGTGGCGGGAGCGGGTCGGTTCATCGGAGCGAGGCCGTTCGGCGCGTGGGTGAGTTCTTCACAGCGATTGCGTCAGCATGCGGCGGTAGTCGTCGGCCGTGGCTTCCCGCGGATTGGTGCGATGGCAATGGTCCGCGAGCGCGCCCGCGACGACCTTGTCGAACATGCTTTCGTCGACGCCCATCTGCCTGAGCCCCGTCGGCAAGCCGAGGCGCTCGGTCATGTCGAAGAGCGCCTGCGCGAGATCCGCGTGCTCCGGCAAATTCATCGCACGACGCATCCGTGGGTAGCGGCGTTCGGCGACCACGCTGGAGGCGCTTTCGTTAAAGCGCAGCACCGCCGGCAGCACGACCGCGTTCAGCGTGCCGTGGTGCAGCGACGTGCGGCCGTTCACCTTCAGACCGCCCAGCGGATGCGACAGCGAGTGCACGCAGCCCAGTCCTTTCTGGAACGCCATCGCGCCTTGCATCGACGCGCTCATCATGTTCAGGCGCGCGTCGCGATCGCCGCCGTCCGCGCAGGCGCGTTCGATGCTGGCCCACGCGCGCTCCAGGCCGTCGAGCGCGATGCCGTCGGCGGGCGGATTGAAGGCCGGCGCGAGGAAGGTTTCGATGCAGTGCGCGATCGCGTCCATGCCGGTCGCCGCAGTGAGGCCGGGCGGCAAGCCGAGCGTGAGGCCCGGGTCGCAGATCGCCGATTTCGGCAGCAGATGCCACGAGTGAAAGCCGAGCTTGCGGCCGTCGTTGAGAATCACGATCGCGCCGCGCGCGACTTCGCTGCCGGTGCCCGCCGTGGTGGGCACCGCGATCAGCGGCGCGGCGGCGTCGGTGATCTTCGCGCTGCCGCCTTCGATGGTCGCGTATTGCGCAAGCAGGCCATCGTTGCCGAGGCGCACATCCTTCGGGGCGTGGGTCGCGGCGATGGCGACGCCCTTGGCCAGGTCGATCGACGAGCCGCCGCCCACTGCGATCAGACCGTCGCAGCCTTCATCGCGATACCGCTGCGCGGCGGCCAGCACCATCGCTTCGGTCGGGTTCGACGGGGTGTCGTCGAACAGCGGCACATCGCCGAGCTTCAACGCATCGAGCGCGCGCTGGACGATGCCCGCCGCCACCACACCCTTGTCGCTGATCAGCAAGGGCCGTTTGATGCCGATGCGCGCGCATTCCGAGGGCAGCTGCAATAGCGCGTCGTAGCCCAGATGGATGTGGGTCAGGTAGTAGATGTATGCCATGCGTTGCTCCTCGTCGAAGGTGAACTCGTTGAGCGGTGCATCGAGCGATGCAATGCGCGGTGGCCGGTGCGCGGTTCGTCGCTTGCAGTTCGTCGCGGCTCCGCTTTGCGACGCGCTCGGTGCGGGTTTCGATGCTTGCCTGGGTGTTGACTCTTTCGGTTACGTGCTTTGGGTCGGGTTGCTGCGTGGTTGCCGCGTCGCTTGGCGCCCCATGCGTCGCGCCGCTTATTGCCCCGGCCGGTCGACGAACTCGAACGGCAAGCCGCGCCGCCGCATCCATTCGCCGAGCGCCTGGCCCGTGCCGGCGCGCCAGGGCCGCAGGTTAGCCGGCTCGACCAGCCGGTACTCGAGCAACTCCGGCGAGAGCGCGATCGTCCCATACGCCCTCACGTGATACGCGATGATCAGCTCGTTCTTGCGGATGAACTCGTACACGCCGATCAGCTCGACCGTCTCCGCGTGCAGCGAAGTCTCTTCGAGCACCTCTCGGGCGATGCCCTGTTCCGGCGTCTCGCCGTTTTCGAGGAAGCCGGTGATCAGCGCGAACACGCCTTCCGCCCACGCGGCATTGCGCGCCAGCAGAATCTTGCCTTCGTATTCGACGATCGCCGCTACGACCGGCAGCGGATTGTTCCAGTGGACATAGCCGCAATCGGCATCGGGACAGCTCTGGCGGACACGGCCGCCTTCATGCTGGGGATCCAGGCGCTCGGTCAACGGCGTCGCGCAGCGCGGACAAAATCGGTAGTCGGTCATGGGGTAAGGGCGTCTCGCTCGTTGCGTTTGTGGCGTTGGTGGCGTTTGTGTTTGTGGCGTTTGTTCTTTGTGTCGCACGACGACATTTTGCGCGCAGCGTCTCGAGCGGTTCGCGTACGCGGTCGCATAGCTGATTGCTCCAGGCTGCTCGAGACTGCTCGCGTCGTCGCGAAAGGCTGGATGCTGGCCGCCAGTTTCCCGGCGATCAACGAGTCGAGCGCTCCGGTGCAATTGCCGGCACAGTTGTCCGACGCAAAACGTTTCATGCGACCGATGCGATGCTGACGGACGCGTGATGGCGGAAGCGTCATTTTAGTGCGCTCAGGCGTTCTTTGGTGCTGGTGGGTTGCGGGTTGCGGAAGGGGCGTGGCGGATGTGGCGTGGCGGATGAGGGTTGGCGGGTTGCGCGTGGCGGACTGCCCGATGCTTGCCCGACCGACAGCCAGATACGCCGCGCCGCCGCGCAAACGCTTTCACCGCGGCCGTTAGTTGCAGCCATGATCGGACAATGCGGCCGTCATCACGCACGCGTGGCGACCAGAAACTGCGCGTCGCCAGCGAGGGAGCACCTGGTCGCTGTCAGTTGCAGCCGCAATCCGGCATCCGGTCACGATCGCAAGCGCGCGGCACACGAGCCACCGCGACCAACCCCGCCGCGCCCACTACCAACGCACCCGCCGCCAACCACAGCGCTGGCGAAAACGACCCCGTGTGGCCAGCAATCGGCGCCGCGACCAGCGGACCGACGATCTGACCGACACCATAGGCCGCCGTCGCGTAGCCCATCAGGCCGGCCGCATCGTCCCCGCGCAGGCGCCTCGCCTCGCGCATCGCGAACAGTGTGATCGCTGTGAACGGCAGTCCGATCAGCACGCTGCCAAGCGAGAAACCGCCTGCCGTCGGCCAGACGATGCCCAGCGCGATACCTAGTGCTTGAACCACATAGCAGCCGGCGAGCAATGTGCGGTTATCCCAATGCCCGGGCAAACGCGCGCCCAGCAGCGCGCCGACGATCAGCGCTGCGCCGAACATCGGCCAGAACAGATCGGGCCAGAAGGAGTCCGGCAACGCATGGCGCGCGATGACAGGCAGAAACGTCGCGGTAATGATGTAGCCGAAACCGGGTATGCCGTAGAGCAGCACCAGCCAGATGGCGTCAGCGCGGTGCCGAGTGTGACGGACGGCGTGTCCATTAGCGGATTGGCTCCGGGCGCGCCGGCTCGCAGAGCGTCGGCCGACGGCCTCTTCGCCGGCGGTGGACCCGTTGGCGGCGCGTTCGCTCGGTTCGTCCCGTTCGTCGGCAGCAGCGTGTCCGGTGGTCGACGCGCTCGTCCCCCGCTCATCCGCGACGATCTGGCCTACCGGCCCTCGTGCGCGAAGCTGCGCCCCTTGCCCGCGCGCGCCCCCGGCCCCTCGGAATTCCGGCCAAACCGCCGCCGACAAAGCCGCGCCGATCAGTCCAAAACCGATCCATCCCACTGTCGCGCCATATCCGCCGGCGACGCTCACCAGCACCCCGGTGCCCACGATCCCCACCCCGGGCCCGGTGTAAATCACTCCGCTCCAGCGACGGGCACGGAGTTCGGCAAGGCGTCGCAAGCCCCACTGCGACGCGAAGACGAACGTCCACGCGCTCACCGCACCGGCGACGAACCGCACCACCGCCCACACCCAGAACTGGCTGGTGACGCCCATCGCCAGCGTCAACAGAACCGTCGCGACGAGGCCCACGCGCACCATGTGCGCGGGCTGCACCCGCAACGCGGCGCAACTAAGCGCACCGACGAAATACCCCGCGTAATTGAACGATGCGAGCCAGCCGCCGTGCTGGATATCGAGCTGCGGCTGCCCGGAAGCGCTGCCCTGCAGCATCAGCGGCAACAGCGGCGTGAACGCGAAACGCCCAATGCCCAAGGCGACGGCCAGCGTCACCATGCAGGCAAGCGCCGCCCGGCGGGCGGCGTGAGCTTCTTTGAAGCGGTCATACGCGCGGGAAGCGAGGTCGTTCATGATCGGGCGATGGGTAATGGCCTGTGACGATCCGGCCGGGTTCGTTCAATCCATATTAGCTTGACCTTTCGATCACGAAAAATGAATAATTCGGATATCGATCATCGCCCGGAGAGAATCATGGATCTGGCCGCCCTGACTATTTTCCGCGCGGTCGTGCGGGAAAACGGCGTGACGCGCGCTGCTGCCAAGCTCAATCGCGTGCAGTCCAACGTCACCACGCGCATCAAGCAGCTGGAAGAGCAACTTGGCACCGACCTGTTCATCCGCGAGGGCCGGCGCCTGGTGCTGACGCCGGCGGGCGAAACGTTGCTGCCTTACGCGGAGCGCCTGCTGGCACTCGCCGACGAAGCGCGTCACGCGGTGCGCGAGGATCGCCCTAGCGGGCGGCTGCGCCTGGGCACGATGGAGAGCGTCGCCGCGACGCGCCTGCCCGCGCTGCTCGCGCAATATCACCAGCAGTGGCCCGCGGTTGCGCTCGAACTCGAAACCGGTACGACCGGCAAGCTGATCGAGCGGGTGCGCGAATTCGAAGTGGATGCGGCTTTGGTGGCGACGCCGCTCGACCCGTCCACGCTCAGCGACCTGTTCGAGACAGTGCCGGTATTCAAGGAAGAACTGGTGATGCTCACGCCGCGCGGACATCGGCCGATTCGCGAGGTGCGCGACGTCTCGCTATCGACGCTCATCGCGTTCGAGCGGGGCTGCACGTACCGGGCTTATATCGAGAAGTGGTATCTGGAACACGGCGTGAGGCCGGCGCGCGTGCTGGAGCTTGGCTCCTACCACGCGATCGTCGCATGCGTGGCGGCGGGCGCGGGTGTGGCGGTCGCCCCCCGCTCAGTGCTGGATCTGCAAACCGACGCCAGCAATATCGCGGTTCATGAACTGCCCGACATTGGCATGATCGAAACGCTGCTCGTGTGGCGACGCGGGCATTTTTCGTCGGCGCTCAATGCGCTGCGGCGCACGCTCGTGACGGCTAGCGAGGAAGAAAATGCCGCAGCGGCAGCGGATGAAAGCGTGGGAACCGAGGACGTGAAGTCAGCGTGAAGGCAGGCGATGGCCTGATCGTCGCCCGCGACACTGGAAAATCACGGAGGCTGAACCCCACAGCATCGCAAGTCAACGCCGCGCCAGCTGCCTGCGAACCAGCGAACGGCGCCGCGCCGCAACCCGCAAGCACCACTTCGCAAAAAACTTGGGCCACGCGACACGCCGAAACTACCGGCGCCCCGAGTAGCCCTCTGAAATCCGAATCAAAGCTGGCCTTCGACCCAGGCCTTGACGCCAGACAGTGCGGCGGGCAGGTTCGCCGGCTCCGTGCCGCCAGCCTGCGCCATGTCCGGCCGGCCGCCCCCCTTGCCGCCGACCTGCTGCGCGACGAAGTTGACGAGCTCGCCAGCCTTGACCTTCTTGCTGGCGTCAGCCGTCACGCCAGCGATCAGGCTCACCTTGCCGCCTTCGACCGAAGCCAGCACGATCGCCGCGTTCTTGAGCTTGTCCTTGAGCTTGTCGACCGTCTCGCGCAGCGTCTTGACGTCCGCGCCGTCCAGCGTGGCCGCCAGCACATGCACGCCGGCCACCTCGATCGCCTGATTGGCCAGCTCGTCGCCCTGGCTCGAAGCCAGCTTCGACTTCAACGCGCCCAGTTCTTTCTCCAGCGACTTCACCTGGTCCTGCATCTGGCTGATTCGCTGGGTCAGTTCTGACGGCTGCGCCTTCAACACCGCGGCGGCCGCATGGATGCGCGCGTCGAGATCCTGCACGAAGCGCACGGCGTTGTCGCCCGTAATCGCTTCCACGCGACGAATGCCCGCCGCGACGCCGCCTTCCATCACGATCTTGAAGAAGCCGATGTCGCCGGTGCGATGCACGTGCGTACCGCCGCACAATTCACGCGAGAAACCGAGGTCGAGCACGCGCACTTCGTCGCCGTACTTTTCGCCGAACAGCGCCATCGCGCCGCCCTTCACCGCTTCGTCGAACGGCATGACGCGCACGATGCCCGGCGCGTTCGCCAACACTTCTGCATTGACGATCTCTTCGACACGGCGGATTTGCTCGTCGGTCATCGGCGCGTTGTGCGCGAAGTCGAAACGGGTCTTGTCCGCGTCGACTAGCGAGCCCTTCTGCTGCACGTGCGAGCCGAGCACCTCGCGCAGCGCCTTGTGCATCAGGTGCGTGGCCGAGTGGTTGCGGGCCGTGCGGGCGCGGCGCACCGCGTCGATTTCCGCCTTGACGACGTCGCCCACCTTGAGCGTGCCTTGTTCGAGCGTGCCGTGATGGCCGACCACGTCAGCCTGTACTTTCAGCGTGTCGGTGACCGCAAAGCGCACGCTCGCGTTGGCCAGCACGCCCTGGTCGCCCACCTGGCCGCCCGACTCCGCGTAAAACGGCGTGTGATCGAGCACGACGACCGCCTGCTGGCCGTGCGACACCTGCTGCACCGATGCGCCGTCCACGTAGAGCGCCACGATCTTCGCGTCGTCGAAGACGATTTCTTCATAACCGTGGAACGTGGTCTTCGCGCCCGAGTATTCGAGGCCCTGCGCCATCTTGAACTTGCCCGCCGCGCGCGCCTGTTCGCGCTGACGTGCCATCGCTTCGTCGAAGGCGGATTCGTCGACCGTCACTTCGCGCTCACGGCACACGTCCGCAGTGAGGTCCAGCGGGAAGCCGTACGTGTCGTGCAGCTTGAATGCGAGTTCGCCGTCGAGCGTCTTGCCGCCCTTCGCTTCGAGTTCAGCCAGCGCGCCTTCGAGGATCGACATTCCGTGCTCGATGGTTTCGAAAAAGCGCTCTTCTTCCTGACGCAGCACGTCGGTGACGCGTTGCTCCGCTTCCTTCAGCTCGGGGTACGCGCCACCCATCTGCGCGACCAGGTCCGCCACCATCCGATGGAAGAACGCGCCCTTCTTGCCCAGCTTGTAGCCGTGGCGGATCGCCCGGCGCACGATCCGGCGCAGCACATAGCCGCGGCCCTCGTTGCCGGGAATCACACCGTCGACGATCAGGAACGAGCACGCGCGGATGTGATCGGCGATGACCTTCAGCGAGTTGTTGGTCAGGTCGCTCACCCCGGTTTCGCGCGCGGCGGCCTTGATGAGCGCCTGGAACAGGTCGATCTCGTAGTTGCTGTGCACGTGCTGCAGCACCGCGGCGATGCGCTCGAGGCCCATGCCCGTGTCCACGCACTGCTTGGGCAGCGGCGTCATGTTGCCCTGAGCGTCGCGGTTGAACTGCATGAACACGAGATTCCAGATCTCGATGTAGCGGTCGCCGTCTTCCTGGGCAGACCCCGGCGGGCCGCCCCACACGTCCGGGCCATGGTCGTAGAAGATTTCCGAGCATGGGCCGCACGGACCGGTGTCGGCCATTTGCCAGAAGTTGTCCGACGCGTAGCGCGCGCCCTTGTTGTCGCCGATGCGGATGATGCGCTCGACCGGCACGCCCACTTCCTTAGCCCAGATGTCGTGCGCTTCGTCGTCTTCCTGATAGACGGTGACCCACAGCTTGTCTTTCGGCAACTGGTACACGCCGGTCAGCAATTCCCACGCGTAGTGGATCGCGTCGCGCTTGAAATAGTCGCCGAACGAGAAGTTGCCGAGCATTTCGAAGAACGTGTGGTGACGCGCGGTGTAGCCGACGTTTTCCAGATCGTTGTGCTTGCCGCCTGCGCGCACGCTGCGCTGGGCGGTCGTGGCACGCGAATATGGACGCGATTCCGCGCCGAGGAACACGTCTTTGAACTGCACCATTCCAGAATTGGTGAAGAGCAGGGTCGGGTCGTTGCCGGGCACAAGGCTCGACGAGCGAACGATCGTATGGCCCTTCGATTCGAAGAACTTGAGGAATTTTTCGCGGATTTCGGCGGCTTTCATGGCGTGCGGGGGGCGGGTTTGCCAGTTCGCTGGCTGTTACCGGCGGCATCGTGCGATGCGCCAACTTGTTTGCTTCTTAAACGACTGATTATACGGGATCGGCGCGGCTGCGCGGCGGCCCGCCCGGTACGCTGGCCGTTCGGCCAGGTTTGAGCGGGTTCGCGCCTGGATCACACGTGATGGCGCGACTCGCGGATCCGTCCTATGCCGTTTCGCCGAGTGCGCAGGCCTGCGCGAATCGCTTAAGATTGCCCGATCCGCGGCGCCTTGCGCGCCGCCTGGCTACACAGGAGACATTGGTCAACATGGGCGCTCTCAGTCATATCCGCGTGCTGGATCTCACCCGCGTGCTCGCCGGCCCCTGGTGCGCGCAAACGCTCGCCGATTTCGGTGCCGACGTCATCAAGATCGAACGCCCCGAGGTCGGCGACGACACCCGTCACTGGGGCCCTCCGTACCTCAAGACGCCGCAGGGCATCGACACGCACGAGGCCGCGTACTACCTCGCGGCAAACCGCAACAAGCGTTCGGTCACGCTCGACATTGCCTCGCCCGAAGGCCAGCGGATCGTCCGCGAACTGGCCGCGCAGAGCGACGTCGTGTTGGAGAATTACAAGGTGGGCCAGTTACAGAAGTACGGCCTCGACTACGCGTCGCTCAAACAAGTGAAGCCCGATCTGATCTACTGCTCGGTGACGGGCTTCGGGCAGACCGGGCCGTATGCGCAGCGCGCCGGCTACGACTTCATCGTGCAGGGAATCGGCGGCTTCATGAGCATTACCGGCGAGCGCGACGGCCAGCCGGGCGGCGGTCCGCAAAAGGCCGGCGTCGCGATCGCCGACCTGATGACCGGCATGTATTCGACCGTCGCCGTGCTCACCGCGCTCACGCACCGCGACCGCACGGGCGAAGGTCAATACATCGACATGGCGCTGCTCGACGTGCAGGTGGCGATGCTCGCCAACATGAATTCGAACTATCTCGCGAGCGGCCAGCCGCCGGCGCGATGGGGCAATGCACATCCGAACATCGTGCCGTATCAAACCTTCCAGACGAGCGACGGCTGGATCATCGTCGCGGTCGGCAATGACGGGCAGTTCCGCAAATTCGTCGAAGCGGGCGGCCGGGCGGAGCTCGCCGACGACGAGCGTTTCGCGACCAACCCGGCGCGCGTGCGCAACCGCGACACCCTCGTGCCGATTCTCGCCGACATGGTCCGTCTGCACGACAAGCAGCAATGGATCGGCGCACTTGAAGCGGCAGGCGTACCATGCGGGCCCATCAACGATCTCGCCGAAGTGTTCGAGAACGAGCAGGTGGTGGCGCGCGGGATGCAGGTCGATCTGCCGCATCCGTCGGGTGGTACCGTCAAGCTGGTGCGCAATCCGATCAATATGACGGGTACGCCGCCGCAAGCGCTCGCTCACCCGCCCATGCTTGGCGAGCACACCGAGAGCATCTTGCGCGATGTGCTCGGTTACGACGAAGTCGCGATCGCGGCGTTGCGGGGGAAGTCGGTGATTTGAGGGCGTGGCTCGGGTGGCTGAAAGGGCTTGCTTTGAGTGCCGTCTTCAACCGGGCGAGGTTAGCGAAACGAGCCAGCGCCGGGCTTCGTCCCAGTCGCCAAGGCCGCTGTCGGCGTTGATGTGACCGCGCGCGCCAATGTCCACCCAGCGGCTACCCCATGCATTCGCGCAGGTCTGCGAAAACGGCACGGCGCCGTAGGGATCGTCGCTGCTCGACACGACCATGGTGGGGAACGGCAAACGCGTGAGTGGCACCGGCCCGAAGCCGCTGGCGTCGCCCGGGAAATGCGCGCCCGAAGGATCGGGCACAGCGACCAGCAAGGCCCCGGCAACTTTCTCGAGCTGCGCCGCGCTCGCGTACTGCGACGCCCAGAAAGCCGTGGTCAGGCAGCCCAGGCTATGGGCGGCGATGCGCACCGGCGTATCGGCAGCGGCCACAGCCGCGTCGAGCGCGTGGCACCATGCGTCGCGAGCAGGATGGTCCCAGTCGGGCATCTGCACTCGCGAAAACGTCGGATCGATTTGTTCCCAGCGCGTTTGCCAGTGACCTTCGCCAGAGTTCTGATAGCCCGGCAGCACCAATGTGATTAGTTGTTCTCCGCTCATCCCGTTTTTTTCCGTTCCGGTTTGTTCGTGCTGGTTGTTGTTTGCTGGTTGCCTGCTATTCGCTTGCCAACGGTCGCCTACCGGAGCTCGCTCTTCGCACCCGCCCTTCACGGCATCGCCCCCGCCTGTCAGTTGCAACCCACCCCCGTAGCGAGTGCCCTGGCCGATGACTTTCCCGCCAGCCTGGCCCCCAAGCTCATCGGATCACCCGCGCCACCCCCACCCCGCGCGGGTCCGCCGCGGGCTCGGGCGTCGTACCCTCGACGCGGACCATCTGCACATCGCCGTTGAACGACTGCCCTTCCAGCGTGTAGCCCATCGCCTTCAACTGCTCGGCGAGTTCGCCCGTGATCGGATAAAACGGCTCGAAGTAAATGGTCTTCTGCGGCAGCAACTGATGATGAAAACGCATCGCGGCAAGCGCAGCGGTGGGCGCCATGTCGAAGTCGTACAGGTTGGTCATCACCTGGAAAATCGACGTCAGAATGCGCGAGCCGCCCGGCGTGCCGATGACCAGCGCCGCCTTGTTGTCCTTCAACAGAAGCGTCGGCGTCATCGACGAAAGCGGGCGACGCCCCGGCGCTATCGTATTGACATCCGCCCCGCCAGCACCTTCGCCAGGCTTCGTGACGAAGTCGTCCATCGCGTCGTTGAGCAGGAAGCCGCCGCCGTCCACCACCACGCCCGCGCCGAAATCGCCGTTCAGCGTGTAGGTATTCGACACCGCGTTGCCCCACTTGTCGACCACGGAGAAATGCGTGGTTTGCGCCTTCTCCGGCAGTGCCTCGCCGAGGCCCGGCTTCACTGGGGCCGCGCCCGGCACTTCGTCGGGTTTCACTTCGTCGGCGCGCTGCGCGAGATACGCGTCGTCGATCAGTTTGGCGGTCGGCACTTTGTACGCATCCGGGTCGCCGAGGTAGCGCTGCCGGTCAGCGAACACCCGGTCCTCGATCTGCGCGATCAGGTGGATATATTGCGCGGAATTCAGCTCGATGCCCTCGAAGGCCGGTTTCAGGGCAGCTTTCATTTTCAGCATCTGAACCAGTCCGATGCCGCCCGAGCTCGGCGGCGGCGCGGTGATCACACGGTACCCGTGCCAGTCGGCCGAAAGCGGCTGGCGCCAGACCGCCTTGTATTGCATCAGGTCCTGCTTCGTGACGAGACCGTGGCCGTACATCTGCTGGGCGATCAGGTCGGCGGTGCGGCCTTCGTAGAACTCGCGGCCGCCGTCCCCGGCGATGCGCGACAAGGTCTGCGCGAGTTCGGGCTGGCGGAAGGTCGTGCCCGCGTTGAGGCTAGAGAAGTACGCGTCGAAATTCGTCTTGCCGGTGAAAGCCTTGGCCGCCGCGTCGCGCCGCTGCTGCAGCGACGGATCGATCACGAAGCCGTCGGTCGCATAGTGAATGGCGGGCGCAAGCACCTGCTTCCACTTCAGTTTGCCGAAACGCCGCTGCGCCTCCCACATCCCGTCGACGGTCCCCGGCACACCTACCGCGCGGTGGCCGACGACGCTCATGCCCGGCACCACGTTGCCCTTGTCGTCGAGGTACATGTCGCGGGTCGCCTGTTGCGGCGCGCGCTCGCGGTAGTCGAGGAAGTACGGCTTGCCGTCCACGAACAGCGTCATGAAACCGCCTCCGCCGATATTCCCCGCATCGGGCCGGGTCACGGCCAGCGTGAAAGCGATTGCGACGGCGGCGTCCACCGCGTTGCCGCCAGCCGCGAAGATCTGCTGCGCGGTGTCGGCGCTATAGCGATCCGGCACGGCCACCGCCGATGCGTCGAGCACCGGCTTGGGCGGCGGGGTTTTGGCCAACGCGGGCACCGGCGCGGCAAGCCCGCCGGCTAATGCGCCCAAAGCGGCGCAGACTACCGCGGCGCGCGCGATTCGGAACGAGGACGTGGAAGCGAAAAGCGCGCGAGGCGCGCCGTGCGTCGGGACGAGCATCCGAGAGACTCCGGCAACTAAGGGCGCTATGGTGCACGAACCGCGCGGGTTCGTGCAAGGCGCGCTGGGCGATGTGGGCGGTGCGGCCAGAGTGGCCTAAGCCGGCGGCCGCGACGAGTGCTGGCGCGGCGCGTCGATGCAGCGCTCAGACTTTGCCGGCATGAAACGTCATGCGCCGCACTAACGCCGCGCGCCGCCCTCCAGGGGTACAGCGCAACGCCCCGACCATTCGCGGCACCTGCGCCATGTCCCGTGGACGAAGCCGCGCGGCAGCGCATCCTATGTCGCGGACGTCTGCGCGAACAAAACGTTTTACCTCCTGTTACAGCGCCCGCGCGGTTCCCATCCGCAAGGAAAAGCGCTCAATAGTTGAGTGCGCGCGGCATTGCCTGCCACTGGCGGACTGCTCAGGTAGAATTGTCGGATAAGTGGGCGCACCGCGCGCCCCCGACAGACTTTGACCTCCACGCATGAACACCGAACGCAACGACGCGCCAGCGGCATCCAATTTCATCCGCAACATCATTGACGACGACAACCGCACCGGCAAGTGGGGCCAGCGGGTCGAAACGCGCTTTCCGCCCGAGCCGAACGGCTATCTGCACATCGGGCACGCCAAGAGCATCTGCCTGAACTTCGGCATCGCGCGCAGCTATGGCGGCGTGTGCCATCTACGCTTTGACGATACCAATCCGGAAAAGGAAAGCGTCGAATACGTCGACTCCATCATCGACTCGGTACGCTGGCTCGGCTTCGAATGGACAAAAGGCGGCAAGGAAGAGCTGTATTTCGCGAGCGACTACTACGACAAGCTGTACCAATTCGCGGAACTGCTGATCGAGCGCGGCAAAGCCTACGTGGACAGCCAGTCGGCCGAAGAAATGCGCGCGAATCGCGGTTCGGCCACGCAGGTGGGCACGCCGTCGCGCTTCCGTGAGCGCCCGGTGCACGAGAACCTCGACCTGTTCCGCCGCATGAAGGCCGGCGAGTTCAAGGAAGGCGAGCACGTGCTGCGCGCGAAGATCGACATGGCGTCGCCGAATTTCAACATGCGCGACCCGGTGATTTACCGCATCCGCTTTGCGCATCACTACCGCACCGGCGACGCGTGGTGCGTGTACCCGATGTACGACTACACGCACTGCATCTCGGACGCGCTGGAAAACATCACGCACTCGCTGTGCACGCTCGAGTTCGAAGACCATCGTCCGCTGTACGACTGGATTCTGAACGAGCTGGCCGAAGCGGGCGTTTTCACGCGTCCGCTGCCGCAACAAATCGAGTTCTCGCGCCTGAACCTCACCTACGCGATCACCAGCAAGCGCAAGCTGCTGCAACTGGTGAGCGAAGGACACGTGCAAGGCTGGGACGACCCGCGCATGCCGACCATCGTCGGCTTGCGCCGGCGCGGCTTCACGCCCGAGTCGATCCAGCTGTTTTGCGAACGCATCGGCGTGACCAAGGTCGACTCGTGGATCGACATGAGCGTGTTCGAGGGCGCACTGCGCGACGACCTGGATGACAAGGCGCCGCGCACGGCCGCCGTGCTCGATCCGGTCAAGCTGATCATCGACAATTTTCCCGAAGACCTCACCGAGCCGTGCAGCGCGCCGGTCCATCCGCATCATCCGGAACACGGCCTGCGCGAGTTTCCGATTTCGCGCGAACTGTGGATCGAGCGCGACGACTACAACGAGGCGCCGCCGAAGGGCTATTTCCGCCTGTTTCCCGGCAACAAGGTGCGGCTGCGCTACGGCTACGTGATCGAATGCACGGGCGCGGACAAGGACGAGAACGGTAACGTCGTGGCGGTCCATTGCAACTACTTCCCGGACAGCAAATCGGGCACCGAAGGCGCGAACGCGTACAAGGTCAAGGGCAATATCCATTGGGTCAGCGCGGCCGCCGCCTGCCCCGCGGAAGTGCGCATCTACGACCGCCTGTTCAAGGAGCCGCAGCCCGACGCGGGCGGGCGCGACTTTCTCGAAGCGCTGAATCCGGATTCCAAGCGTGTGGTCAGCGCCTACCTCGAACCGGGCGCGCGCGACGCGCTGCCGGACCAGCGCTACCAGTTCGAGCGCCACGGCTATTTCGTCGCCGATCGCGTCGATTCGCAGCCGGGCAAGCCCGTGTTCAACCGCATCGTCAGCCTGCGCGACAGTTGGGGCAAGCCGGCGTAAGCGGGCGCCGCCGCCGTGCGCGACGCAGTGGAAGTTGGCAAAGTTGAATACGGCGTGTATCTCGCTGATGAGGTGCACGCCGTTTCATTGCATGATGTTCCTTCGATAGTGACGGCGCGCCCGCCTGGAAGCGCCAGTCAGGGAGACCCGATGAAAGTTGAAGCCCGTAGCACGGCGGGTGACAGCGCGATGACCACAGTCGCGGCTCAACGCATCCGCCATGCAACTCGCACGCGTGCTCTTCGCGCCGCGTGCACCGCGCATGCGGCATGCTACACGCGGCGCGCGCGTTGCGCGCTGGTCGCGTTCGCCACGTTCGGCGCGGCGGCGCTCGTCTTCGCGTGCCCGGTCCGCGCGGAGGAGTTGACCGGCACACTGAAGAAGATCCACGACGACAATGTCGTCGTGCTCGGCGTGCGTGAGGCGTCGATCCCGTTCTCGTACTCCGACGGCAAACGCACGGTCGGCTACTCGCAGACCATCGCGCTGCAGATCGTCGATGAAATCCGCAAAAAGCTCGGCATGCCGCAGCTGAAGGTCCACGAAATCACCGTGACGTCGTCGAACCGCACGCCGATGTTGCAGAACAGCCAGATCGATCTGGAGTGCGGCTCGACCACGCATACAGTGGAGCGCGAGAGCGTGGCCGCCTTTTCGAACAGTTTCTTCCGGTACGCGGTGCGCATGATCACGCGCAAAAACAGCGGCATCCGGGACTTTCCGGATCTGGCGGGCAAGCCTGTCGTCACGACCGCCGGCACGTCCGACGAACGCCTGTTGCGCCGCCTGAATACGGACAAGCATCTGAACATGCGCATCACCAGTGCGCGCGACCATCAGGAAGCGTTCACCGCGCTCAAGGAAGATCGGGCCGTGGCTTTTGTGATGGACGAGCCGATCGTCTACGGCTTCCGTGCGACCGACCCGCATGCCGACGAGTTCGTCGTCACCGGTACACCGCTCGGCTCCGAGGTGTACGCGTGCATGTTCCGCAAGGGCGATGAGCCGTTCCGCAATCTGGTGAATGGGGTGATCGCACGCGGGCAGACTTCGGGCGAGGCGGAACGCCTGTACAAGCAGTGGTTCACACAGCCCATTCCGCCGCGCGGCATCGATCTGAATTTTCCGCTATCGGAACAGAACCGCGCGCTGTTCGCCCATCCGAACGACCACGCGCTCGACTGAGCGCGACCGTCAAGTCGAGGACGCGCGCCGGCGAATGAGCGCGTTGCGCTGGCTGCCGTTCATGCGCACCTGCCCGCTTACAAGCGAGCCCGGCACGGCGCGCCGTCGCTACAGCGTCCGATGCAGCTCCGCGAGCGACAGCGTGGTCTGAAACAGCCGCGTCAGACTGCGGCTCGCATAGGTGGGGATCTCGTCGATCGTCGTCCATCGGTATGCGTCCATCTCGGGAATCAGCTTGCCGTCCGAGCGGCGCGGAAACATCGATGTGCAGGTGCATGAACTGAGGTCGAGTTCGTCGGCCGCCGCACGCGCGGCGAACAGATGCAGATCCTTGTCGCGCCGGTAGACGAACAAGCCGAGGTCCTTCAGGCGTTCAGGCTCGATCGCGATGCCGGTCTCCTCGACCATCTCGCGCAGCGCCGTCACATGCGGCGCTTCTCCCTCCTCGCCCTGCCCTTTCGGAATGTCCCAGTGCGACGTCTCGGTGGCGTGCGCGAGCAACACGCGACCGTCCGGGTCAAGCAGCACGATGCCGCACGAAACGACCCGCGGACTCATCGTCGCCCCACCCTGTAGCGACACACCGCATCGAGCCGTGCCGCCGACCAGCCGGCCCGGGCTGTCACGACGGCCTGCGTGGTCGTTACTTTTTCTGCAATTGCCATGCGCCACTGCCTTCTTTGCAGAACTGCGGATGCAGGTTCATCGACTGCCCTTTCGCGTTCAGCACCACGCCGAGGTCGCGGCAGGTACGCCCACCGTCGGTGGCGGTCCGGGCAACCGTGATCGTCGCGTCGATCTTCACGCTGTTGCCGGTGCCTTCGTTATCCCAGGTGATGCTGCTGCCGTCCTTCTGGTCGCCGAGCGCGCTAAGCACCGCCTTCCTGATCGAGTCGACGTCGCGCTGGTGCATGTACGTGATGGGCGTGTCGTTCAGAAAACCGAGATTGGCCGCTTGCGCGCCGATCGCGCCGCCCAGCAGCACGCCGGCGCCGGTGAGGTGAAGCAGTGCTCGGATTCGCATCGACATGAAGGCTTCTCCACGAAAACGTTGTGGGCGATATGCAGCGCAGGCGTGCAAGGATTGATCTGGACCTCAAAAGCATAGCATGCCGCCTATGAAGTGCCGCTTTCCTAGCGACGTTGCCGCGTGGCGATCTTCCGTTTTAAGACTTGTCCTGTATCGGCACACAGAGCGTCTTTTTAAGATCGTTTTTCTCGTCTTGCAGCGCTCAAGCGTCGGTCAGCTCGCCATGAACCTGTTTCTCGCACTGCAGATCATGATCCTTGCGCTCGCGCTGGTCTGCGTGGCACTCATGCCGGGTGCAGCCTGGCGCGATCACGGTCTGGCGACGCGTATCGTGGAGATAGACGGGTTGTCGGTCGCGCGCTGGCCCGATCTGCTGATGCGCATCGGAATTGTCGGCCTCCTGGCGTCGTTCGGGCTGCTGCTCGCCGTCTGCTACACGATCCTGGGCAGTATCCACCCTTGAGCGCGCGCGACCCGATGCGATCGCTCGCGGCCAGCGCGGCCCGCTCCTCGCGCTTGCGTTGAAGGCTTGCGTTCGATCGGCGCGTACGCGAGTGTTCACCATGCCAATCACCGCTCCACGCTTCGGGCCTGGCAGCTGATACCCGCGCCTGAGCGTATTGCGAAACGGCACTGCGTTGTTTTGATTTCGCTTTCGTCGAGCGCCTGTCGGTCGCCCGGTTCGCGCTCGAAGTTCCTCAGCTGCCCTCGCCTGTTCCCACCTCGCAAGAGCGGCGCACGCATTTTCACCACCGGCGTATGCTTCGACCCAAGGCGCGACGATGACCGTCGATGCCGCCCTGCGATCCGCCACAGCCTGTGGCAGGACGGCCGACTGATTCAGGAGTTCGACAGATGACCGACAGACCCATCAAAATGCCCGGCCCCGATCATCCCATCACGGTCGAACCCGCCAGAGCCCACGTGGTGGTGACCGTCGCCGGCCGCGTGGTCGCCGATTCGAACAAAGCTCTGGTGCTGCGCGAGGCGTCCTATCCACCGGTGTACTACGTCCCGCGCGACGATGTCGAGATGGCACTGCTCGCGCGCACGGATCACGCGACCTACTGTCCGTACAAGGGCGACTGTGCTTATTACAGCGTGCCGATCGGCGGCGAGCGGACGGTGAACGCGGTGTGGACCTACGAGTCGCCGTACGCGTCGGTCAAGGAGATCGCACAGCATCTGGCGTTTTATGCCGACCGCGTCGATTCGATCGACGTGCGGACATCGGCGCAAACGCGGGCTTCGGCCTAGGGCTCCCGGCAGCAAATGATCGACAACGTGCCGGACGCGCGCGCAGACGGTTCGTCGCCGCGCGGCGTGCGTACATGAACCGGATGTGAAGTGAAGTACGGCAGGAGGGACTCGAACCCCCCACCCTCGGCTTAGAAGGCCGATGCTCTATCCAGCTGAGCTACTGCCGTAATGAAGTGAGGCGATGCAATATCAGTACAACTCGCATCGCCCGCGATGAGAATCCGCGTACCGCGAAATGGGCACCTGTGCTCGCGCAAGCAACGGGTCCGTGTCTATCGAAATTCTAACTGACCGGGCCGTGGACCGGAAATGCCGATGCGCCGCTGGCGTCAGCCAAGGCCCGCAAATCGGGCACAGGCCTCGCGCGATCACTCAACACGACGGCTAGGCAACCCCAGCCGGGCCCGGATTATAACCGATCGTCCTCCACGCCCCAGCACGCGAGCGGCGGCAGCCGACGCACCGACTCCGCTCAAACCGGCTGCGGATGCAACGCAAACCAGCCGAGGAAAATAACCCCGGCAATCGCGCAGTACAAACCGAACGATGCCAGACGCCCCCGCCCTTCGAAATAGCGCATCAGGAAACGCACGCTGAGATACGCGGCGATCGCGGTCAGCACGCCGCCCAGCAGCGCGTCCGCGAGTTGGCCCGGCGCATGGAACAGCTTCGGCAATTCGAGCAAACCGGCCGCGAAAATGATCGGCGTGCCGAGCAGAAAGGAAAACTCGGCAGCCTTTTCCGCGGTCAGGCCGGCCGCATTGCCGGCGATCATGGTCAGGCCGCTGCGCGAGAAGCCCGGAATCAGCGCACCGACCTGCGCCAGACCGACCAGAAAGGCCTGGCGAAACGTCAGCTTCTCCGGCGCCTGATGCGCACGCGTGCGCTGCAGGCGATCTCCCAGCCACAGCAGCACGCCGTTGACGATCAGCGCGATCGCAACGATGCGCAGATCGTGGAAAAGGCGCTCGAGCCGCTTTTCGAGCAGCAGCCCGACCAGCCCCGCCGGAATCGTGCCGATGATCAGCGCCCACAGCATGTGCGCGTCGTCGTTGCGACGGCCGCCGAACGACGCGAAGAAGCCGCGCACCAGCGCGCACCATCGTTCGCGGAAATACCACAGGAGCGCGAGCGCGGTGCCCAGATGAAGCGCGACGAGGAAGGGCAGCAACTGCGGCGCATGTTTGTCGATGTGCATGCCGAACAGCGCGGGCACGAGCAGCGTATGGCCCAGGCTGCTCACCGGAAAGAGTTCGGTGACGCCCTGCAGCACGCTGAGGAAAATGAGAAACGACAGGTTCACGCGGCGGTCCTTGTAAGGAAAATGTCGGGAACTGCGCGCCGTCAAAGGTGGAGCGGCGCATCAAAGGCGCACCGATTATGCCGGGCTGAAATGTCAGCGCCAAGCGTTTGAGCCACATTCGGGTAAATATTGATGCGCCGCGTCACAAGCGAAAATCGCTGTTACGCCGCGGCAAACGGATCAGTTGCTTTTGGCAACCGCAGATGCGGGATCTGAAAAGATTAGCATCGCTGCGGGTCGCGCGAGATTCGCGATCACGCACCGGCAACGCAAGAGGGAGTGCCGGAGTCAGCGTCCGAGCTGGTGAAAAAAGTAGAACGTGCTGGCCGCGAACATGCCGAACAGAGCCACAGCCATTGTCATTGCAAGATCCATAACGCCTCCTTGGCCGATCCGACCCGGCAGTCGAATCACCGGGCAACGGGACGGATTATGGGTAAAGATAGTGTTTTTCCGACACCCGCAATTTCCCGGGAAGGGTTTCCCCGTAGCGCAAAGCAGAGCAAAATCCCGTGTTCCTGCGCAGCGCCTCGCGGCGTTTGCGCTGCGCTGCGCCGGCGGCGGCTCGCACTGAGGCGCCGTGCGGCCGTCTTCACTACCCTCACTTCTCAGCACATCGACCATGGCCCACTCCTCGCAGTCGGACATCATTGAGATAGCCCAGGATAACTCCGGGCTCCGCTTTGCGCCGCAAGCCGGCGGCCGTCTGCTGTCATGGACGATCGACGGCGAAGCGGTGATCCATTGGCCCGATCATGCCGACTGGAGCCACCCGGCGCGGATTCGCGGCGGCAATCCGCTGCTGTTCCCGTTTCTCGGACGGCATCGCGTCGACGGCAAGATCGGCTTCTGGCGTGACGCGAACGGCACGGTTCGGGAACTGCCGATGCACGGCTTTGCCCGCGACCTTCCCTTCGACGCCCACGCCGACGCGCATGGCGCCGGCTTGCGCATGATCCTGACCGACAGCAAAGCGACGCGCGACGGTTATCCGTTCGGCTTCCGTTTCCAGGCTGCCTACAGCCTGGTCGATGCGCGCACGCTGGAAGTCACGCTCACCACCAGCAATACCGGCAATGAGCGCTTGCCTTACTACGCGGGACATCACTTTTATTTCACGCTGCCGCATACCCAGCGCGCAGAGACTTCGATCGAACTGCCGCGCACCGAACGGCGCCACCAGCAGGACGACGGTTCGATCAGCGCCGCGGAACCGGGCGAACCCCACTACGCGCTCGACGAGGCGCGCATTCAAGACCGCTTCCATTGTCTGCGCGGCACGCCGGACCGACCGGTTCGGCTCGTCGCGCCGGGGCTGGACCGGGTCGTCACGATCGACCTGCAAAGGCCCGGCTCGGTGCCCTGGTACGCCGTGACCACCTGGACCGAAGCTGCCGAGTCGGACTTCTACTGCGTCGAGCCCTGGCTCGGCCTGCCCGACGCAATCCACAACGGCATGGGCTTGCGCTGGCTCGATGCGGGACAAACCGAGACGGCCGCATTGCGCATCACCGTCGAACCGACGCGCTCATAGCGGCATCGCGGTTCAACTGGCGGCGGTGAGCGGCGACTCCCGGCAAATTTGTCTGCGCGCGAGGCCCCGCAGCTGCCGCCGATACCGACATCCTCGCCGACCCCCTCCTCCGCGTTTTTGGAGGGCGCGCGGCAAAACCGCTAGAATCGGACGCTTTCGTCTCTACCTGCGGCGCGACGGGATCGGCGCGCCGCAGCGCTTTGCGAGGTCCAATGCTGAAAACGACAAGAATGATCAAACGACTCGCCTGCGCGTCGTTGCTGGCGGTGCTCGCTGCATGCGGGTCCGCACCGGTGGCGCCAGGGTTCTATCGGGTCGAACGGGGCGACACGCTGTCGAAGATCGCTCGCAGCAACCGGCAACCGGTGCAAAACATCGTGCGCTGGAACAACCTGAGCAATCCGGACAGCATCGAGGTCGGCCAGGTGCTGCGCGTCGTTCCGCCGGCCGGCGCGGCATCGTCGAGCGGGGCGCTGCGCAGTAGCGGCAACGGCAGCGCTGCGGCAGCGCCGCACGCGGCGCCCGCGGACAGTGCGGCAACGGCCGCGCCGGCTGCGACTATCTCGCTGGTATGGCCGGCCGACGGCACAGTGTTCCGGCGCTTCGACGGTGGCAACTCGAAGGGCATCGATATCTCCGCGGCGGCGGGGACGCCGATCGTCGCGGCGGCGCCCGGCACGGTCGTCTATGCGGGCAACGGCTTGCGGGGTTACGGCAACCTGCTGATCCTCAAGCACAATGGCGAGTATCTGACCGCCTACGCGCACAATCGCGTGCTGCTGGTGAAAGAAGGCGAGTCGGTCAAAAGCGGCGAGAAAATCGCCGAGATGGGCGACACGGACACCGACCGCGTGATGCTGCATTTCGAACTGCGTTACCAGGGCCGCTCGATCGACCCGTCGCGGGCATTGCCGCCCCGCTAGGCGCATCAGGCGCTCAGTTTCGAAGACCCGGCTTCGCGCCCTGTCCCCCTCCATTCTTTGTAAGGAAATTTGCAATGAAGAGCGCACTTGCATGCGTCGCGACAGCTGCGGCGATCGGTCTTGGCATACTGACGCTCGGCGGCCTGGGCGGCTGCTCCAGCACCACCACGATGACCTACCTGCCGAGCGGCGACACCGGCTTCGCGATCAACTGCAGCGGCAGCGACGCCAGCACGAGCTGGGCCGAGTGCTACAAACGCGCGGGCGAAGTGTGCGGCAATTACGGCTACGACGTGGTGTCGAAGGACGTGGACAACGGCGGCACATCGGGCGGCACGATCGGCGGAATTTTTGGCGCGAACGTGAAGAACCGGTCGATGGTGGTCCGCTGCAAACAGTAGCGACTCGCCGGACCCCGCGCGGTACGGCCTGGTGGCGCCTCCAGCGTCGGCAGTGCGCTTCGGGCGGGCGGCCTCGCCCACTTGAACAGCCAGCGTGCGATGGGCCACGCGCGAAGAAGACGCCGAGCAGATCATGTGCGGCGCAATGAAAAAGATAATCGGCACCGGTCGCCGAGCCTAAGAACCGGCGACGGCCCATGCGCATGCGCACCGCGAAAAAAAGCCCGGCACGAGGCCGGGCTAACGGGGGTTCGGCGCATATCGGCAAAGGACCGGTTCACCATGCGCCAGAACGAAATCTAACAATACGCATTTACAAGTGCAATCTCTTAATTACGCGATCAATGTGACAAAGCGCACCGATTCCGCAATAAGTGAATAAAAAACTGTCCGAGTTGAACCGGCCGAAAGTGCCTTACATTTTTATTAACGGCATTAACCGCGGCCAGCCGAGCTCTTCAATTAAACCCGACAGCCGCGCGCCATAACGAGTTGGTCCGACCCCACTGTAATGCCCTGAGGAAAAGCTTTTGGCGGTTTTCGGCTATCCGATTCAGCATAAATCCGACGCTTTGAAGGGCCGCGAAACTTCGTGCGCCAGCGCACGAAAGCGACTATCGATTTTTATTTAACTGCCCATTAATCAGCCACCTTCAAAGACGCGAAGATTCGCGAACGGCGTAATAATAATGATGTTATCAAACAACCGACAAATTGTGCGCACGAATTCGAATTACGCTTTTCCCGAAATCATGAAGACTCGACCGCAGGTGAGCCCATAAACGCAGCACGAGATTCGCGCCAGCCGGATCGCAAAACGCGGGCAACGGGCGTCCGGTTTGCGATTTACCTCACCCGTAAGCCCAGTTCCGTAATCAGCACGGCGGCCTGCTGATGCGAAATCGTCGCGCCCTTGAACAGCGCTGCATCGACTAGCCGCACGCCGCTCAAATCGGCGTCGCGCAGATCCGCACCGTCGAAACGCGCGCCCTTCAGGTGCGCATCCTTCAGACTGCCACCCTCGAACACCGCTTCGCGGAAATCGACCCCGGCGAGGTCGGCGTCGGAGAAATCCAGTTGCTGCAACGTGGCTTTGCGAAACGACAGCCCTCGCAGATGCGCGCCAACCAGCAGCGTTTCGACGAAGCTCAGGCCCAGCGCCGCGCAGGCCTCGAAGTTCGCGCCGGTCAGCTTGCAGCCACGGAACGACGCCGAGGCCAGTTTCGCGCGCCGCCAGCTGGTGTTGTTCAGGTCGCTCGACTGAAACTCGGCGTCGACCAGATCGGCCGATGCGAAATCCGCCTCCCGGCCGCGGCAACGGACCCAACGCGTGTGGGCGAGCGCCGCGCCGAAAAACGAAGTCTCGGCGAGGGTGCAGCGCTCGAACTCGACCCCGCGCAGATCGAGGCGCGACAGATCGGCGCCCTCGAAATCGCAGTCGGTGAAATGCAGCGGCGCGTGGTTGGGGTCCTCGCCCGCATGCCGCGCCGCGATCAGGCGCTCCACCGACGAGCGCGTCAATGTGGCGCCGCGCACCGCGCCGCCGGCGGGGGCCGCGGGGGCCGCGGACGGCGCCGTTGAATCCAGTGACATCGAGGTTCAGAATCCGTTTGAGAAGGCCCCAAGCGGACCGGAATGCGCGCTGCCATGCCGGCTCGCGCCGATGGTTTATAGTAACGGCCCCGTTCGCCCCCCGCTCACCATGACTTCCCACGACGCCCCCCAAAGTCCGCTATACGCGAAGCTGCTCGGCGAGACCGCCAAAATCGGCTGGACCGAACTCGAACGTTTTTTTGCGCGCGGCATGCTGCTGCGCGTCGCGCGCGACCTCGACCTGGTGAGCGTCGCCGAAGCCATCGCCAGCGACGATACGAGCCAGGTCACGCAATGGCTGTCCGCCGGGCTGGTCGAGCGCGTGCAGGCCGAAACGGCGGCGGATTTCGCCGCGCGCGACCCCGACCTCTGGGCGGTGGTCGTGTCGCCGTGGGTGTGCGTGCAGGAACGCACTTGAGCGACGCGGCGCGCGGCGCCGATGCGCCGGCGTCCGCCGTACCGGTGCGCTGGCACCGGCGGGTGCTTGGGCTGGCGTTCCCGATCGTCCTCGCCAATCTGACGCAGCCGATACTCGGCGCGGTCGACACGGCCGTCGCCGGTCATCTGGACAGCGCGTCTTACCTAGGCGGCGTCGCGCTGGGCGGACTGTTCTTCAACTTCGTGTTCTGGGGTTTCGGCTTCCTGCGCATGGGCACGACGGGGCTCGTCGCGCAGGCCCACGGCGCGGGGGACGACGCGCAGGTGCGCAATACGATGATCCGCGCGCTGCTGATGGCGGGTGCGATTGGCGCGGCAGTGCTGGCGCTGCAACTGCCGCTGATCGATTACGCGCTGCACGCGATCGGTGGCAGCGACGCAGTGCAGCGGCAGGCGCGCATTTACTGCCACGCGCGCATCTGGGCCGCGCCGCTTGCGCTCGCCAACTACGTAGTGCTCGGCTGGCTGCTCGGCACGCAGCGCGTGCGGCTCGCGCTGCTCTCGCAGGTATTCATCAACAGCGTGAACATCGTCGCCGTGCTGCTTTACGTCTATCTGTTCGACTGGGGCGTGGCTGGCATCGGCGCGGCCACGGCCACCGCCGACGCGCTCGGCTTCATGCTCGGCGCCGCGCTGCTATGGCACGGCAGGCCGCACGGCCTGCCCGCGCTGACGCGCGCCGCGTTGTGCGACACCGCTGCGCTCAAGCGTCTGGTCGGGCTCAATCGCGACATCTTCGTGCGCACGCTGTGCCTGCTGTCGTCGTTCGGCTGGTTCGCCCACCTGGGCGCGCGGCAAGGCGATGCGACGCTTGCCGCGAATGCACTGCTGCTCAATTTCCAGACGTTCATGGCCTATGGGCTCGACGGCTTCGCGCACGCCGCCGAGGCGCTGGTCGGCGCGGCGATCGGCGCGCGCGACAGGCATGCGTTCGCGCAGGCGGTGAAAGTCACGGCGCTGTGGTCCGCGCTCGGCGCGCTCGGCTTCGCGCTCGTGTACTGGGGCGCGGGCGCGTGGATCGTCGATCGTTTGACCGACCAGCCCGCCCTGCGCGTCGCGGCACAGACATATCTCCCGTGGGCCGCGCTATCGCCGGTGATTTCAGTGTGGGGCTTTCTGCTCGACGGTGTTTTCATCGGCGCGACGCGCACGCGTGAATTGATGGTGTCGATGATCGCGTCGCTGACAGTGTTCGTGGGCGTATCGTCCGCATTGCTGGCGCTGCACGGTAATCACGGCCTGTGGGCCGCCATGCTGATTTTCATGGCCGCCCGCGGCGTCACGCTCGCGCCGTATTTGCCGCGGGTGGCACGCGCAGTCGCGGCGCGAACGCCTGAGCTTTGCCCCTGACGTAAAGAGGCGCACCGTTGGCGCGACGATGCTGCGCTGCCCTCGTTGCGCGCCACGCTGTGGCGGCTCGAAATGCGCGCCTCGCCCGCGACGCTCGCTTTGCAACGACGTCCGCCCGCGCTCGCGGCGGGGACAGTCAGCGTGAGTCAGCAGCGCCCGTGTCCCAGCGCCGGTGCTGGGCCTTTCTCCTTCGCTCTTGCCCTCTGCGCCGCTTCGCTTGGTCGCCTGGCGCTCGTCAGGGCGCAGGCACCATCGACGGTGGCATCGTGTCGGTCGGCACGCCGTGATAGTCGGCGGGATCTTGCGGCGGCTTGCGGTGATGGCCGGACGGATTGTCCGCGCATCCGGCCAGGCCGGCAAACAGCAGCAATGCAATCATCGAAACGCGAATCATGGACATTCGTCTCTCGGGACAGAAAAGTAACGGTAGCCGGGAAACGATCCTCGGCAACCTGAGCGCCGAGAGTCTACCTGCAAAGCGTGATCCGCGACGTCGCCGCGCGCCGCCAAACCCTGCCATTTCGCGATGTGTGTCCTACTATAAGATCACGGTCGTAAGTGATAGGAGACTGCCATGGACGCTGAAACGATCGCGGGTCTGGTCGGACTTGCAATAGGTCTGCTCGTGCTGATCGCCCTGTCGATTTTCGAGTCGAAAACGTACCGGCGCGAACACGGTGGCGAAGGGATGATGCATCACTGGATGAGCCAACAGCATCTGCATATGCCGCATTGGCGGCGCCCGCGGCACTAGTCGGCAAAGAGCACGGCTAGCTTGTGCGCTTGCATGTTCGCAAGCGATGGGCTGAGTGATCCGCGGCGCGAGGCGTTGCCAAAGCGCTCTCGCTATGCGGCGGACCGGATGGACCGTTAGCGTCTCCCGCACAGTAGCGGGCCGGGGCTCGTTTGGCCGCGACGGCGCACGGCGGTGCGTGAGCCGATGCGCGCCGAGAATCGCTGCGGCACCCGCTCGCGGTGGCCGACTGTCACTTGCCCATCCCAACCGCTGGCTGCCACGCCGCGCTCCGGGCGGCGGCCGTTCTTCTACACACTGACGTCAGCGATACCGACGACCGGCGCAAGCCTTCTTCACCTTCGTCACGCTTTCCATGCGTTTCGCGGCCTGCGCAAGATGCGCGCGGGTGCGCCACGTTGCGCTGGTCCCCGGCGGGCGCACAGGCACAGGGATTGCTCACTATCCTCCTGCGAGGCGCGCATCGTGCGCACCCATTGTCCCGGCGCCCACGCGCCGAACCAGCAATGCGGCCCAGCCATCCCCGGGGCCAGACAGGGAGAACTCCAATGACCGTCGGAACCATACTGCTTATCGTGCTCATCCTGCTGCTGATCGGCGCGTTGCCGAGCTGGCCGTACAGCAGCGGCTGGGGCTATCGGCCAACCGGCGCGATCGGCGTCGTACTGATCATCGTGATCGTGTTGCTGCTGATGGGACGCATCTAGCGCGCTGTTGTAGGCCTGAGTCGAGGCTGTTTTTCACACGGGCGCAATTCGTGGTTGACGCTCAGGTGCACTACCCCGTAGAATCGCGGCTTCGTCGGAGCGTAGCGCAGCCTGGTAGCGCATCTGATTTGGGATCAGAGGGTCGAAGGTTCGAATCCTTTCGCTCCGACCACGAAAGCAATACGAAACCCGCGTAGCTCTGCAGCTTCGCGGGTTTTTTGCTTTTTGCCTGGGCCTTCGATGTGCGTCGTTCAGGTGCGTCGTCCACTGCACGGTTGACCGCCGAGCCGCCGCTCGGCTCCCCGAACCCTTCGGTTGCGAACTACCTGCCCGCATGCCACAGTGGGCAAAGACCCGCGCAGCTCATCCGCGGCAACCAGAGTCAAGGAGGCAAGCATGGATCTGATTCTCTGGCGTCACGCCGAAGCCGAAGATTTCGCCGCGGGCGACCTCGCCCGCGCGCTCACGACGCGCGGCCGCAAGCAGGCCCAAAGCGTCGCGAAGTGGCTGCGCACGCGCCTGCCGGCCGACGCCGTCGTACTCGCAAGCCCGGCCGCGCGCACCATCCAGACCGCTGAAACGCTGAGCGACCAGTATCGCGTGGTACGCGAACTCGCGCCCAACGCGAGCGCGGCCGACGTGCTCGCGGCGGCCGGCTGGCCCAGTGGTATCGCGCAGACAGTGGTAATCGTCGGTCATCAACCGACGCTCGGCCACGTCGCCGCGCAGTTGCTGGGCAACAGCTGGGCCAGTTGGCCGTTGAAGAAAGCCGGTGTCTGGTGGATTGCGAGCCGCGAACGCGACGGCAGCGAACAGGCCGTGTTGCGCGCGGCGATCACGCCCGATCTCGTCTGAAGCGAGGCGCCTGAAAATCCCCAGGCCCCCGTCACCGGTCGCGCGAATACTCCATTCGCGCGACCGCTGCTACCCCTTACAATTCGCGTGCCCGCGACTTACGGGTAGTCATCCAATCGTCACGGCTTTGCCATGCGAGCGTCACCCGGCGTTACTACATTGGCGAAAAAAGATTCCCCCTTTTTTCGATCAGGACCCCAATGCGAGAACTGCCGACGCCCACCTTGCCCCTCGCTTCGATCTTCGATACGCGCCGCCTGCCGCGCGCCGAGGAAACGGCCACCGCGCTGCATCGCCTGCAGGTCAGCTGGGCGCGCACCGACGACGAACTGCGCGAAGCGCAGCGTCTGCGCTACCGCGTGTTCGCCGACGAAATGGGCGCGCGTCTGGCGGGCCCCGCCGGTCTGGATGTCGATGCATTCGATGCCTACTGCGATCATCTGCTAGTGCGCGATCTCGACACGCTGAAAGTGGTCGGCACGTATCGCGCATTGCCGCCGCATCAGGCCGTGCGCATCGGCCGGCTGTATGCGGAAAGCGAATTCGACGTGTCGCGTCTCACGCACCTGCGCGCCAGGATGGTCGAAGTGGGCCGCTCGTGTGTGCATCCGGACTATCGCAGCGGGTCGGTGATCATGTCGCTGTGGGCCGGGCTCGCCGCGTACATGAAGCACAACGGCTATGAGACGATGCTCGGCTGCGCGAGCGTCGGGATGGTGGACGGCGGCCACTATGCGGCGAATCTGTATTGCTCGCTGCGCGAGAACGCGCTGACCGCGCCGGAGTATCGCGCGTTCGCGCACACCCCGCTGCCGGTCGATGAATTGCAGACGGGCGCCACCGTCGCGCCGCCGCCGCTCGTGAAGGGTTATCTACGACTGGGCGCGAAGATTTGTGGCGCGCCGGCATGGGACCCCGACTTCAATACCGCCGACTTTCTCACGCTGTTGCGTCTGTCCGATATCAATGCACGCTATGCCCGTCACTTTCTGGGCGATGCGTTGCCGCGCTGAACGCACAGGGCACGATGGGCGTTTGCCTCATCCGTTCAGGCGGGCATGGCGAACGGGCGCATATCAGTCGTCCGTATAAACGACACGATACGGAATGCCAACCTTCTCCCATTCCGCCGCTTCCTGAATCAGACTGTAATCGGTCAACGGATTATTGGTTACCCATTCGTTCGGCAAGCGCACCTCGTAGCCGCCGTTGGCCTGCGCGACCATGATGCCTGGCAAGCCGACATCCGCACGGCGGCGGCACAGCAGCGCCGCGAGCCGCAGACAGAATAGCAAGGGCCACTCCACTTCCCGAGTTTGCGACAGCTTGCCGAGCTTACCCG
Organism: Paraburkholderia suaedae; assembly: GCF_040812055.1. Classification (NCBI taxonomy): domain Bacteria; kingdom Pseudomonadati; phylum Pseudomonadota; class Betaproteobacteria; order Burkholderiales; family Burkholderiaceae; genus Paraburkholderia; species Paraburkholderia suaedae. The sequence goes on along the minus strand of NZ_JBFOAH010000002.1, from coordinate 338,101 downwards.
CATGACCGAGCACCAGCGCCGCGAGGCGCGCCTGGTCGGTGCGCGAAAAGCCAGGCATGTCCGCGTTGCTGGCGATGTAGGCCGAATGCTTGTGATAGGCACTGTGCGAAATGGACAGCCCGATCTCATGCAGGGCCGCCGCCCAGCCGATGAACGTGCGGTTTTCCACGCGGCGTTCTTCGTCGGGCTCGGCGAACTGATTGTAGAAGCTCACCGACAGCTCACCGATTCGCGCAGCCTGTGCGCGATCTACGCCATAGCGGCGCATGAAGCCTTCCACCGTGACCGTGCGCATGTCTTCATGCTGCGAACGGCCGAGCAGGTCGTACATCACGCCGAGGCGCAATGCGCCGTCCGTCGTGTCGACGTAATCGACGCCCAGTTCGTCGAACACCGCGATCATGATCGACAGGCCGCCGGCCAGCACCGGAATGCGGTCGGCCTTCAACGCGACCAGCTTCAGCCGGTTGACGTTCTCCGCCTTGATCAACGCGCGCTTGAGCCGCTCCAGCCCGCCGCGCGAAATGCCATGCGTCACGCCCGGGTCATTGAAGTTGTTCGCCTCCACCAGCTCGGCTAATGCACGCGCCGTGCCCGACGAGCCGATTGCCTGTTCCCAGCCCGTCTTCCTGTAGTCGGCGGAAATGATCTGGATTTCGCGGCCGGCGGCGAGTTCGGCCTGGCGCATCGTGTATTCGTCGACGTTGCCGGCGGGGAAAAAACCGCGGCTATGACTCACGCAGCCGATATACAGACTCTCCATCTTGATCGGCGTGTAGTGCGAACCGATGATGAATTCCGTCGAGCCACCGCCGATGTCGACCACCAGCCGCTTGCCGGCGTGCGCCGGCACCGAGTGCGCAGCGCCCGCATAGATCAGGCGCGCTTCCTCGCGCCCGGCGATCACTTCGATGGGGAAGCCGAGCGCGGCCTGCGCCTCGCCGAGAAATTCACTGGCGTTCTTGGCGATGCGCAGCGTGTTGGTGGCGACCGCGCGAACGTGATCGGGGTGAAAGTCGCGCAGCCGTTCGCCGAAGCGCTTGAGCGCGTCCCAGCCACGCACCTGCGACGCGCGATCGAGCATCTTGTCGCGCGACAGACCGGCAGCAAGGCGCACCGGCTCGCGCAATGCGTCGACCTGGTAGATCTGGCTGCCCGCGTCGGTTTCCTCCACCCGGCCGACGATCAGCCGGAAGCTGTTCGAACCGAGATCCACGGCAGCGAGAAGTTGGGGCGTATTGACCATCGGGTAAGCGGACTCCATGCGCGCTAGCGCGGTGGCGGCGGCTGCGGGTCGGCCCGCTGCTCTGGGCGCCTCATGACCGGCCGCGCTGCTCAAAGACGCCATTCTAAGCGTACCGGAGCTCATGATGTCACCTCGCAACGATGGGTTTGCGCTAGCGTCCCATAAGCATTGCGTCATGTTGACGACACCGGGCGAATACAGCGTAGAATTTAAACCATCGAGAATGCCATAACAACGTCATCATACTGTGAGAATTTCCGAGCGTCTTTCCGCCTCTCTTCCCAACATATCATTCTCGCTGCCGATGTCCATCCGCTATCCCTTATTGAATCGCGAACTGGGCATCCTGGGTTTCAACGAGCGTGTGTTGGCACAAGCTGCCGACCCCGCCGTGCCTTTGCTCGAACGCCTGCGCTTCATCTGCATCACCAGTAGCAATCTCGACGAATTCTTCGAAGTCCGCATGGCCGGATTGCAGGAACAGATGCGCGACAATCCGGGCGCGCTGTCGCCCGACGGCATGTCGCTGCAGCATGTGTATGACCTCGTGGTCGAGCGCGCGCAGAAGCTCGTGCATCGCCAGTACACGATGCTGCACGATACCGTGCTGAGCGCTCTCGAAGCGGAAGGCATCTATTTTCACGGCACCGAGGCGTGGAACGAAGCGCAGACCGAATGGGCGCGCGACTACTTCTTCGACGAACTGCTGCCGGTGCTCACGCCGATCGGACTCGATCCCGCGCATCCGTTTCCGCGCGTGCTCAACAAGAGCCTGAACTTCGTCGTCGAACTCGAAGGCAAGGACGCGTTCGGCCGCCAGGCAATGATGGGCATCGTGCAGGCGCCGCGCGCGCTGCCACGGCTCGTGCGCATGCCGCAGGACCTGTCGGGCTATCCGCATGGCTTCGTGCTCCTCAGCTCGCTTCTGCAACGCTTTGTCGGCGAGCTGTTTCCGAACCTGGTGGTGCGCAGCTGCAATCAGTTTCGTATCACGCGCAATAGCGAACTGTTCGTCGACGAGGACGAGATCACCAATCTGCGCGTCGCGCTGCAGGGCGAATTGCCGGCCCGGCATCTGGGTAATGCGGTGCGGCTCGAAGTGTCGGCGGAAACGCCCGCGCATGTGGTGCGGCGTCTGCTCGACGAAAGCAGCCTGTCCGATAAGGACTGCTACTACGCGAACGGCCCCGTGAATCTGGTGCGGCTGATGCAATTGCCCGAGATGGTGGACCGGCCGGAACTGAAGTTCGTGCCGCACATTCCCGCCACCCCGACGCGCATCGCCAACAGCACCAGCATGTTCGACGTGATCGATCAGGGCGACGTGCTGCTGCACCACCCCTACGAGAGCTTTCAGCCGGTGCTCGAACTGCTGCTGCAGGCGGCCAAAGACCCGAACGTGATGGCGATCAAGCAGACCATCTACCGCACCGGCACCGACTCGCCGCTGATGGACGCGCTCATGCAGGCCGCGCGCAACGGCAAGGAAGTCACGGTGGTGGTCGAGTTGCTGGCGCGCTTCGACGAGGAAACCAACATCAACTGGGCGTCGCAACTCGAAGCAGTCGGCGCGCACGTCGTGTACGGGGTAGTGGGCCACAAGTGCCACGCCAAGATGATGCTGATCGTGCGGCGCGTGTCGCAAGCCGGCAAGACCACGCTCAAGCGCTACGCGCATCTGGGCACCGGCAACTATCATCCGCGCACCGCGCGTCTTTATACCGACTTCGGTCTGATAACCGCCGACCAGCGAATCTGCGAAGACGTGCACCACGTATTCCAGCAACTGACCGGCATCGGCGGCGAATTGCGGCTGCATGAGTTGTGGCAGTCGCCTTTCACGCTGCACCCCAAACTGGTCGACGCGATTCGCGCCGAAGCCGAGCACGCGCGTGCCGGCAACAAGGCGCGCATCGTCGCGAAGATGAACGCGCTGCTCGAACCGACGGTGATTGCTGAGTTGTACGAAGCATCGCAGGCGGGGGTGAAGATTGATCTGATCGTGCGCGGCGTGTGTTCGCTGCAGCCTGGCGTGCCGGGGTTGTCGGAGAACATCACGGTGCGCTCGATTGTCGGGCGCTTTCTCGAACACCATCGCATCTTCTACTTCTACGACGGCGGCAAGGAGCAAGTCTATCTGTCCAGCGCCGACTGGATGGACCGCAATTTCTTCCGGCGCGTGGAAGTCGCGTTCCCGATCAACAACCGGCACCTGAAACGGCGGGTGATCGCCGAGGGACTGTCGGCGTTCCTCGGCGACAATCAGTCGGCGTGGCTGATGCAAAGCGACGGTCACTATCGCCGGCGGCGGCCGGGCAAGTCGTCGCGCAATGCGCAGATCAGTCTGCTTGGGAAGTTCTGTCCGTGAAGCCGACGCGGCTCGCCGTATTGGCGAGCCTTCGCAACGCAAGACAAACCGCCTTTTTTCAGGCGGTTTTTTCATGCCGATGCTTTTATCGAGTTTTCGTCAAACCGGCGCCGGTTGCCGCCGCGCGGTGCGATACACCGGAAAGCGCACGGTGAACGTGCTGCCGCGTCCCTCTTCGCTCTTCACGTCTAGCTGCGCATCGTGCCGCTGCAGCACGTGCTTGACGATCGCCAGACCGAGACCCGTGCCGCCGGTGTCGCGCGAACGGCTGCGATCCACACGATAGAAGCGCTCAGTGAGCCGCGGGATATCCGCGGCGGGAATGCCCAGACCGCTATCCGTGACGCTGAAGACCGCCTGCGCGCCTTGCGCCTGCCAGCTTACCTTGATGGCGCCACCGTCGGGCGTATAGCGGATCGCGTTCGTCACCAGATTGCCGAGCGCGCTGAGCACCTCCGTTTCGACACCGGTCACCGTCAGTCCTTCGTCCACGTCGAACATGATCTCGTGATGGTCGCTCGACAGGCTCTGCGCGTCGTCGCGCAAGTGCCGCAACACCGCGCGCATGTCGATCATCTGATCGCTCGGCGGCTTGTTGTCGCCCTCGAGCTTCGCGAGCACGAGCAGATCGTTGACGATATGGCGCATGCGCGACGCCTGCTGCTCCATCAGTTCGAGATAGCGCGTGCGCTCGCGCTCGCCCAGCGGCAACTCGCGCATCGTCTCCAGAAAACCGGAGAGCACGGTGAGCGGCGTCTTCAGCTCATGTGAGACGTTGGCGACAAAGTCGCGCCGCATCGCGTCGGTGCGCTCCAGCTCGGTAATGTCTTGCGACAACACCAGCTTGCGATTCTCGCCATAAGGAAACACCTGCACCGACAGCACGTTTTGGCGCTTCTCGCCCATGCCGCGCATGATCAGCATTTCCTCGTAGCGGTGCGAGTTCAGGTAGCGGATGAAGTTGGGATGACGCACCAGATGGGTGATGTGCTGGCGCAGGTCGCGCTTCGCGTCGAGACCGAAGTGGCTCTCGGAAATAGCGTTGCACCACTCGATCTGATCGTGGTCGTCGAGCATCGCGACGCCGTTGGGCGACGCCTGGATCGCCTGAATGAAACGCGAGTGCTGCTGCTCGACCTGGCGCACCTGCGCGTGCCAGCGCTTCGCGAGCTTGTGCAGACGGTAGTAGATTTCGCCCCAGATGCCCGGCGCGCTCGGCACTTCGCCGTACACCGGCGCGTCGAGCAAACGCCACAGCCGCTGTTTGTGAAAGGTGCTGAACAGGCTCTGCGCAAGCAGCATGACGATCGCGAGACCGAGTGCGGCCTTGACATTCACCAGTGCGCCGATCACTACGCAGGCAACAGCGAGCAGCACGACCGACACGATGTAGCGCGCCCAGATGATGTTCATGGTCTAGCGATCGAAGAGAAAAGCCGATGTGCCACGCGCCACGCGGCGGTTGCCTCGCGTCGCGAAAGTGACGTGTGTGAACTGCCGCGGCACAAGCGCCGCTGTCCGATGTCAGGCGCTCTTCGCGAGCCGGTAGCCGCTGCCGCGTACCGTCTCAATCATAGCATCGCACCCGGCCGGCTTGAGCGCCGCCCGCAGACGCTTGATGTGCACATCCACCGTGCGTTCCTCGACGAACACGTGATCGCCCCACACCTGGTCGAGCAGTTGCGTGCGGCTGTGCACGCGCTCGGGATGGGTCATGAAGAAGTGCAGCAGACGGAATTCCGTCGGGCCGAGATCGAGCTTGATCTCGCTGCCTTCGGCATGCGCGGCCACACGGTGGGTAGCCGGATCGAGCTTCAGGCCGTTGATCGCGACCAGGTCTTCGGTCAGTTGCGGCGCGCGGCGGCGCAACACCGCCTTGATGCGCGCCATCAGTTCTTTCGGTGAGAACGGCTTGGTGACGTAATCGTCCGCGCCGATTTCGAGGCCGAGCACCTTGTCCTGCTCATCGCCGCGGGCGGTCAGCATGATGATCGGAATGTGCTTCGTGCGCTCGTTCTCGCGCAGATCGCGGGCGAACGCGATACCCGATTTTCCCGGCAACATCCAGTCGAGCAGCACCAGGTCGGGCAGCACGTCGCTGATCAGGTTGCGCGCCTGCTCCGCGTTGTATGCGCGAATCGGGCAGTGTCCGGCGTGTTGAAGATTGACCGAAATCAATTCCGAAATGGCGGGCTCATCTTCAATGACGAGAATGCTGCTGGGCATCGGCACCTCTGGTCCTAATGTCTGGATTAACTGAGCGCTTCGCGCTCGAGCGCGTCGCGCGACTTGTGCCGCACGTCGGTGCCCTTCACGATATAGATGATGAATTCGGCGATGTTTTTCGCGTGGTCGCCGATGCGTTCGATCGCCTTGGCGATGAACAGAAAATCGAGGCCCACGGAAATCGAGCGCGGATCTTCGGTCATGTAGGAAATGAGCTTGCGCACGAACGCGCGGAATTGCTCGTCGATCGCTTTGTCGTCGCGCACGATCTGTGCGGCGGCGACCGTGTCGAGGCGCGCAAACGCGTCCAGCGCGCGGCGCAGGATCGACACCGCCATGTCGCCCGAGAGCTTGATCTCGGCGATATTGATGGTGCGCGACGCGCCGTCTTCCATCAGACGCTTGGTGCGCTTGGCGATTTTTTCCGCTTCGTCGCCGGCGCGTTCGAGATTGGTGATGGTCTTCGAGATTGCGATCAACAGACGCAAATCGCGCGCGGCCGGCTGACGGCGCGCGATGATGTTGCTGCACTCCTCGTCGATGTCGATTTCCATCTTGTTCAGGCGGTCTTCGGCGGCGATCACCTGCTCGACGATGTCGAGGTCGAACTCGTTGAGCGCCTGCATCGCGTTGACGATCTGCGATTCGACGAGGCCGCCCATTTCGAGCACCTTCGACGAAACCAGATTGAGGTCGGCGTCGAACTGGCTGGACAGATGCTTATCGGACATGTCGTACTCCGTGGTGGGTTCGGCCGATTAGCCGAAGCGGCCAGTAATGTAGTCCTCGGTTTCCTTGCGGACCGGCTTGATGAAGATCTTTTCGGTGTCGCCGAACTCGATCAGTTCGCCGAGATACATATAGGCAGTGTAGTCCGAACAGCGGGCCGCCTGTTGCATGTTGTGCGTGACGATCACCACCGTGTAATCGCTCTTCAATTCGGCGATCAGCTCTTCGATACGGCCCGTCGAGATGGGGTCCAGCGCCGAGCAGGGCTCGTCGAGCAGCAGCACTTCCGGGCGGATCGCGATGCCGCGTGCGATACACAGACGCTGCTGCTGGCCACCGGACAAACCGTAGCCGCTCTGGCCGAGCTTGTCCTTCACTTCGTTCCACAACGCGGCCTTGGTGAGCGCCCATTCGACGCGATCGTCCATCTCCGAGCGCGGCAACGTTTCAAACATCTTCACGCCGAACGCGATGTTGTCGTAGATCGACATCGGAAAGGGCGTCGGCTTCTGGAACACCATGCCGATGCGCGCGCGCAGCAGCGAGATATCTCGCCTGGACGTCAGCAGGTTTTCGCCGTCCATGAGGATTTCGCCTTCGGCACGTTGATCCGGGTAGAGCGCATACATTTTGTTGAAGGTGCGCAGCAAGGTGGACTTGCCGCAGCCCGACGGGCCGATGAACGCGGTCACCTTGCCCTCGGGAATCTTCAGGTTGATGTTTTTCAGCGCGTGATACTTGCCGTAGAAGAAGTTCAGGTCATTGACCTCGATCTTCGGACGCGACGGCGACGACGCCTGGCCGCTTTGCACTGGATCGGAGCTGCCGGGCGCCGCGGCCGCAGTGCGACCCGCGGTCCGATTCATTTGAGTTTCTGCCATATTCATGGGATTACACTCCGCCCTTACTTGTTCGAGAAGATCGTGCGCGCGAGGATGTTCAGTCCGAGCACCGCGAGCGTGATCAGGAAGACGCCGGCCCACGCGAGCGATTGCCATTGCGCGAACGGGCTCATCGCAAACTTGTAGATAGTGACCGGCAGGTTCGCGACCGGCTGGTTCATGTCCGCGGTAAAGAACTGGTTGGACAGCGCCGTGAACAGCAGCGGCGCGGTTTCGCCAGCGATCCGCGCGACCCCGAGCAGCACACCCGTCACGATGCCGGCAATCGACGCCTTCAGCGTGATCGACAGCACCATCTTCCACTTCGGCGTGCCGAGCGCGAAAGCCGCTTCACGCAGCGCGTTCGGCACCAGTTTCAGCATGTTTTCGGTGGTGCGGATCACGATCGGAATCTGCAGGAGCGCGAGCGCGAACACCCCTGCCCAGCCGCTGAAGTGGCCCATCTTCGCCACCACCAGCGCATACACGAACAGGCCGATCACAATCGACGGTGCGGACAACAGGATGTCGTTGATGAACCGCGTGCAGTTGCCCAGCCAGCCTTTCTGGCCGTATTCAGCGAGATAAACGCCCGCCAGAATGCCGATCGGCGTACCGACGAACGTGGCGAGGCCAACCAGCAACACGCTGCCGACGATTGCGTTGGCAAGGCCGCCGCCGTCGGTGTTGGGCGGCGGCGTCGATTGCGTGAACAGCTCGACGGACAAGCCGCCGACGCCCAGACGCAGCGTCGTATAAAGAATCCATATGAGCCACAGCAGACCGAATGCCATCGCGACGAGCGACATCGTCAGCGCGAATGCGTTGGTCATCCGGCGGCGGCCTTGCAAACGCACGCGCATCGCTTCGAGCGCGGCGGCGTCGTGCGAACCGGGCATGTTCAACGAGGATCGGCTCATTTCGCGCCCTCCCCTTTCTCGAGCCTAAGCAGCATGATCTTCGAAATCGCCAGCACGATGAAAGTGATCACGAACAGAATCAGGCCCAGCTCCATCAGCGCCGACGTATGCAGGCCAGGGTCTGCTTCCGCGAATTCATTGGCGAGCGCCGACGTGATGCTATTGCCGGGCGAAAACAGCGAAACGTTGTCGAGCAGATTGGTGTTGCCGATCACGAACGTAACCGCCATGGTCTCGCCGAGCGCGCGGCCGAGGCCCAGCATGACGCCGCCGATCACGCCGCTCCTGGTGAAGGGCAGCACGATCTTCCACATCACTTCCCACGTCGTGCAGCCGATGCCGTATGCCGATTCCTTGAGCAGCACCGGCGTGACTTCGAACACGTCGCGCATCACCGACGCGATATACGGGATGATCATGATCGCGAGAATCACGCCCGCGCACAGAATGCCGATGCCGATCGGCGGGCCGCGAAACAGCGCGCCGAAAAACGGAATGCCGCCGAGCACCGCGCCGAGCGGTTTCTGGAACCACGTCGCGAAGATCGGCGCGAACACGAGCAGGCCCCACATGCCGTACACGATCGACGGAATCGCGGCGAGCAGTTCGATCGCGATGCCGAGCGGCCGACGCAGCCACGCGGGGGCGAGTTCGGTCAGGAACAGCGCGATGCCGAAGCTGACCGGCACCGCGATGAGGAGCGCGATGATCGAGGTCGCGACCGTGCCGTAGATCGGCACTAGCGCGCCGAATTGCTTGCTGGGCGGATCCCACTCGGCGGTCCACAGGAAGCTCAGACCGAACGCCCTGATCGACGGCATGGAAGCCACGATCAGCGAAACGATGATGCCGCCCAGCAGCAGCAGCGTGATGACGGCGGCAAGGCGCGCCAGGCCGCCGAAGATCACGTCGCCGACGCGGCCGGGCGCCTTCTGCGAGGTGCTGCCGGGCGGGTTGGCCCTGCTTGCGCCAGACGCTAAATGGATATCGGACATGAGAGCCTGATGGACCTGTTTACAGTTGCCGTATGACAGGTGTCGTGCGGCCGGTAATGCTCGGGTTGATGCCTGGTTTGATGCCTGGGTTGATGCCTGGTTTGGTGCCGTTGGCCGTCCTCGGATGACGACGGCCAACGTGTTGCGTGATGCCTTTGCCCATTGCCAAGCTTAGTCGGCGATCGGCTTGCCCGCAGCGTCCTTCACCTTCTGCTTCCACTGCGTGCGGATTTCGGACACAACCGAATCCGGCAACGGGATGTAATCCAGGTCGTTCGCCGCCTGTGTGCCGTTTTTGAAGGCCCAGTCGAAGAACTTCAGCGTTTCGGCGCCTTGCGCCGGTTTATCCTGCGCCGTGTGCAGCAGCACGAAGGTCGCGCCGACGATCGGCCAGGCGTTCTTGCCCGGCTCGTTGGTCAGGATCTGATAGAACGACTTCGACCAGTCCGCGCCCGCTGCAGCTGCCTTGAAGGTGTCCGTCTTCGGCTCGACTACCGTGCCGGACGAATTCTTCAGCGCCACATACGTCATGTGGTTCTGCTTGGCATACGCCCATTCCACGTAACCGATCGCGCCCGGCAGACGTTGCACGAATGCCGCCACGCCGTCGTTGCCCTTGCCACCCGTACCGGTCGGCCAGCTGACCGTCGAGCCTTCACCGACTTTCGACTTCCAGTCCGCGTTGACCTTCGACAGATAGTTCGTCCAGATGAAGCTGGTACCCGAACCGTCGGCGCGGCGCACCACGGCGATGTCGGTATCCGGCAGCTTGAGCTTCGGGTTCAGCGCGACGATGGCGGGGTCGTTCCACTTCTTGATCTTGCCCAGGTAGATGTCGCCGAGCACCTGGCCCGACAGCGTCAGTTCAGCCGGCTTCACACCCGGCACGTTGACGACCGGCACTACGCCGCCGACCACCGTCGGGAACTGGAACAGGCCGTCTTTGGCGAGTTCGTCGTCCTTCAGCGGAGCGTCCGAGCCTGCGAAATCGACAGTCTTTGCGACGATCTGCTTCACGCCGCCGGACGAACCGATACCCTGATAGTTCACCTTGCCACCGCCGCTCTTCTGATAGGCGTCGGCCCACTTCGTGTAGATCGGTGCTGCGAAGGTGCTGCCCGCGCCGGTGATGTCTGTGGCTTGCGCTGCGACTGCGAAAAGCGCGCCAGCGACGCCAGCGAGCACGGTTTGCATCAATTTCATGAGACCTCCAAGGTGTGAGCGGTGTGAGCGAATAACCCGAATACCGCGAAGCTTAGGGGCTCTTTGTGACAGTAACGTGACGGTTCGTGATAGCGATGTGACAGTGACATTACGAGATGAAAGGCTCGCAGGCGAGACACATCGACGGTTGCACGACGCTGATCACGATGTTCTGGAGATTAGGCGAAAAAAGACCGGGCGCGAACGTTTGCGAGCGAAATACGAGGCAGCATGCCCGGAAAATAGCAAGCTGCGGGGACCCAACACGGCGTGAACAAAAAGCCGGCGGCTTGCGTTTGGACGGCGTGCGAACGCTTGCGAGTCTGGCGCCGGATGTGCAAGCGGCGGAACATCGTACTGCCGTCCCGCCGCTGCGCCAACCAGGCCTTGAAAGCGCGCCTTAGGCGGTGGCCTGCTTCACCGCGTCGGCAATGGCTTCCGAATGATGAACCGCGTCGTCGATATTCTGCGCCTCGACCATCACGCGCAACACGGGTTCGGTGCCGGATGCGCGAATCAGCACGCGGCCGCGGCCGTTCAATGCGTGCTCCGCCTTGCCGATCGCACGACGGATGGTGTCGCTGCCCTTCCAGTCCGCGTCGGGGTTCATCCGTACATTGATCAGCTTCTGCGGGAACAGGATGATGCCGTCGAGCAGTTCGGCGAGCGATTTGCCGCTGCGCTGCATCGCCGCCAGCACCAGCAACGCGGAGACGATGCCGTCGCCGGTCGAATGGCGGTCCAGCGACAGAATATGGCCGGAGCCTTCGGCCCCGAGTTGCCAGCCATGCTCGCGCAACTGCTCGAGCACATAGCGGTCGCCCACCGCCGCGCGGACGAACTTCACGCCCGCCTCCTGCAGCGCGACCTCGACCGCCATATTGGTCATCAACGTGCCGACCGCGCCGTCGACCTTGCCCGCGGTCGCGATGCGGTCCTTCACCAGCACGTACAGCAGTTCGTCGCCGTTGTACAGACGGCCAGCCGCGTCGACCACCTGCAGACGGTCGGCGTCGCCGTCGAGCGCAATGCCGAGATCCGCGTGATTCGCACACACGGCGCGCACCAGCGCGTCGGGCGCGGTCGCGCCCACACCGTCGTTGATATTGAAGCCGTTCGGCGCGACACCGATGGGGATCACCTCGGCGCCGAGTTCGTGAAAGACGTGCGGCGCGATGTCGTACGCGGCGCCATGCGCGCAATCGACCACCAGCTTCATCCCGCGCAGGTCGAACGCAGCCGGAAACGTGCTCTTGCAGAACTCGATGTAGCGGCCAGCCGCATCGTCAAGTCGCCGCGCCTTGCCAAGCTGTTCGGATGCCGCACAGGCGAGCGGCAGCTCGAGCTGCTCCTCGATCTGCGCTTCCACCTCGTCCGGCAGCTTGTTGCCGTCGGCGGAGAAGAATTTGATGCCGTTGTCGTAGTACGGGTTATGCGAGGCGCTGATCACAACGCCCGCAGCGAGCCGCAGGGCGCGCGTCAGGTACGCTATGCCGGGAGTCGGCATTGGGCCGGCCAGCATCACGTCGACGCCGGCTGCCGAAAAGCCCGACTCGAGCGCGGCTTCGAGCATGTAGCCCGACACCCGCGTGTCTTTACCGATTAGCACCGTGGGCCGGGTGCTCGATTTGGTCCGACGATCCGCGCCCGCGAGTACCTTGCCTGCCGCATAACCCAGCCGCAATACAAACTCCGGCGTAATAGGCCCTTCACCGACCTTGCCCCGAATCCCGTCCGTTCCGAAGTAACGACGTGCCATGTTTTACCTATCTCCCTTGCTTGGGGACGAATGACGCGCGCGGCCGTGATTCGCCGCGTCGCGCATGGTTGCCCATATTTTCAACGAATCTACCGTTTGCGCGACATCATGCACGCGCAGGATCGCCGCGCCCCGTTCGGCTGCGCACACAGCGGCGGCGATGCTGCCGGCGACGCGCTCCGCGGGCGGACGGCCGATCACCGCGCCGATCATCGACTTACGCGACATGCCGGCGAGAATCGGGTACGGCGGCACGGCCTGCGGTGCGGTGTCCGGCAAATGGGCAAGCAACGCGTAGTTGTGCTCGACGGCCGCCTTGCCGAAGCCGAAGCCCGGGTCGACGCTAATGCGCTCGCGCGCGATACCGGCTTGCTGTAGCGTGGCGACTCGCTCCTCGAGGAAACGGCGAACCTCGCTCACCACGTCCTCATAGGCCGGTTCGCCGAGCTGCATGGTCTGCGGCTCGCCCAGCATGTGCATCACGCATAAACCACATGCGCTGTCGCGGACCGCGTCGATCGCACCGGGCATCCGGAAGCCCCAGATGTCGTTGATCAGATCGGCGCCCGCACTCAATGCGTGACGCATCACTTCCGGCTTGTACGTATCCACTGACAACGGCACGTTCATCGCATGCAGTTGCTCGACAAGCGGGATCACGCGCGCCAGTTCTTCGTCGAGCGGCACGGGCGGCGCCCCGGGGCGGGTCGATTCGCCGCCGATGTCGAGGATGTCGGCCCCCTCGGCGATCATGCGCTCCGCCTCGCGCAGCGCATCGCCGCGCGTCGCGTATTTGCCGCCATCGGAAAACGAATCGGGGGTGATATTGAGGATACCCATGACCAGTGGGCGTTCAAAAGTCAGCTTGAAGCGGCCGCATTGCAGCGGCGCGGGAATCGGAAGAGAAGAGAGAGCGGCTTTCGACACGTAACGAGGCTTCACATAGGACGGATAAATGCAAACGGGCCGGTGTGAAGCACACCGGCCCGCACTTTCTACTGATTGCCTGTCAGGCCGGCGCAGTCGCGCTGCCGGGCTTGACCTCGGTGCCCGGGCTGCCGCCCGACGAGGCGTCGCTGGCCGATGGCGGCGAGCTCTTTGGCGAACGCGGCGGACGGCCCGCCATGATGTCGTTGATCTGATCCGCGTCGATCGTTTCCCACTCCATCAGCGCGGCGGTCATCGCTTCGACCTTGTCGCGGTTTTCCTGAAGCAACCGCTTCGCGAGGTTGTACTGCTCGTCCAGCACCCGGCGGATTTCCGCGTCGACCTTCTGCTGCGTCGCTTCTGAAATGGTGCGCGTGAAGCCGCGGCCGAACGGCGTTGCGTCGTTTTCGTCGTCGACGTAGACCATCGGCCCCAGCGCGTCGGTCATGCCGAAGCGAGCCACCATTGCGCGCGCCGTCTGCGTCGCCTTGTTGAAGTCGTCCGACGCACCCGTGCTGATCAGATTCAGGAACAACTCTTCCGCGACCCGGCCACCGAACAGGATCGCGAGACGATCCAGCAGGTAGTCTTTCGAATAGGTTTCGTTGTCGTGCTCCGGCAATTGCCACGTGACGCCCAATGCACGGCCGCGCGGGATGATCGTGACCTTGTGCACCGGATCGGCCTTGGGCAGCAGCTTCGCGATCACGGCATGGCCCGACTCGTGGTATGCCGTGGCGCGTTTGGACTCTTCGCGAATCACGGCCGACTTGCGCTCCGGACCCATGAAGATCTTGTCCTTGGCATCTTCGAAGTCCGTCATTTCGACGATGCGCTTGCCGCGACGAGCCGCGAACAGCGCGGCTTCGTTGACCAGGTTCGCGAGGTCGGCGCCCGAAAAGCCCGGCGTGCCGCGCGCGATCACTGCCGCGTCGACGTCGTTGGAGATCGGCACCTTGCGCAGGTGGACCTTCATGATGTGTTCGCGACCGCGGATGTCCGGCAGACCGACATACACCTGACGGTCGAAACGGCCAGGACGCAGCAGCGCCTTGTCGAGCACGTCGGAACGGTTGGTTGCAGCGATCACGATCACGCCCGAGTTCGCCTCGAAGCCGTCCATTTCGACCAGCATCTGATTGAGCGTCTGCTCGCGTTCGTCGTTGCCGCCGCCCATGCCGGCGCCGCGATGGCGACCCACCGCGTCGATTTCGTCGATGAACACGATGCACGGTGCGTGCTTTTTAGCCTGCTCGAACATGTCGCGCACACGAGCCGCGCCGACACCCACGAACATTTCGACGAAGTCAGAACCCGAGATGCTGAAGAAGGGTACTTTCGCCTCCCCGGCAATAGCACGCGCCAGCAGCGTCTTACCCGTTCCCGGCGGGCCGACCAGCAGTACGCCGCGCGGGATGCGGCCACCGAGCTTCTGGAACTTCTGCGGATCGCGCAGGAAGTCGACCAGTTCGGAGACTTCCTCCTTCGCCTCGTCGCAGCCGGCGACGTCGGTGAAATTGATAGCGTTATTGTTCTCGTCGATCAGGCGCGCACGCGATTTGCCGAACGAGAACGCCCCACCTTTGCCGCCTCCCTGCATCTGTCGCATCATGTAGAACCAGAAGCCGATGATCAGGATGGTCGGCCCAAGGTAGTACAGCGCGGAGACGAGCGCATTGGGTTCGTCGTCAGCCTTGCCGCTCACTTGTACGCCGTACTTCATCAGGTCGCCGACCATCCAGATGTCGCCGGGCGACACGATCTGATATTTCTGGCCGTCTGCTGGAGTGACCGTGAGGTTACGCCCCTGGACAATGACGTTCTTGACTTTGCCGTTCTTTGCGTCGTCCATGAACTGCGAATACGAAACGCCTTCCTGGACACGGGGCTTGTCAAACTGCTTGAACACCGTAAACAGCACCAGTGCGATAACCAGCCACACTGCTGCCTTCGAAAACATATTGTTGTTCAAAGCACCACTCCTTCACTTAGACGGGCGCCTACATTTGCCTTGCGGCTCCACAAAAGCATTCTAATCCAGTCCGCAGACCCCTGCCATAAGCTTCGCCACCACGGAAATAGCGTAGCAGGCCATAAAAGCACCGATTCCCGACGCTCCAAGCCACTTCACGGGCAGATGCGAAACCGTACCGCAGCGGCCCTAAGCGGGGCGCTTGAGATGCTTACCCAAAATAAACGTTTCTGACGATTTATCCCGCGAAGCCTTAGGCTTGCGGGCCGCAACCACCTTGAACTGACGCTTGAACTTTTCGACAATCTGGCTGTAACCGCTTCCGTGGAAACATTTGACTAAAAGGGCACCATCCGGTCTCAGGTGATTTTGTGAGAACTCCAGCGCGAGATCGCACAGATGCTCGATTCGCGCGGCATCCGCCACCGCTACCCCCGACAGGTTGGGCGCCATATCGGAAATTACAAGGTCGACCTGGCGTTCTCCGACCAATTCTTCCAGTCGACCCACCACGGCATCCTCGCGGAAGTCGCCCTGGATGAAATGGACGTCCGCCACCGGCTCCATCGGCAGAAGGTCCAGCGCGATGATCGTGCCGTCGATCCCGCCTTCGCGTTCGGCGTCGCGCTGCGAACCCTTGGCGAGCTTGTTGCGCACGTACTGGCTCCAGCTGCCCGGCGTGGAGCCGAGGTCCACGATGACCTGCCCGGGACGGATGAGCTTGTCCTGCTCGTCGATTTCCTTGAGCTTGTAGGCCGCGCGGGCACGATAGCCTTCCCGCTGCGCCATTTTCACGTACGGGTCGTTGATGTGGTCGTGCAGCCAAGCGGTGTTGAACTTGTTTTTTGCCATTAAAGATTGAACTCTTGCTGCGTGGTATCGCGCTTTAGGGGATAATATGCGGTTATTTCGCGCGGCCACCGTCAAACTGACGGCCATCCGCGATTCTGTTGTTCACGCGCCGCCCTGTTGAATCGACCGATCGAGCAAATCGATCGGAGCCGCAGGTGCCGCCATTTTAGTCGAGTCTCCCACTTTCCATGCCCGCCCTTAAAGTATCTTCCGACCAACGCGCCGAGTTGCGCTCCCAGGCACATGCGCTCAAACCGGTGGTGCTGGTCGGCGCCGAAGGCCTGACCGACGCCGTGCTCTCCGAGATAAAGGTGCACCTTGACGCCCATCAACTAATCAAGATTCGCGTGTTCGGCGACGATCGCGAAGCACGCATCGCAATCTACGAACAGATCTGCGACACGCTCAATGCCGCGCCGATCCAGCACATCGGCAAGCTACTGGTGATCTGGAAGCCGGAAGCGGCTCAACCGGCGGTGAAAAGCAGGCGCGGCGCCCTGCCGAGCGCCCGCGAAGCGGCCGCTGAAGCCAAACCCGGCAAGGGCCGCGCACCGCGTGTCGTCAAGGTGGTGAAACCCAGCGAAATTCCGATGCGCAAGCCGAAGCCCAAAGCGGTCGTGGTGCGCGGCAACGAACGTGTCACGCAAGGCGGCAACATCAAGCGTGCGAAGAAGCGCCAGGCCAGCGCGAAGCGCTCGCATCAATCATCGAAGTAAGCAGCGGGTGAGGTGCGGTGATGCAGTCCGCACCTTGGCAGAGACCGGCTCGAAACGAGAACCCGAGCGCGCGCAAAGCCGCAGGCGCTTAGAGAAACCCGCAAGACGGCGGAAGCACACAGAAGCCGTTCACTTTCGGCGCCTCAGCCCGCCAGTTTTTCTGCGGCACCGCGAGCGCCCCGCTGCGTCGTCGCCCCGTCGGAGCCCGCAGGCAGTATCCACACGAGTCCGAGGCCGAGCAGGCTTTCGATCAAATAGAAAAGACTCGACACGCCATGAAGGATGCCGAAGCGCGTCGCATACACCGAATGCCCCACATCGCTGCCCGCTTCGAGGGCCGCCATGCGCATAGCGTTCATGAACGGCTGCAGCGCAAAGTAACCGCCCAGCACGCACACCAGCATGCCGGCGACCAGCCAGCGCGACCGGCGATAAGTCTCGTTGCCGCGACGAACCAGCAGATTCGCAAGACCGAGCAGCAAAATGCCGCACACCACACCCAGAATGCCCTGCACGTGAAACAACCGCGCCGCCACTGCGCCCGCCGTCATCCGGTCGAGCGACGTGAACAACACCGGCGCGACCGCATAGCCGATAGTCAGCAGGCTACCGACCCACACCACGGTCAGCAGACGAAAAACCCGATGTGGCATTTGCGACACCGTGTCACCCTCAGACGTAGCTGACCGCGATGATCTCGTACTCGCGTACGCCGCCCGGCGCCTGGACCGACGCCACGTCGCCCTCGGACTTGCCGATCAATGCGCGCGCGATGGGGGAGCTGATCGAGATCAGGCCGTGGTCGATGTCCGCTTCGTCGTCGCCGACGATCTGATACTTGACTGAGGCACCCGACTCCAGGTCCTCCAGTTCCAGCGTCGCGCCGAATACCACGCGACCGTCCGCGTCGACCTTTGACGGGTCGATGACCTGCGCGCCGGCCAGCTTCGATTCAATCTCGGCAATGCGGCCTTCGATAAAGCCCTGTTTTTCCTTCGCCGCGTCGTATTCCGCGTTTTCCGACAGGTCGCCCTGCGCCCGCGCTTCCGAGATCGAGTTGATCACCGCCGGACGTTCAACCGATTTCAGACGCTGCAGTTCATCGCGCAACATCTCTGCACCGCGCTTAGTCAATGGAATAGTGCTCATAAACAACTCTAGAGGCAAAAAACGGCCGTAAAAAAAATCACCGCGGTTAAGTGCATCCCCCAGGAGCCAGCACCGCGGGGCGTAACCCGAGCCCCTGCTCCTGCGGAACGCCGCTTAACCGCGGCACTTACATCTTGGACAGATATTCGAAGCCTTAGTTTAGGCGAGCGTGGAGCCCTTGTAAATCATAGACTTCCAGGTTCTTCAGATAACGCAAGCCTTCCACCGCGGCCCGCGCACCGGACATCGTCGTGTAGTACGTGACCTTGTTCGCCTGCGCGCTCATGCGGATCGAACGCGAATCGGCGATCGCGGCGCGCGTTTCGTCGACGGTCGTAAAGACCAGCGCGATCTCGCCGTTCTTGATCATGTCGACGATATGCGGACGGCCATCCTTTACCTTGTTGACCACCCTCACCGGCACGCCGGCCGCTTCGATCGCACCGGCCGTGCCCTTGGTCGCGACGATCGGATAACCGAGTTCGTGCAGCATGCGCGCGACTTCGACGGCCTTCGGCTTGTCGGCGTCCATCACGGTCAGGAGCACCGTGCCCGACTCCGGCAAACGCGAACCCGCCGCGAGCTGGGACTTGAAGAGCGCCTCGCCGAACGTCTGGCCCACGCCCATCACTTCGCCGGTCGAACGCATTTCCGGTCCGAGCACCGGGTCGACGGCCGGGAATTTGACGAACGGGAATACCGCTTCCTTGACGCTGAAATACGGCGGGTCGATTTCTCTCGTCACGCCTTGATCGGCAAGCTTCTGGCCGACCATCGCGCGCGCCGCGATCTTCGCGAGCGGCAGGCTGGTCGCCTTCGACACGTATGGCACCGTGCGCGACGCGCGCGGATTCACTTCGAGCACGTAGATGACGTCCTGCTTTGAACCGTCCGCCTGCGCGACCTGCTGGATCGCGAACTGGACATTCATGAGGCCGACCACGTTCAGCGCCTTCGCCATCGCGCCAGTCTGGCGCTTGAGCTCGGCCACGGTTTCCTTCGACAGCGAATACGGCGGCAACGAGCAGGCCGAGTCGCCCGAATGCACGCCCGCCTGTTCGATGTGCTCCATCACGCCGCCGATGAACACCGCTTCGCCATCGGAGATGCAATCCACGTCGCACTCGATGGCGTCGTTCAGGAAGCGGTCCAGCAGCACGGGCGAATCGTTCGACACCTTCACGGCTTCGCGCATATAACGCTCGAGGTCGCGCGGCTCGTGCACGATTTCCATCGCGCGGCCGCCCAGCACGTACGACGGACGCACCACCAGCGGGTAGCCGACTTCGTCGGCGAGCCTGAGCGCTTCGTCTTCGGCACGCGCGGTGCGGTTCGGCGGCTGACGCAGCCCGAGGTCTTGCAGCAGCTTCTGGAAACGCTCGCGGTCTTCGGCGGCGTCGATCATGTCCGGCGACGTGCCGATGATCGGCACCCCGTTCGCCTCGAGATCGAGGGCGAGCTTCAGCGGCGTCTGCCCACCGTATTGCACGATCACGCCGACCGGCTTCTCCTTGTCGACGATTTCGAGCACGTCTTCGAGAGTCAGCGATTCGAAATACAGACGGTCGGACGTGTCGTAGTCGGTGGAAACCGTTTCGGGATTGCAGTTGACCATGATCGTCTCATAGCCGTCTTCGCGCATCGCGAGCGCGGCGTGCACGCAGCAGTAGTCGAACTCGATACCTTGACCGATCCGGTTCGGGCCGCCGCCCAGTACCATGATCTTCCGGTTGTCGGTCGGGTTCGCTTCGCATTCTTCTTCGTACGTGGAGTACATGTAGGCGGTCCTGGTGGCGAACTCGGCCGCGCAGGTGTCCACGCGCTTGTACACCGGGCGCACGTTCAACTCGATACGGCGCTGGCGCACCTGCGCCGGCTTCGCGCCAAGCAGCTTTGCAAGGCGGCGATCCGAGAAACCGCTCTGCTTCAGATACTTCAGCTCTTCCTTGGAGAGGCTCGCGAGCGTGCAGCCGACCAGCGCCTTCTCCTTCAGCACGATCTGTTCGATCTGCGCAAGGAACCACGGGTCGATCGCGGTCTCTTCGAAAATCTCCGCGACCGTCATGCCGACGCGGAACGCGTCGCCGACGTACCAGATGCGGTCCGGACCGGCTTCGCCGATCTCGCGAATGATCTCGTCGCGGTTAGCGGTCTTTTCGTCGAGACCGTCGACACCTACTTCCAGGCCGCGCAGCGCCTTCTGGAACGACTCCTGGAAGGTGCGGCCGATCGCCATCACTTCGCCGACCGACTTCATCTGCGTGGTCAGGCGCGAATCTGCTTCGCGAAACTTCTCGAACGCGAAACGCGGAATCTTGGTGACGACGTAGTCGATCGTCGGTTCGAACGATGCCGGGGTCTGGCCACCGGTGATTTCGTTCCTCAGTTCGTCGAGCGTGTAGCCGACCGCCAGCTTGGCCGCAACCTTCGCAATCGGGAAGCCGGTCGCCTTCGACGCGAGCGCCGACGAGCGCGACACCCGGGGATTCATTTCGATCACGATCATCCGGCCGTCTTTCGGATTGATCGAGAACTGCACGTTCGAGCCACCCGTGTCGACGCCGATCTCGCGCAGCACCGCGAGCGACGCGTTGCGCAGGATCTGATACTCCTTGTCGGTCAGCGTTTGCGCGGGCGCGACGGTGATCGAGTCGCCGGTATGGATGCCCATGGGGTCCAGGTTTTCGATCGAGCAGACGATGATGCAGTTGTCTTTTGTATCGCGGACCACTTCCATCTCGTACTCTTTCCAGCCGAGCAGCGATTCTTCGATCAGCAGCTCGCGCGTGGGCGACAGGTCGAGTCCGCGCTTGCAAATTTCTTCGAATTCGTCGCGGTTGTACGCAATGCCGCCGCCCGAGCCGCCCAGCGTGAACGACGGACGGATCACGACCGGATAGCCGCCGCTGCCGGTTTGCGCCGCGATATCAGCTTGCACCTGCAGGGCTTCTTCCATCGAATGCGCGGTGCCCGACTTGGCCGAACCAAGGCCAATCTTGGTCATCGCGTCCTTGAACTTCTGGCGGTCTTCCGCCTTGTCGATCGCTTCCGGCGACGCGCCGATCAACTCGACGCCGTACTTCTCCAGCACACCGTGCGCGTGCAGGTCGAGCGCGCAGTTCAGCGCGGTCTGGCCGCCCATCGTCGGCAGGATCGCGTCGGGGCGCTCCTTGGCGATGATCCGCTCGACCACTTCCCACGTGATCGGCTCGATGTAGGTCACGTCGGCCGTGTTCGGGTCGGTCATGATCGTCGCCGGATTGCTGTTGACGAGAATGACCTTGTAGCCTTCCTCACGCAGCGCCTTACATGCCTGTGCGCCCGAGTAATCGAACTCGCACGCCTGGCCGATGATGATCGGACCCGCGCCGATGATGAGGATGCTCTTGATGTCTGTCCGCTTGGGCATAACGCTCTCGCTAATGTATTCCTGAATTCTTTCCGTCGGCGCGCGTCCCTGCTGCGTTGCGCGCGCTTTGCTTACCCGGGGTCGTGCCGCTCACCTTGTTGCGCCTTGGTGCGCCGTGTGTGGCGGTGCGCCAGTCGCGTTGCGAGCGGCGCACCGCGGCGCCGCCCTCGAGCCAGGCCCACGGCGCCAAGCCACTCTGTGCCGGCCCTATGCCGCCGCGCTCTTGCCGCTCTGCTGCGCGTCCATCAGAGCGGTGAAGCGGTCGAACAGATAGGCGATGTCGTGCGGACCAGGCGACGCTTCCGGGTGGCCCTGAAAACAGAACGCCGGCTTGTCGGTGAGCGCGAAACCCTGCAGCGTGCCGTCGAAGAGCGATACGTGAGTGACGCGGGCGTTGGCAGGCAACGTGTCGGCGTCGACCGCGAAGCCGTGGTTCTGCGACGTGATCACCACGCGGCCGTCATCGAGATCCTTCACCGGATGGTTCGCACCGTGGTGACCTGTCTTCATCTTCATGGTCCTGGCGCCGATTGCGAGGCCCATGATCTGGTGGCCAAGGCAGATGCCGAAGGTCGGAATGCCGCGTTCGATGAATTCTTTCGTCGCCGCGATAGCGTAATCGCACGGTTCCGGATCGCCGGGGCCGTTGGACAGAAAGATCCCGTCCGGATCGAGCGCCAGCGCATCCGCCGCGCTGGCCTGCGCCGGCAGCACGGTCACGTGACAACCGCGCTCGGCCAGCATGCGCAGGATGTTGTACTTCACGCCGTAGTCGAACGCGACCACGCGGTACTTCGGCGCGTTCTGCTTGCCGTAGCCGGTGCCCAAGCGCCATTCGGTCTGGCTCCACTGGTAGCTTTCCTTCGTCGACACGACCTTCGCGAGGTCCATGCCGGAGAGCCCCGGGAACGAGCGGGCGAGTTCGATGGCCCTGGCTTCGTCGTCCGAACCCGCCAGGATCGCGCCGTTCTGCGCGCCCTTGTCGCGCAGCACGCGGGTCAGCTTGCGGGTGTCGAGGCCGGCGATGGCCACCACGCCTTCGTCCTGCAGGTATTGCGGGAGCGTGCGCTCCATGCGGAAGTTCGACGCAAGAACCGGCAGATCGCGAATGATCAGACCGGCGGCATGGACTTTCGCAGCTTCGACGTCTTCGGCGTTCACGCCGACGTTGCCGATATGCGGATACGTGAGGGTCACGATCTGACGCGCGTAGCTCGGGTCAGTCAGGATTTCCTGATAGCCGGTGATCGCGGTGTTGAACACGACTTCGCCGATGGTATGCCCGGGGGCGCCGATCGAGTAGCCACGAAAGACCGTGCCGTCGGCGAGCGCGAGCAGAGCGGGAGAAAATGACGGCAACACGGGAGACTCCTTGGGGGAACACCCTGTTGCCGACCAGCCTATCCGACTGCGAGCCGCAGCGAAGCACATCGACAGGATGCGCGCGCAGACTCGCTCGCGACCAGCTGTTGACATTTGCAAGGGGCGCGATGAGTCCATTGTATGGACGGATCGGCTGGGTGCAGGCCCTTCTTGCTACGCCAACGGCGCGCGGCGGATGAACGGTATGGGAGAGGTAGGCGCTAGGGTGCGGGTTGATAAGCTCAAACCTTCGAATTATAGCCGAAAACCGCCTTTTCCTCCAAATTCGAGATGGCGCGCCACCGCCGGAACGCGTACCTGCGCCGCAGCCAAAGCCTTGCTGGCTATGGCATGCAAGCCGATGAGCAAAAAGTTCGGCGCTACCACGCGATGGCGCGCGGGCAATTCCTGCGCGGGCCGGATCAGGCCTCCTGCTCGGCGCGCACTTCGCCCGCGCGGACCGGTTTGCGGTTAGGCAACATGTACCAGATGGCGCTCAACACCTGCAGCGTCACGAGGATTCCCCATGCGCTCAGATGCGCGGCCGGCGGATAGTGCCCGCCGTTCGCGGGCCAGTGCGACAACACGGCGCCGACGCCAACCTGGAAACCGAATATCAGCAGGAAAATGATCAGCGTGAGCGTGGTGTTCACCCTGCCGATCATCTGCGCCGGGAAATGCCGGGCCATCACCGCATAGCTGAGAATGCCCGTCCCGCCGAAAATCCCATACGACGCCCACAGCAGCCCGGCAGGCAACGGCGCGTCGAACATGATCAGCAACTGGGTCAGCACATACAGCGCCATGCCGATCCCGCAAAACGCATACAGCGAGATGCCCCGCCGCTCGAGCGTGCGCGCCGCCGCGCCAAAACCAACACAGCCGGCCATCATCGCGAAGCCGAGAATCGATACGAGCGCGGCTGCCTCGCGCGGCCCCAAGCCCTGCATGTCGCGCATCCACGCGCCGACCCACAGCGACTGCATCGCGTAGAAAACACCTTGCGTGACGATCGAAAACGAACCGATTCTCCAGAACGCCGCGCTGCGCAAAATGTGCAAAGTGCCCTTGAACTGCACGCCGAGGCTCGCCTGATGGCGCGATTCGTTCAGCTCGGGCGCGAGCGTCCATTGCGCGAGCGCGACCAGCACAGTTAGCAACCCTAGCCCGACGCAGACCGCGCGCCAGCCGGCGAATCCCAGCAGCCACGTGAGCGGCGAGCCGACCATCACGCCGCCGAGCCCGCCGATCGCCATCACGAGCCCGTTCATCAACGGCAGTCGCGCGCTCGCGAAATGCTGCGCCAGCGCCTTGAATGCGGCGCCCAGGCACACCGACACGCCGATGCCGATCAACAGGCGCCCGATCATCATCGTGCCCAGGCTCTGCGCAGCGCCGAACACCCAGATGCCCAGCGCGGCGAACAGCAAAGTGGCGGCCGTCACCCGCCGCGCGCCGAAGTGATCGAGCAACACGCCGGCCGGAAGCTGTGCGCCCGCGAAGCCGAGAAAATACAGGCTGGTCAGCAAGCCCAGATCGGTAGCCGACAAGCCGAGATCGTGCGTGATGAACGGCGCGAAACCGAGGTTGACGCCGCGAAATACGTAGGAAACGAAATAGCCCGCGGAAAACAGCAGAAAGACGCGCAGTTGGGTCGACGACATAAGTTTTGCGTTGACGGGCCGACGTGGCCAGAGCAGGAAAGATAAAGCAAATAGGCCGGCTTCGCCCGCAGGCCATCCGCGTAACGAAAAACGCCGTCACCAGAGGTGACGGCGTTGGAAACACACGATGCTTGATCGGCGCGCAATCCGTGCGCCGCATCCGCAATGCGGATGGTCGCCAGCGGGAGCCGCTACTCGTTCATTTGGCCTTCTTCGCGCTGGCGGCTGTCTTCGAGTGGTGCTCTACCGCAGCCTGCGACGCCTTGCTGGACGTGGACACCGACACCTTGGTCATCTTGCCCTTGCCGGCGCTGACGGCAGTCGGTATGTGGCCTTTGCCTACCGGCTCGGAGACCTTCACAACGGCGGACCGGCTGTGGCCATTCCTTTTATCGTCGCGCGACTCGCCATGCGTCTGGGCGACGCGGGTGCCGATCTTCTCGACGCCGCCGCCTTGCACGTCGGTCGCAATCCGCTCCGGACCTGGCTCGCTCGGTACCGCTTTGCCGACCGGCACGTGCAGCACGATCAACTGGCCGCGCGAAACCTTGTCGCGGTGTGTACGGTTCCAGGCCTTCAACTGGCCGACCGACACGCCGTAACGCAGTGCGATGGCCGCCATCGTCTGATTGCGGCGCACGCGAATCAGCATCTTGCGGGTATCGGGGACGTCCGGCTCCATCGCCAGAACCGCGCTTTCGGCAACGTCGGCGCTGATGTCTTCGTCGTCGTCCGAACCGCGCGGCACGACGATCGTCGAGCCTGGCTTCAGACGCATGCCGGCCGGAATCTTGTTCACTTCCATCAGCGTGTCGGCGTCGACGCCGATCTTCTGCGCGATGGCCGCGGGCGCTGCGCGCTCGGTGACCGTGTACGTGGTCCACGACGACAGCGAGCCGGAATAGGTTTTCAGATTGCGCTCGAACGCGCTCGCGTTGTCGAACGGCAGCAGGATCTGCGGCTGCGTCGCGCCCAGGATCACCGGCTTCCTGAACGACGGGTTCAGCGAGCGGAATTCGTCCGTGGACATGTTCGCGAGCCGGGCGGCCATATCGACGTCGATGTCGTGCGAGGTGGTCACCGTGACGAAATACGGGTGATTCGGGATGGACGGCAACGTGAGCCCGTACATCTGCGGGTTCGTCACGATGTTCTTCACCGCCTGCAGCTTGGGCACGTAGTTGCGCGTCTCGTTGGGCATGCGCAGGCTGAGGTAGTCGGTGGGCAGACCCGCTGCTTCGTTGCGCGCGATCGCCCGCTGCACGTTGCCTTCGCCCCAGTTGTACGCGGCGAGCGCCAACTGCCAGTCGCCGAACATGTCATGCAGGCGCGACAGGTAATCGAGCGCGGCGCTGGTCGAAGCGAGCACGTCGCGACGCTCGTCCTGCCACATGTTCTGCTTGAGATTGTAGGTGCGCCCGGTGCCCGGCATGAACTGCCACATGCCGGCGGCCTTCGCGACCGACAGCGCCTGCGGGCTATACGCGGATTCGATGAACGGCAGCAACGCGAGCTCGGTCGGCATATGGCGCGCCTCGAGTTCCTCGACGATGTGATACAGGTATTTTTGCGAGCGCTCGGTCATGCGCTGCACGTAGTCGGGGCGCTGCGCATACCAGTTGACCTGCATGTCGACGAGGTCGGTTTGCAAGTCCGGTATCTGAAAACCGCGGCGAATCCGGCCCCACAGGTCGGCGTCCGCGCTGGTGAGTTGACTGACGGAACCCTGGTCTACGTTGATCGTTTCCCTGGCGGTGGCTGTTTTGCGAAGGGCGTCGGCTACGGCTTGCTGGGTGGCGGGATTGGTTGCGGTGGTGGGACTGGCCGTTGTCGGTCCTTGACTCGCACAAGCGGCGAGTGTCAGGACCAATAACGCACTGAAGATAAATCGCATGAACGTCTCGGCTTCCACAAGGGCTGGAATTTGCAGCCGATAGTACGAAACGGCAAGGTTTACGTCAATCGGAAAATGTGGAAAAAAATCAAGGAAATCTTGGGCTTGGCGAATTTTTCCGATTTTTCGCGTGAAGAGACCTGGATGCGGTCCCCTTAACGGAAGCGATTCTTCCATTCGCGCATCAATGTAAAAGCCGTCAATCGGTCAGCTATCTTTTCGTGCAACTGGTGCTGTAAGCTCGCCTGCACCGCCGGCACGGCTGCGCGCAGGAACGGATTCACTTCGCGTTCGTGCGCGATGGTGGTCGGCAACGTGGGCAGGTGGCGCGCCCGCAGTTCGCTCGCCTTGTCGCGCCAGGCTTGCAGTTGCGCGTTCTCCGGCTCGCAGGCGAGCGCGAAGCGGATATTCGACAGCGTGTACTCATGCGCGCAATGCACTTCGGTCGCACCGGGGAGCGCGGCGAGCGCGTCCAGCGACGCGAGCATCTGCTGCGGCGTGCCTTCGAACAGCCGGCCGCAGCCGCACGCGAACAGCGTGTCGCCGCAAAACACGTGCGGCGTGCCGCGCGGGTCGGCCGCCTGAAAGTAGGCAATGTGCCCGCTCGTGTGACCGGGTACGTCGAGCACCCGGAATTCGAGCGCGGGCGCCGCAATCGTCACCTGATCGCCATTTTTGAGACGGTGCGTGAGATGCGCGATCGCTTCCCCGGCGGGGCCGTAGACGGGCACGGCCTGACCGTTCAGCAGATCGGCCACCCCGCCGACGTGGTCTTGATGGTGGTGCGTGAGTAAAATAGCGTTCAGCCGCCATCCGCGTTTGGCCAAATAGGCACGCACGGGGGCTGCCTCACCCGGATCGACGACTACCGCGTGGCTTCCGTCGGAAACGACCCAGATGTAATTGTCTTCAAACGCCGGGACCGGTACGTACTCGAGCGCATTCATAGGCGACGCATTCTCTGATATGACTGACCGAGCGATTATAGACTGGCCCGCCTGGACCGATTCACCGCCTGGCCGCTATGTGCTCGAGTGGGAGCAGACCCAGCTCGATCGCGTGGTGTCGGACGTGTTCGGCTATCATGCGCTGCAGCTCGGCCTGCCGCAGCTCGATGCGTTGCGCGAAAACCGCATGCCCTGCCGGGGTCTCGTGCTCGACGCCGCCAGCGGGGCCAGCGCGCCGTACGTGTTCCCGCGCGGCGCGGCGCACGCGGGTGGTCGCAACGGACCGAATGCCGGGATAACCAGCGGAATAGCCAACGGGTTGAGCAGCGGGTTCACCAACGGGTTGAATAGCGGCGCCAGCAACGGGCCAGGCAATCTGGCGGCGCAGCCGCTCCTGCCGAACCTGCCCGCGCCGCCTGGCCGCAGCGCGCTGTGGTGCGACCTGCTCGATCTTCCGTTCGAAGCGCAGAGCGTCGATCTGATCGTGATGCCGCACACGCTGGAATTCACGAGCGACCCGCACCGGCTGCTCCGCGAAGCCGAGCGCGTGCTGATGCCCGAAGGCCAGTTGATCATTCTCGGCTTCAACTCGCTGTCGCTGTGGGGCGCGCGGCAATCGGTCGGCAAGATGACCGGCCGGCCGTTCGTCCCCGCGGCGGTCGACCTCATCGCGTTCACGCGCCTGAAAGACTGGATCAAGCTGTTGGGCTTCGACCTTGAACGCGGACGCTTCGGCTGCTATCGTCCGCCGCTCGGCAGCGAGCAATGGCTGTCCCGCTATGGCTTCATGGAAGCCGCCGGCGACCGCTGGTGGCCGATCTTCGGCGCCACCTACATGATCAAGGCGATCAAGCGCGTGCGCGGCATGCGCCTCGTCGGTCCGCTCAAAGTCAAGAAACCCGTACTCGCCTCGGGCCTTGCGCCCGCCGCCGCCCCGAACACACGTAGCCACACTCAATGACACCCGACTTCATCGACATTTATACCGACGGCGCCTGCAAAGGCAATCCCGGCCCCGGCGGCTGGGGCGCGCTGCTGCGCTTTGGCGACCAGGAAAAAGAACTGTACGGCGGCGAAGCCAACACCACCAACAACCGCATGGAACTGATGGGCGTGATCGCCGCGCTCGAGGCGCTCAAGCGCCCCTGCAAGGCAGTCGTGCACACCGACTCGCAGTACGTGCAGAAAGGCATCAGCGAATGGATTCATGGCTGGAAGAAGAAAGGCTGGATCACTGCCGCCAAACAGCCGGTGAAAAACGCCGACCTCTGGAAGCGGCTCGACGCGCTCGTCGCGCAGCACGACATCGAATGGCGCTGGGTGCGTGGGCACAACGGGCATCCGGAAAACGAGCGCGCCGATCAGTTGGCCAACCGCGGCGTGGCATCGCTCGCCCAAATCTGACGGACGCCGCGCGCGGTTTTGGGGGCGTTGCCGACGTCCTCCCCGCCCCTTTTCCGCGCTGTTCTTTTCGCTGCAATTTTTTGAGGCAGGCTTATCTCACATGCGTCAACTGATCCTCGATACCGAAACGACCGGCCTGAACGCCCGCACCGGCGACCGGATTCTCGAACTGGGCTGTGTCGAACTGGTGAACCGCCGGCTGACCGGCAACAACCTGCACTTCTACATCAACCCGGAACGGGACAGCGATCCGGGGGCCTTGGCGGTGCACGGCTTGACGACGGAATTTCTTAGCGACAAGCCGAAGTTCGGCGAGATTGCCGATCAGTTTCGCGACTTCATCCAGGGCGCGGACCTGATCATCCACAACGCGCCGTTCGACATCGGCTTTCTCGACGCGGAGTTTGCGCTGTTGGGCTTGCCGCCGGTGAGCACCCATTGCGGCGAGATCATTGACACGCTCGCGCGCGCCAAGCAGATGTTCCCGGGCAAGCGCAATTCGCTCGATGCGTTGTGCGACCGCTTCGGCATCAGCAATGCGCACCGGACCTTACACGGCGCGCTGCTCGACTCCGAGCTGCTCGCCGAAGTCTACCTGGCGATGACGCGCGGCCAGGAAAGCCTCGTCATCGACATGCTCGGCGAATCGCATGTGGGCGGCGACGCGCATGCGCCGCGAGTCGCGCTCGCCTCGCTGGACCTGATCGTGATCGCCGCCTGCGCCGACGAACTCGCCGCGCACGAGGCCGTGCTCGACGGTCTCGACAAGGCGATCAAAGGCAGCAGCGTGTGGCGCGCCGATCCTGCGACGGCCGCGGATGAGCAAGCCGCTTAAAAAGGACTAGACGGGTCCGATGATCCCTGACATAATTCGGCTCTCTTCGGGTGGTTAGCTCAGCGGTAGAGCACTGCCTTCACACGGCAGGGGTCACTGGTTCGATCCCAGTACTACCCACCAGAATCTTGGTGTGTCGATCACCGAAGATCAAAGGGCTTACGCAGCAATGCGTAAGCCCTTTTCTGTTTTGGTTCGCTTTGGGTTGTCGGGTCCGTTGCGAGCCCCAGGCGCTGCTGCTATAGTCGGCTGTCCGGGCACTCGCTCCGGCCATCTTCTTCAATCACTCGACCACAGGGGGCGTCACATGTTCGCAGTGCATATCGCCCTTCCTCGCAGCGTCCCGCGACCGCCGGCACGACCTTAAAGTCGTCAAGTTATCGCTCGGGCGAGCCCTGCTCGAACGAGCACGCTGCTCAAATTCACGACAGTCCGTAGACGCGATCTGATTGCTGGCCGCGTGCCGGCACGCTCCGACTGTCTCGTCCTTTCGCTTCTGATCGGAACCTCGGTGCGCTCACGCGTCGCCGGGTCGTCGCAAATGGCTAACAAAAAACTCGACTTTCGCGGACAGGCCTTCAGGGATGTCCTCGGCTTCACCTTCCGTCACTGGGCGCATCAGCCGTGGCGCATCGTCGCGATCGCCGCACTTGCGCTGTCCTCCGCCCTCGCGGATGTGCTCACGCCGATGTTCGCCGGCCACCTCGTCGACGCTATCGCGTCCGGTTCGGCCGCCAGTCGCACCGCCTGGCATGCGGCGCTAGCCGCGTTCGGCGTGCTGGCCGCGCTCGGCCTCGGCGCGACGCTGCTTCGCCAGGGCGTGTACTTCAACATCATCAGGCTCACGCTGAAGATGATGAGCGAGATCGCGGCGAATGCGTTTCATCGCGTGCAGCGCTTTTCGACCGACTGGCATGCCAACAGTTTCGCCGGCTCCACCGTGCGCAAGATCACGCGGGGGATGTGGGCACTCGATCTGCTCAACGACACGCTCCTGATCGCACTGCTGCCCTCGCTGGCGATGCTGATAGGCGCAACGGCGCTGCTCGGCTGGCGCTGGCCGACAATGGGCGCCGTGGTCGGCGTCGGCTCCATGCTGTATATCGCGGTAACCGTGACCATGTCGCTCGGCTTCGTCGCGCCGGCCGCGCGCCTTGCGAATGCGTGGGACACGCGCATGGGCGGCGCGCTCGCCGACGCGGTGAGTTGCAACGCCGTTGTGAAGGCGTTCGGAGCCGAACAACGTGAGGAAGTGCTGCTTGACCGCGTGATCGGAAAGTGGCGTCACCGCACGCGCCGCATGTGGGTGCGCGGCACGATCAACGGCGGCTTGCAGGGCGGCATGCTGGTCCTGATCCAGGCCGCCATTCTCGGCGCGGCGCTGCTGCTATGGGCGGCCGGCCGCGCGAGCGTCGGCGATATCACGTTCGCGCTGACCATGTTCTTCATGTTGCAGGGCTATCTGCGCGAGATCGGCATGCATATCCGCAATCTGCAACGCTCGGTCAACGACATGGAGGAACTTGTGTCGCTGCAAGCGCAGCCGCTCGGTATCGAGGACCGCCCCGGCGCGGGCCCCATCGCAATAGGCCAGGGCGAAATCCGTTTCGAGCACGTCACGTTTCACTATGGCAGCCATGAGCGGCCGCTCTACGACGACTTTTCCCTGCGCATAGCGCCGGGCGAGCGTGTCGGTCTGGTCGGGCACTCCGGTTCGGGCAAGACGACCTTCATCAAGCTGATCCAGCGTCTTCATGATGTTTCGGGCGGCCGGATCATGATCGACGGACAGGACATCGCACAGGTACGGCAAACGTCGTTGCGCAGCCAGATCGCGATCGTCCAGCAGGAGCCGGTGCTGTTTCACCGCTCGCTTGCCGAGAACATCGCCTACGCGCGGCCGGGTGCGAGCCGCGCCGAGATCGAGCGCGCCGCACGGCTCGCGAGCGCGCACGGCTTCATCACGGCGCTGCCCGACGGCTATGACACGCTGGTGGGCGAGCGCGGCATCAAGCTATCGGGCGGCGAGCGTCAACGGGTAGCCATCGCGCGGGCGTTCCTCGCCGATGCGCCGATCCTGATCCTGGACGAAGCCACGTCGAGCCTCGACAGCGAAAGCGAAGTGCTGATCCAGCAAGCGATGGAGCGGCTGATGGTCGGACGCACGACTCTCGTCGTGGCGCACCGTCTATCCACCGTGCGCGCATTGGACCGGTTGCTGGTGCTGGACAAGGGCAAGGTAATCGAGGAAGGCAGCCATGACACGCTGATCCGGCGCGAGAACGGTCTGTATCGACGGCTATTCGAGCGTCAGGCGCTTGCGTTGATCAAGGGCTTTCCCGAGCAGCCCGAGTCGATGCAGGAGATCGCCGGGCGCAAGGCGGATCGCATCGACGACTCCAGCTTGCTGGTAGAAAAATAAATAAAGCTAAGCGGGCGCGTGAAACGTCAGGTCGCGCGCCGCCGCGCTGAAGGCGCGCGCCGTGCCCCGAATCAAGTGCCGCCGGCGCGCTCGCGTTGCCGGCGCACGTGAGGCTCGTGCAAGCGCGAACGCCCGGTGCCTGCGTTGAGCAACCCCGTCGCGCTCTGCATGCCGACGCACTTGCCGCGCAAGCAGAGCGCAAACGCGCTGAGCAGTCTCACGTCAGTCGACAATCCCCGCTACACGGCGCCGGCCGGCAGCCCGATGCCACGCGCCATCCCCGCTGCGGCAAAAACCATCAGCACGAGCAACACCGTTTGAATCACGCTGTAGCGCGCATAAAAATGCGCTTTTTTCAGATTTGGCACAGCGCCTCTTCTGATCGACGCGCGCCAGCGCATCAATTCCAGCATGGACGGGACCTCGAGGATCAGAATCAACACCAGCAGCCCCATCTTGACGTGAAAGAGCGGTTCGTGGACATAGTAGTCGGCGCCCTTCTCATAGCCGCCGAAGACGCGCATCAAGCCGGTGACGATCAACACCAGTGCGGAAATGCCCCACCGCGTATCCGCGCGAAACACGGAGCGCAGGGCGGCGGGCACGGAGGCGCGGCGCAGCGCCCAGGTGCGCCGCAGAATTGAAGCGAGCGCAAAACCGTAAGCCAGCAGATGAACGGCGGCAAGCAACCAGCGAACCAGCATGACGACTCCTGCAAAAGGCGCGACCTGATCGACGTAGGCCGCACTCGCCCGCGTTCGACGGCCGGGCGCCATGACTTCATTATCGGGTAAGGCTCGATAAACGACGTGTTGATCGGCCACGCCGTGTGGTCGAATGCACAAAGCTTGCAGCTTCAGACTTGCCGCAGAGTTGTGTCAAGTGCGCGGGCCGCGACCCGATCGCCTTCGGTCGCCAGCGTGGTGCTGAAGACGGTTTGCCGATTGTGGCCCGCCGCGGCCGGCGAATCCCATAGCAGCTCCACCTTCGGACGGCGGCCCAACAGGCCATGCACGAGCGCGGGCGCCGCGCCCGAGCGCATCGACACACGCGACTCGCCCGGCCCACCGAAGGCGATCGCAGGCGTCGCGGCGGGCGTGGCGGGCACACCGCGCCCGGCCGCCCAGCGTACCGACAATTCGCGCGCATCGTATTGGCCGACCTTGCGACGCTCGGCCCACACGATTGCGGTGCGCGTAGCGGGATCGAGCGCAACCGCGTAGCGGCCGATCGCAAAGCGCCGCGCAGCGATATTCGTTCGCCACAGCGGGCGCGGCCGGCAGGTCCACATGACCGCCGCGTAAAGGACCGGCGCGGCGATCAGCCAGCCGTTAGTGGCCGCCACGGCCTGCGCGGCGCGCCGCCAGCCGGCGCTTGCCACGAACGCGCCGATCGACCAGAGCGCAAACACGAAACCGAGAAAGGCAAAGAGCCGCAGCGCCTGTCGCAGCCATTGCGGCAGCGGGTGAAACGGACGCTCGGCTACGGCACGCGCGCCGGGCAGGAAGATCAGCAGAAACAGGAACACGAGGTTGATGCACGCCCACGGCGAGGAGACCATCGCCGACAGCGCCGCGCCCAGGTTCATCTGCGCCATCGAGAAAAGCCAGCGAGCGACAAGCACGAGACCGATGGCGCGCAACGCGAAAATGGTTCCGGCGCCAGGCGCGGCGTTCGCACGCGTCTCTTTGGTTCTCGGCAAGGCATCCTCCTGTCGTCGGCGGCGCCGCAGCCAAAATTTGCGGCACGGCCATTATAGGGATATTACCGACAGTGGCCGATTCTTGAGTTCACGAATGCCGCGCTTCGGCCACCCGGCGCCAAAAAACGCGGCGCCCATGCAACAACGCCCCGTGAGCGGAGCGTTCACGGGGCGTTGCCGGCGGCGCGCGCGGGCGCTCAAAAGCACCCGTTCACCCGCTTCATTGCGTACTGACTTACTGTCGGTCAGTTGCCGATCGGTCGTCGCAGATCAGTTGGCGTTGACTTCACGTAGCACCGTGCGGTGCTTGCGGCGCAGCAGTTCTTCGTAGGTGGCGACGTAGTTTTTCGCCATGACCTTCGACGAAAAGCGCGACTCGAACGCCTTGCGCACCCCAGCGCGCGGCAGCATGTGCAGACGCTTGACGGCGGCGACCGCACTGATTTCGTCTTCGACGACGAAGCCCGAGACGCCGTTTTCGATCACTTCCGGCACCGAACCGCGGTTGAACGCGATCACCGGCGTGCCGCAGGCCATCGCCTCGATCATCACGAGGCCGAACGGCTCCGGCCAGTCGATTGGGAACAGCAGGGCGTGCGCGTTGCCAAGGAACTCGGTCTTTTCCGCTTCGCTGATTTCGCCGATGTACTCCACATGCGGCAGCGACATCAGCGGTTTGATGACCTCGTCGTAGTACGCGCGGTCCGCTTTATCGAGCTTGGCGGCGACCTTGATCTTCATGCCGGCTTGCTGGGCAATGCGGATCGCCGTGTCCAGGCGCTTTTCCGGCGAAATGCGGCCAAGGAACGCAAGATAGCTCGGCTCGACGTTTTTGATCGGCGTGAGCAGGTCTTCGGGCAGACCGTGATAAACGGTCTGCAGAAAGTTCGCCTGCGGCAGCGGGATGCGCTGGTTGTCCGAGATCGAGACGACCGGCACATCGCTGAAGGTCTTGAAGATCGGCTGCAGCTCCGGCAGATCGAGACGGCCGTGCAGCGTCGTCACGAACGGCACCGGCTGGCGCGCGAACAGCGAGAACGGGTAGTAGTCGATGTGAAAATGGAGCACGTCGAATTCGTCCGCGCGGCGGCGCACTTCTTCGAGCAGCAGCATATGCGGCGCCATCACGTCGCGAATCGTAGGGTCGAGGCGCAACGCCTGCGGCCAGAACGCTTCGAGCTTTGCCGAAGTCTGCGAATCGCCGCTCGCAAAGAGCGTGACGTCGTGGCCTTGTTCGACCAGCGCCTCGGTCAGATAGGACACCACGCGTTCCGTCCCACCGTAGAGCTTGGGAGGAACCGCCTCGTGCAACGGAGCGATTTGAGCGATTCGCATAATGAAAAACTCCTATAAATCAAGGCAAAAGTGCTGCATTGGATAAAAGCGATTCGCTTCGCTCGCCAGGGCAGCATGGCCGGACATGCCGGCGCGCACCTGATTCTTTCGAGAAATTCTGCGATGAATCGCTTGGTCTATGAGCCCAGCGCGGCGGTTCGCCGTCTGGGCATGTGCCAGTAAACGCATACCCGACATCGGCGTTGACACCTGCCCCATTCCTCCGTGGGGTCTACAGGGCATGCATTATCGGTGCCGCCGACGGGCTTGCCCTGCAACATTTCAAAGTCTTTACCTTGTTACACGGGGGAAACACTTTGCAAACCCTTGTTTTCTAAAGGAGTTCTACAGTGTGGCAGGTGCTCCGGCGAGAAGCTTGGAGCCGGCGCGCCTGCAAGCGCGCGCTCACCGCGCGCTCACTTTACCGGCAGCCATTGAAGAATTGCCGCCGCGCCGTGAATGCGATTTGTAATTATATCCCGAATTCATTCGCGTCCAGCTTGAACTACTTGTCCGGCGGCGGATCGAGCAAGTGATGGTCGCCGAGTTCCATCGCGAAATCAGTCGCGCCAAGGCCCGGATAGACAGGGCGCAATCGCTTCTGCATGTTTACAATGCGAAGCATCGGCTTTGCGGCGATCCCATTTTTCGCGGGCCCATGCGTTGCATGCACACCTCCGACACACCTCGACCCTCACGATCAATTGGAACACTTAACCATCGCCCAGCGTAACGCCCGGGATGCCAAGCTCGCCAGCTATGCACACCGGCCGCTTGCGTTTCTCTTCCGCTTCATCCGCCGCCATCCGCTCGCGCATGCGATCGTCCTGAGCAGCGTGATTGCGGCCGTCGGCTGTGCGCTCGCTTCACAATACGCGATCAAGCATCTGATCGACGTGCTCGGCGCAGGCCGGCATCATCCCGGCCCGCTGTGGGGGGCGTTCGCCATCCTGGTCGGCCTGATTGCCGCCGACAACCTGCTGTGGCGGATCGGCGGATGGGCCGCCGCGCACACATTTGTCATCGTGACGGGCGACCTGCGCCGCGACCTGTTCCAGTATCTGAGCGGGCATTCGCCGACCTACTTCTCCGAGAAACAGCCCGGCATGCTCGCGAGCCGGATCACGGCGACCTCCAACGCGGTGTACACGGCCGAGAACACCACTGCGTGGAACGTACTGCCGCCGTGCATCGCGGTGCTCGGCGCAATCGTGATGATCGTCGCGGTGAACCCACTGATGGCCGGCGGCTTGATGCTGTGTTCCGCGATTCTCTCGGTCGTGCTGTACAAGCTCGCCGGACGCGGCTCCGCGCGTCACCATCATTTCGCTACCAAGGCCGCCTCAGTGGACGGCGAGCTGGTCGACGTGATCAGCAATATGGGTCTCGTGCGTGCGTTCGGCATGACGTTTCGCGAACAGCAGCGGTTCGGTGCGACGGTCAAGGCGGAGATGGACGCGCGCCAACAGAGCCTGCTGTATCTGGAAAAGCTGCGCCTGCTGCACGCGGTGATTACCGCGCTGCTGTCGGCGGCGTTGCTCGGCTGGGCGCTGTTACTGTGGGACCAGGGCAAAGCGACCTCGGGTGACATCGTGCTGGTCAGCTCGCTGGGCTTCACGATTTTGCACGGCACGCGCGATCTGGCGGTCGCTCTCGTCGACGTCACGCAACACGTGGCGCGGCTCGCGGAAGCAGTCCGCACGCTGCTCGAACCGCACGGCATGCCGGACCGCGACGGCGCGACCGAACTGGTGCCGCAAGGCGGCCGGGTCGATTTCGAAGGCGTGACCTTCGCCTATCCGCACCGCCGCCCGATTCTCGATCACTTCGATCTGCATATCGAACCGGGCCAGCGCGTCGGCCTGATCGGCAAGTCGGGCGCGGGCAAATCCACCGTGCTGGCGCTGCTGCAGCGCTTCTACGAGACCCAGGGCGGCGCGATCAGGATCGACGGCCAGGACATCGCATCGATCACGCAGGACAGCCTGCGCCATGCGATCGCGCTAGTGCCGCAAGACATCTCGCTGTTTCATCGCACGGTGTACGAGAACATTGCTTACGGCCGTCCCGACGCGAGCCGCGAAGAAGTGCTCGCGGCCGCGCGTGAAGCGCGTTGCTCCGACTTTATCGAAGCGATGCCGGAAGGCTTCGACACGATCGTGGGCGACCGCGGCGTGAAGCTGTCCGGCGGACAGCGTCAGCGTATCGCGATTGCCCGCGCGATCCTGAAGAACGCGCCGATCCTGCTGCTCGACGAAGCCACATCCGCGCTAGACAGCGCGTCGGAAGAAGCGATCCAGAGGGCGCTCGACCGGCTGATGGTCGGCCGTACCGTGATCGCGATCGCGCACCGGCTGTCGACGTTGAACAACTTCGACCGGATCATCGTGATGAGCGCCGGCAAGGTCATCGACGACGGTAGTCCGGAAGAGCTGCGCCAGCGTCCGGGGCTGTACCGCGATCTGCTCTCGAAGCAGTACGGCAAGGGCGCAACGCTACACATCGGCGGCAAGAAGGTGGACGAACAGCACGTGATCTGAAGCACGCGCCGCGACCGACATGCCGCACCCGCCAACGAAAAAGCCGCTCATGACAAGCGGCTTTTTCGTTTTTCGGCTCGGGCCTCGCTACCCGGCCTTGCAGTTGCATCGCAAGCAGTCCAACGGCGCCTAACCCGTCACACCTTCAGGCACCGTCTGCTTACCGGCGCCCGCACGGACCTTCCTGCTTCTGCCGGCCTTGGCATTTTCCACGCCCTGCAAGTCGCGCATGAAGTTATCGCGCCACACCGACACGTTGTTCTCGCGCAATTGCACCATCATGTCGCGATAGCGCGCCTGGCGCTCCGCCAGCGGCATCGACAGCGCTTGCGCAAGCGCCTCAGCCATCCCGTCGATGTCGACCGGATTGACGATCAGCGCGCCTTCGAGCTCCTGCGCCGCGCCCGCGAAGCGCGACAGCACCAGCACGCCGGGATTCTCCGGGTCCTGCGCCGACACATACTCCTTCGCGACGAGATTCATCCCGTCGCGCAACGGCGTCACGTAGCCGACGTGCGCGGTGCGAAACAGCGCGGCCAGCACCGAGCGTTCGTACTGCTTGTGGATGTAGAGGATCGGCGTCCAGTCCAGTTCGGCAAAGCGTCCGTTGATGCGCCCCGACTCGCCTTCGAGCTGCAGGCGGATGTCCTGGTACGCATGCATGTCGGCGCGCGTCGGCGGTGCGATCTGCAGGAACGACACCTTGTTGCGCTGGGCGGCGGCATGCTCGAGCAGCCGCTCGAACGCGCGGAAACGTTCGACCAGCCCCTTCGAGTAATCGAGCCGGTCGACGCTCATGATGAGCTTGCGTGAATGCAGCGTCGCCTTCATCGTGCGCACCGGCTTGCCACGCTCGCCTGCTTTCGCGAGTTCGGCGATCTCGTCCGGATAGACGCCGATCGGATAAGCCGCCGCGCGCAGCTTGCGGCCAAACGCCTGGATGGTCAGCAGGCCGCGGGCCGCCGTATCGGCGGTGCCTGCCGCTTCATTGACGATGTAATCGCAGAACGCGCGCAGATCGGGCGCTGTCTGGAAACCGAGCAGATCGAACGAACACAACGCCTGAACCAGCTCACGATGCGGCGGTACCGCGAGCAGCACCTGTGAAGCCGGAAACGGAATATGCAGGAAGAAGCCGATGCGATTCTTGACGCCTGCCGCCCGCAGCGCCTGCGCGAATGGAATGAGGTGATAGTCGTGAACCCAGATCACATCGTCTTCCCGCAGCAGCGGCAAGAGTTGCTGCGCGAGCCACGCATTGACGCGGCAATACCCCTCGAAGTCGTGCCGATCGTATTGCAGCAAGTCGGCACGATAGTGAAACGCCGGCCACAGCGTGGCGTTCGAAAAGCCGCGGTAATACTGGTCATAGTCGCGGCGCATCAGCGCGACGGTCGCGAACGTCACGGGACCGCGTTCTTCCACCTTGATCTGTGGCTGACCCGACGTGAGCACATCGCCGCTCCAGCCGAACCACATGCCGCCGGTTTCCTTCAGCGCGTCGTACACGCCGACCGCCAGACCGCCCGCCGCCGGACCGCCCTCCGAGATAGGCGCAACCCGGTTCGATACGATGATCAGTCGGCTCATGAAGCGCGGTTCCCGATGCAGTGCAGGGTTAGCGTTAAGCGATGCGGCGCCGCGTTCATGCTGCGCGCGCCGCTGCAACGATGGATTCCAGCCAGTCGAGCAGCGCCGGCACCGAGTCGATCCGGGCACGCGCGAGGGTCTCGCCGATGCCGACCTTGATCGACAGCCCGCCGCGTTCGTTGACGACGGCAAAGCCTTTCTCGTCGGTCAGGTCGTCGCCGGCAAACACCGGCTTGCGTCCGACGAACGGCGGCTCGTCGAGGAACGCGCGCATCGCGCGGCCTTTGTCGACGTCCTTCGGTTTGATTTCGTAGACCATCTTGCCGGGCTGCAGGACATACGCGCCGGGATAGTCGGCCACCAGCCGCTGGGTCGCTTCGCGCGCGACCGGCTCACGATCCGGCGCATTGCGGTAGTGCAGCGCGAGCGCTGCGCCCTTGATCTCCAGTAGCATGCCGGGGTGCTGGTTGACGACCTGGGCGAGCACCTGCTCCATGCGCAGCAGCCGTTCGTCGTGAAAGCCTATGCGCTGGGTATCGCCGTTCGCGTCGCGACGCTCGGCGCCGTGCAAACCGGCAATCGGCAGATCGGCGATGCCGAGGAAAGCGTCGATGCTGTCGATGCCGCGGCCCGACACGATCGCCACGGCACCATTGGTCAGGTTGCGCAATTCGGTCAGCAGATCGATCACGCGTGGTTGCACCAGTACGCCGTCCGGCGTGGGTGCGAGTTCGACGAGCGTTCCGTCGAAATCGAAGAAAAATGCTGTCTCGCTCAGAGACAGAACAGCCGGAAGTGCTTGCATCGCCTGGGTTCGCCTTTCAGCCTTCGGCGGCTGGAAAAGTGTGCGCATCTTACCGCGCATCCGTCATTTTTTCGAGAAAGTAAGCTGGGGTGCCCGGCCGACCGGGGCGCCGCGCGCCCGGCTCGTCCGTTCACATTAAAAAGAGAAGCAATCTCACTTCAGAAAGCTTTCGCCGGTATGCGTCAAATTGCCTCGCAAACCGCGCGCCAGCGGTGTTGCCCCGGTGTTGCCCGACAACGCCGCCGATTTTGCGCTACAGTCCCAGCCACACGGACGCTCTGCCCTGAGCCATATTTGCACACTATGGCGCGGCACGCGCCGCACGAGAATCAGGCAAGCTGGCCGCGCCGTTGATGGGCGGCTATGAGCGCCATTGCTCACCTGGTACGCTGCTCTTCGATCGAGTCATTGAACCCTGCTTTGTTCCCGCTCAAGCCATCCCGTCACCCGCTGCCGAAACCCGTTGCACCGCGGGAGCGCCGCTCGATCGGCCTACTCGTGCGGCGGCTCGCCGTGACCATCACGATAGGCGCGCTGACTACCCTCGCCGCTTGCACGCACCGCGGCGAACCGTGGCAATTGACCAATGTGACCGGCCATCTGCCGAATCTCGACTTCACGCTGACCGGCGACGACGGCCGCCCCGTCACCGGCGATTCGTTCAAGGGACGCGCGGCGCTCGTCTACTTCGGTTATACGCACTGTCCGGATGTGTGCCCCGAGACGATGGGCCGGCTGATGCAGGTGCTCGGCAAGCTCGGCCCCGACGCGCAAAAGGTGCGCATCCTGTTCATCACCGTCGATCCCGCGCGCGACACCCCGCAGGCACTGCACGACTATGTCGGCGCGTTCGACCCGCGGCATGCCGAAGGTTTGACCGGCAGCGACCGGCAGATCGAGTCGCTCGCGAAACGCTATCGCGTCGCCTATCAGATGGAAAAACGCGACCCCAACGGCAACTACGAAGTCACTCACAGTTCCGCCGTTTATGTGTTCGACAGCCAGGGCCGCGCGCGCCTGCTGGCAACCGATCACGACACGCCCGATACGATCGCGCAAGACCTGCGCCGTATCATTGATGACCATTCCTGACCTTTCCCAGTCAATTACATGTCGATCAAGACCCAAACGTTCGCTTCCCTGAGCTGCGCGCTCGCCCTCTCGTTCAGCTTCGCTGGCGCCGCGCATGCGGCCGGCCCCAACGCGATCAGCGTCAAGAACGCGTGGGTGCGCTGGCTGCCCAACAACCTGCCTGCCGCCGGCTACGCGACCCTCGCGAACGCGAGCGACAGGCCCGTCGATCTCGTCGACATTTCGAGCAACGACTACGGCAATGCGATGCTGCATCAGACGGTGTCGAACGGCTCGTCGCAGAAGATGGTGATGGTCGACAAGCTGACCGTGCCCGCGCATGGTCAGGCGTCGATTGCGCCGGGCGGCTATCACGTGATGCTCGAAGACGCGAAGCATAAGATCGCGCCGGGCGACACCGTGCATCTGACGCTGAAGTTCTCCGACGGTGAAACGCTGGACACCCCGTTCATCGTCAAGTCGCCGGCCCAGACCAACTAACGTGCCGTGATGAATCTGCTCTACTGGCTCGATCCGTGGGTATTCTCGCCGACTGTCGTGATCGCGCTGCTGGTGCCGGCGATCCTGTTCGTGCGCGGCGCGCGGCATGCGAAGCTGTCGATCGCGCGGCGCATTTCCTTCTGGTTCGGGCTGGTGGCGCTCTACGTGGTGCTGCACACGCGGCTCGATTATTTCTTCGAGCATGAGTTCTTCATGCATCGATTGCAGCATCTGGTGCTGCATCACCTCGGGCCGTTCTTCATC
The DNA here is from genome assembly GCF_040812055.1 of Paraburkholderia suaedae. NCBI lineage: Bacteria > Pseudomonadati > Pseudomonadota > Betaproteobacteria > Burkholderiales > Burkholderiaceae > Paraburkholderia > Paraburkholderia suaedae. Next base: position 296,413 of record NZ_JBFOAH010000002.1, on the reverse strand, counting down.
GCGCTGTCGTATCCGGGGCCGGCGTTGCGCGCCGGCATTCCGTTCGCATGGCGGCAGCGCTTCGTGCGGCCCGCGCTACAGACGCCCGTGGTGCGCAAGCTGCTCGACGTAGTGATGCATCCGGTCGTCGCGGTCACACTATTCGTCGGGCTGATTTACTTCTGGCTGCTCTCGCCGGTTCATTTCGTCGCGATGCTCGACTGGCGGCTCTATCGCGTGATGAACTGGAGCATGGTGATCGACGGCCTGCTGTTCTGGTGGCTGGTACTGGATCCGCGGCCGGCGCCCCCCGCGCGGTTGTCGCCGGGCAAGCGCGTGCTGGTGGTGATAGCGGCAATTCCGCCGCAGATCGTCCTCGGGGCGTTTATCTTTTTCACGCCACACGAGCTTTATCCGATCTATTCGATTTGCGGCCGCGCATTCACGTGGCTCAGCCCGATGCGCGATCAACAGATCGGCGGGCTGTTGCTGTGGATTCCGGGTTCGATGATGAGCGTGATCGGCGCGCTGATCGCACTGCGTCACTGGATGCGGCTATCGGCACGCGGACGATTGCGTGCCGAACGGCGTGCGCCCGCGGCGCCGGGTGTGGCGCAGAGTGCCTCGGCAGCCGGCGCGCGCGGGCAGCAGTGACGCATTCAGCTTCGTGCGCGGTGCTCGACGCTGAATGCACGCGCGACAGCCATCCAAGTCAAATTCAGGCCGAACGCATCCACACGTGCGGGATGCCGTCCTCGTCGTGAATCTCCGACACCGGCGCGAAGCCGAACGCGCCATAGAAGCGTTGCAGATGCGCCTGCGCATGCAGACGGATCGGCGTACCTGGCCACTGCGCGCGAATCTGCGCGATCGAGCGTTCGAGCATCGCATTGCCCAGCTTGATGCCGCGAAATGCCGCCGTGGTCAGTACGCGTCCGATGCGTACGTCCGTATCGTCGGCAGTGGGGAGCAGCACCCGCAGATAACCCGCCAGCGGCGGCGGCGCTGCGTCGACGCGAGCGCCATAAGCCAGCAGATGCCAGGCTTGCATATCGAGCCCGTCGATATCGGCATACACGCAGTTTTGCTCGACAACGAACACCGCGCTGCGCGCGGCGAGCATCTCGTAGACTTCGATATTCGTGAGGTCCGCGAAGATTTTCCAGCGCCATTCGAGTTCTGCAAGCCGCCTGGCGGCAGTTGATTGCGTAGCGGTCATCAAGTGCTTTCGGAAAAGGGGCGCCCCGGTACGGGCGACGAATCGCAATTATGCCGCGCGCGACGGCCGTCAGCTATGCCACGCGTCGGCCGCACGATGCGATGCCGCCACGCTGCGTTGCGCCGGCGAGCCGACGGCCGAGCCGCCGCCTTCATAAAACCGCCTCGACAGGACGGGCGAGACATTCGATCAAATTGCCCGGGCCGCACAGATGCAGCGCGCCGACGACCACGAGCGTGCGCGCGCGTTCGTCGAGGCATGCCTGCAAACGCTTGGCCCAGGCGCGATTGCGCGCGTCGAGAATGGCGTGACGGATACCCGGCAGGTTGAACATCGGCGATTCGTCCGCGATTCGCTGCACCGCTTGCAGATCGCCATTCAGCCAGGCCTCGTGCATCCGTTCGAGCGTGCGCTGCGGTTCCTCGCGATCAGCCATCAACAAGCGGAGTGCCGCGCCGATGGCTTCGAGCGGAATAGTCTCGAGCGCCGCGGCCACGTCCTGCGCCGTCTCCAGATAGCTAAAGGGCTTGGCTTGCGCGATCGCGGAGCGCAGCATGCGCGGCTCGACACCTTCGACGACCTGCTGAAACAGCGTCGGCGCCACGATTAGCGCTGCCCACGGACGCAGTTCGACGAGCGGCGCCAATGCGCCTTCGACGGGCCATACTGCCTGGAGCCGGCTCCAGGCATCGGCCGATAGCAAGGGCAGCAGTTGAGCGGCGCTCTGCCGCGCGTTGGCCTTCACCAGCGGCAGGATGGTCGGCGGATCGGATTCGAAGACCAGCGCTTGCGCCCAGTCGTACGCCTCGGTAACCCATGGCGGCGTTCTGCGGCTCGTCGACGGAAAGAGATGCATCGAGCCAAGCAGGCGCACATTGGTGCCGGTGAGTTGTAGGTACACGTAGTCTCCGGATCAACGGGCGATTACCCGCAAAGTGGCCATGCAATTCTGCAATCGGAATAGTAACGCCCAGTATCGTGAACGCGTCGGGCGGTAGAAAGGCGACGTGCGAAAAATACGGTTCGTCGTCCGATCGGGCAATGCCGTGCTAACGATACATCTTGCGCCGCACGCGCCATGAGTTCCGGGGACCGTCAACGCTGCTCGCGGATCAGCCCAAGTAAAGCGGCCAGTGCGTCTGCGGCACGTCTCGTAAGCACGCCGATTATTCAGCTGTCCTTTTCATCCATCACTCGATTGCCGCGGGAAAAAGAAAAGCCCCGACAGGTCGGGGCTTTTCTTTACATCAACGACTGGAGGCGCGAGCCGGAGTCGAACCGGCCTAAACGGCTTTGCAGGCCGCTGCATAACCGCTTTGCTATCGCGCCGCAAGCGGACTGGAACCTGAGTGCAGGCTCGCAGTTTTGTTCAGCGGACAATCGCTCAACCAGAACGATCGGCCCACCAAACAAAAAGGGAAGCGCTGCTTCCCCTTATGTATGGAGCGGGAGACGAGGCTCGAACTCGCGACCTCAACCTTGGCAAGGTTGCGCTCTACCAACTGAGCTACTCCCGCATTGCACTGCTTCACAACGCGCTGCATTTTTACTTCGCCAACAACGCGGTGCTTCGGAAAACTGGAGCGGGAGACGAGGCTCGAACTCGCGACCTCAACCTTGGCAAGGTTGCGCTCTACCAACTGAGCTACTCCCGCATTGTGCTGCTAACTACTTACGCTAAGTGCTGCCTTACTGACTTCAACTACTCTGCTATTCGTCCGTTGCTTCGCACTGCTCGCATCGGAGAAACGAGATTATGGAGAACCGGCTGAAACGTGTCAACCCTTTTGCGAACGGGTTGAATGAAAACTTTTCGCTCATGCTTCGGCGAGCTTCCTGACGCTCATGCGGCCTTGCAAGCTGCACCGTGACCCTCTCGACGATCACGCCACGCCGCCACGCTCCCGGATCTGCGGCCACGCCAGCTTCATGTAGTAAAGCATCGACCAGATGGTCAGGAACGCAGCCAGATAGATGAGCCACAGGCCCCACACGCGCGTGTCGATCACCACGCCGCCGCCGAACGACAGGGGTCCGTAGAACAGCAGCATCGGGATCGCCACCATCTGGCAGACGGTCTTGAACTTGCCGAGCGAATTCACCGCGACACTCTTCGACGCGCCGATCTGCGCCATCCACTCGCGCAGCGCAGAGATCGCGATTTCGCGTCCGACGATCACCAATGCAATCGCCGAGTCGATCCGCGCGAGTTGCACCAGCACCAGCAAGGCCGCCGTCACCATCAGCTTGTCGGCGACCGGATCGAGAAACGCGCCGAATGCCGAAGTCTGGTTCCACTTGCGGGCCAGAAAGCCGTCGAACCAGTCAGTGAGCGCGGCCAGAATGAAGATCGTCGCGGCCGCCAGATTGCGGTGCGCCGGGCTCATCATCATGTCCGGCAGATAGAACACGCCGACGACGAGCGGAATCAGCACGATTCGCAGCCAGGTCAGGAAAATCGGGAAATTGAACGGCATGGGCAGGCGCAGCGTCTGACGAGTGAGATGCAATTGTGCCGTGTCGCAAGGCCTGCCACAAGCAACGCGGCTCGCGGGGGCCGGCATGCGGGCCGGCGCGCGACGTTTGCGCCGCGCCTCTCGGGCGCGGCGTTGCGGTTTGCCGGTCGGCTGTTCGCCCTAAGTTAGCCGCGACGTTAACCACGATCGACCTCCGATCGACCCTCAGCGCCCGGCCACGTCCCATTGGTCGTACCCGAACGTAACGGCGATCCGGCTTCCTTGACGCAGCCGTACCCGACATTCAATGCAACTGTCGATAAATCTGCTCGGCCAGCGCCTGCGAAATCCCTTCGACGCTCGCCAGATCCTCCACGCTCGCCGCGACCACGCCGCGCAGTCCGCCAAACCGTGCGAGCAGCCGTTGACGCCGCTTTGCGCCCACGCCTTCGAGTTCTTCGAGCCGCGAGGTCTGGCGCGTCTTGCCGCGCTTGGCGCGCATGCCGGTGATCGCAAAACGATGCGCCTCGTCGCGAATCTGCGCGACCAGCATCAGTGCGGCGCTTTCCTTGCCGAGTTCGAGCGGCGCGCGGCCGTCGGCGAAGATCAGCGTTTCGAGACCGACCTTGCGGCCCTCGCCCTTCGCGACGCCCACCAGCATGCCAGTATCGAGGCCGAGTTCCGTGAACACCTGGCGGGCGATCTCGACCTGCCCCTTGCCACCATCGATCAGCACGATGGTCGGCAAAATCCCGCCCGCGGACGCCGGCTGCGCGGCGTCCGCCGCGAGCGCAGGATCGACGGCAGCGTCGCCTTGCAATTGCGCGGCTTCGTCGGCGGCATTCGCGGCGGCTTGCGCGACCATCTTCTCGTAGCGGCGCGTCAGCACCTGACGCATGGCCGCGTAGTCGTCGCCTGGCGCAATGCCCGTGATGTTGTACCGACGGTATTCGGACGACTGCATCTTGTGGTGGTGATACACCACGCACGACGCCTGAGTCGCCTCGCCCATCGTATGGCTGATGTCGAAGCACTCGATGCGCAAATGCGCGAGGTCGTCGCATTCCATGCCGAGGGTGTCGGTGAGCGCGCGCGTGCGGGCCTGCTGCGAGCCTTGCTCCGACAGCAGGCGCGCGAGCGCGAGTCGCGCATTCTGTTCGGCCATCGCGAGCCATGCGCGCCTTTGTCCTTGCGGCTGGCGCAGCACCGTCACCTTGTGGCCGGCCTGCTCGATCAGCACGTCGACGAGTTCGCGCGTGGACGGCGCGTGGCTGACCACCAGCACCGGCGGCACGCGATTGCCCAGATAATGCTGCGCAATGAACGCTTCGAGCACTTCCGCTTCGATCCCGCTCGACGCGCGCCCGCTGCGCGCCTTCGAGGGTTCGGCGTCGGCGAGGTTGGCGGCGGCGTTCTCCGCTTCTTCAGCCGCTTCATCTTCGTCTTCCGGAGGCATGGCCTGCGCGATCGCGAGTGCGTCGGAAGCGACCGCAAGGGCCGATTCGTCAAGGCCACTCGCACCGTCTTCCAGCGCCGCCTCTGCGCCGTTCATTTCGCCATCGACCAGTGCTTCGTCGCCTCCCTCGTGCAGACCGCCCTCGTCCGCCGTCAACGCGCTTTCCACATGCGCGGGGAAATACGCTTTATCGCCGAGATGCCGGCCCCCGCGCACCATCGCGAGATTCACGCAGACCCGGCCCCCGAGCGCCACCACCGCGAGAATGTCGACGTCGCTGTCGCTGCCGACTTCGATGGCCTGCTGATGCAGGACCGTCGAAAGCGAACTCATCTGGTTGCGCACCGCCGCCGCCTGCTCGAACTTCAGTTCGCCGGCGAACGCGTGCATTTTCTGCTCGAGCTCCTTCATCACCTCGCCCTGGCGGCCAAGCAAGAAGCGCGACGCGTTGGCGACGTCGCGCGCGTAGTCTTCTTCGCTGATGGCCGCGACACACGGCGCCGTGCAGCGGCCGATCTGATGCAGCAGGCAAGGCCGCGTGCGGTTGTTGAACACCGAATCTTCGCAAGTGCGCAACTGGAACACGCGCTGCAGGATCTGGATGCTCTCGCGCACCGCCCACGCGCTCGGAAACGGACCGAAGTACTGATTGTTGCGGTCCACGGAGCCCCGGTAATAGGCCATGCGCGGAAACTTGTGCCCGGTCAGCTTGAGGTACGGATACGATTTGTCGTCACGAAACAGGATGTTGTAGCGTGGCGCGAGCGCCTTGATCAGATTGTTTTCCAGCAGCAGCGCTTCGGCCTCCGAGCGCGTGACGGTCGTCTCGATGCGCGCGATGCGCGTGACCATCATCGCGATGCGCGGCGACAGCAGCGTCTTCGTGAAGTAGCTGGAGACGCGCTTCTTGAGGTCACGCGCTTTGCCCACATAAAGCACCGCGCCGTGCGCATCGTAATAACGATAGACGCCGGGCAGATGCGGCAGTTGGGCGAGCACTTTTTTCGGCTCGAAATCGTTGGTTGCTTCGGGTTCGGTCATGCAGGGTCGGTTGGCTGGACGGTCTCGCGAGGCCTTGTGCCGCATGCCGCGCGGCGCGGCGAAGTGGCGCGCGCAATCGCGCACGAGGCTTTAGAATCGCCAGTTTAGAACATTCCGCGTGGGTTCGAACCCTGCTCTGCGCTGAACCCGGCAACGCTTTCGCTGCGCGCGGGGGTGGCGGCGCTGCAAGCGCCCCGGCACCGCTGGGTCGTCTACCGCCGCGCAAGCGCCAACCGTTCGACACCGCCAGCCAGGTCGCCATGTCCTCCGTTCCGCTTCGCACCGAGCACCCCGCCGCCGTCGCCATTGCCTGCGACATCTTCTGCGCGGTGATCGACAATTTCGGCGACATCGGCGTGTGCTGGCGCCTCGCGCGCCAACTCGCGAGCGAACACGGCTGGCAGGTGCGCGTGCTGGTCGACGATCTGCATGCGTTCCAGAAGCTGTGCCCGTCGCTCGTGCTGGACCTCGCGCGCCAGACGGTCGGCGGAATTGTCGTCGAACACTGGCGCGAGCCCGCCCATGCCGGCGACACGCTGCAGGTGGCCGACGTCGTGATCGAGGCGTTCGGCTGCGAACTGCCGCCGATCTACGTCGCCGCAATGGCGGAGCGCGAACGCGCGCCGGTCTGGCTCAATCTCGAATATCTGAGTGCGGAAGACTGGGTCGCGGATTTCCATCTGCGTCCATCGCCTCATCCACGCTATGCGCTGTCCAAGACGTTCTTTTTCCCGGGGCTCGGCCCCGGCACGGGTGGCGTACTGAAGGAGCGACATCTGGATGCCGCGCGTGCGGCGTTCGACGCGTCGCCTGCGGCGCGCAACGCGTGGTGGCAGCAAGCCACCGGGCACGCGCCGCCGCCCGCGCATGCAACCGTCGTTTCGCTGTTCTCCTACGAAAACCCCGCCGTCGACAGCCTGCTCGAACAATGGCGCGACAGCGCCGGGCTGGTCGTGCTGCTTGTGCCAGAAGGCCGCATTTCCGGCGCAGTCGCGCGCTTTTTCGGCCTTCGGTCGTTCAACGCGGGGATGCACGCGGCACGCGGCAACCTGAGCGCGCATGCGCTTGCGTTCACCGCGCAAACTGGCTACGACGCGCTGCTGTGGACGAGCGACATCAATTTCGTACGCGGCGAAGATTCGTTCGTGCGTGCGCAATGGGCTGCCAGGCCATTCGTCTGGCATATCTACCCGCAAGCCGACGACGCCCATCTGCCAAAACTCGACGCCGCGCTCGCCCACTACGCCCGCACCCTGCCCGCAGACGCGCGCGGAGCGCTCGCGCGCTTCTGGCATGCGTGGAACGGCGCGGGCAAGCCGGACTGGGCCGACTTCCGCCGTCACTATCCGGCGCTCCAGCAACGCGCAGCCGAATGGGCCGGCGAGCTTGCCCAGGTCGGCGACCTCGCGGGAAATCTGGCCTTGTTCGCAAAAACTCAGCTAAAATAAGCGGTTATCCCACGGCCGACGACGCAAGCGCGGTCCGAATCGCAGCAACGAACCCGGTCAATCCGGCTGGTCGGCCACCTGACCAATCCGGCATCGAAAAACGCATGATGTGCCACCACCTCCCGGTGACAGGTGCAAATGTCAAAAAAGGGACGTATGGTGTGGCTCGGCGCTACTCGTGTACACGCCCGCAAAGGGTAAAAAGCAGGTAACGGATCGTGGGAATGGCGGAACTCGGGCAGCGGCGCAATGCGGCCTGTTACCGCCCCCCGCGGCAAGCCCACCGCGCTTCTCGCATCCAGGCCCCGATGCCGCTGCCCAGCGGTGCGGCGCGCAATGAGCGGGGTGCCCAAGCCGCTTGCGCCGTTTGCCGTTGAGCAAAAGTTGAAGCTACTCATTTCGTACAGGACAGTTTTATGAAGACCGCACAGGAACTCCGCACCGGCAACGTCGTGATGATCGGCGCAGACGCAATGGTCGTGCAAAAGGCCGAATACAACAAATCGGGCCGCAACTCCGCCGTCGTCAAAATGAAGTTCAAGAACCTGCTGACCGGCGCAGGCATGGAAAACGTGTACAAGGCAGACGACAAATTCGACGTCGTCGTGCTCGAGCGCAAGGAAGTGACGTACTCGTACTTCGCCGACCCGATGTACGTGTTCATGGACGCCGACTACAACCAGTTCGAAGTCGAAAGCGAGATGATGGGCGACGCCCTTCACTACCTCGAAGACGGCATGGCTTGCGAAGTCGTGTTCTACAACGAGAAGGCGATCTCGGTCGAGCTGCCGACCACGCTGGTGCGCGAGATCATCTACACGGAACCGGCTGTCAAGGGCGATACGTCGTCGGGCAAGGTGTTGAAGAACGCCAAGCTGACCACCGGCTTCGAACTGCAGGTGCCGCTTTTCTGCAACATCGGCGACAAGATCGAAATCGATACCCGTACCCACGAGTATCGCAGCCGCGCCTAAAGCACCGCACGCTGCACCCGCTCGGCCGACGCAGCGTCGGCCATGTGGAAAAATCGCAAAAAGCGCCCGCTGGGGCGCTTTTTCTTTTTGCAGCGAAAGTGTATGTTGGAGGAAAACTTTACCGGCACATTCCCGAAATTGCCAGTTCGCCCCGCGGTGTTCTCATTTCGCCGTGTATAAACCATGGATGAAGTCGGGCAGGATTCGTTGGCACAGTTCATGCTCGTCTCCCAAATACGCCAGCAGACTTGATGGCCAGAACTGGGAGACGCGCCATGAACAACGATATTGCTGAAGGCAAGTGGAAGCAGATGATCGGCAAGGCAAAAACCGCATGGGGAGAATTGACGGACGACGAACTCACGAAGGCCGAGGGACGCGCCGACAAACTTGCCGGGCTTATCCAGGAACGCTATGGCAAAACCCGCGACGAGGCGGAACTGGAGGTGCGCCGGTTTTTCGACAGCAACCGCGACTTCTGACCGCCCGGATGCAAGAACTACAACGCCTTTCGCCCGCGCTTCGTGGCCGTAACGGGTCGTCTTGAACGGACGGCGGCCAGCGGACGCGGCGAGGCAATACAAAGGACCGACACGACGTGAATCGAATCGCCGTCCGCCGCACCCGGCCTCCGTTTGGCCGGGCGCTACCCCGCTGCCAACCACGCGGCGGCTGCTGCATCCCGATGGCATGCGCCGAGCTAGTGCGGCGGCACCCGGGCGATCGTACCGGCCAGCCATCGTTCCGTTTAGAACGCCAGCCGAAGCACTAGCCACGGGGTGCAACGGGTACCCATCCACTTAAAACTGCGCTCGCCATGCCACACGCCCTGATTGTTGAAGACGATCCCAACAGCCTCTCGGGCCTGTCGGCCATCCTCGCCGCCGACGGCTTCTCTGTCGACACCGCGACGACGATCGCCGAGGCCCGGGCGGCGCTGACCCGGTTCATCCCGGATGTCGTGCTGGTCGACCTGAATCTGCCGGACGGCAGCGGGCTCGACCTGTTGCAGCATCTTCCCGCGCATCCACCAGGCGGCGCCTTGCCCGTGATCGTCATGACCGGCAACGCAACGGTGGAGAGCGCCATCGAGGGTTTGCGGCATGGCATTTGGGACTACCTGCTCAAGCCGGTCAACATCCCGCGCTTGCGCAGTCTGCTTGCGCGCATTCCGCGTCCCTACGAACTGACCGAGGAAGTGCAGACGCTGCGTGCGTCGCTGCGGCAACTCGGACGCTTTGGCTCGATGCTCGGGCGCAGCGGCGCGATCCAGCATGTGTACGACACCATCGAACGCATCGCGCCGACCGAAGCAGCCGTGCTGATTTGCGGCGAACCCGGCACCGGCAAGCAGATCGCGGCGCGCACGCTGCACGATATGAGCCGGCGCCGCAAAGGCCCGTTCGTCAGGTTCGATTGCCGTGGCGCGGGCAGCGTCGGCGCGCATCGTTCGCTGGACAGCTTGCTGTTCGGTCACGAACGCGGCGCGTTCGGCGGCGCCGAGCAGCGCGAGCCGGGTCTGTTCGAGGAGGCGAGCGGCGGCACGCTTTTCATCGACGAAATCGCCGACTTGCCGCGCGCCCAGCAGGAAGCGCTGTTGCGTGCACTCGACTCGCAGACCTTCATGCGGGTCGGCGGCACGAGGCAGGTGGGTACGGACTTCCGGCTCATCGCGTCGACCCGCAAGTCCGCGCGCGCGGCGGTAGCCGACGGCACACTGAGCCAGGACCTCGCCTTGCGTCTCGAAGCGGCCGCGGTGACGCTGCCGCCGTTGCGCGAACGCGGCGACGATCCGGCGCTGATTGCGCAAGCCCTGGTCGACGAATTGAATCACCAGTTGACGCGCGAGGCGGCCGCGCGCGGCACGTCCGAGGTTGCCAAGCAGATCGGACCGAACTTCCTGCGTGAGTGCCTGGCGTATGAATGGCCCGGGAACGTGCGCGAGTTGCAGGACCGCGTGCGGCGCGCGTATCGCGCGTCGGGCGACGTGCTGGAGTCGCTGCGCGCCGACGAGTCGGCGTCGGCCAACGGCCGCGATCTGAACGGCAGCCGCGTGCAGGTTACCGTCGGCACGCCGCTCGCGGACGTCGAGGAGATGCTGATTCGCGCTACGCTCGACGCGGTTGGCGGCACACGTCACCGGGCGGCGTCGCTACTGGGGATCAGCCCGAAGACGCTGTACAACAAGTTGCAACGCATGCGGTTGAATTGAGCCTGGTCGATCGGCTCGGAAACGAACCCGGCAAAAAAACAGGCGCCTCGATCGTATCGAGGCGCCTGTTTTTTGTTCTACCCGCTCGCAAAGACTGCCGGACTTCGGCGCCCTATGCGAACGCATTGCGCAGCAAGGTCTGCGCGTCCAGGTAACGGGGGTCGGCGACCAGCTTGCTCCATGTCAGCGCCTTGCCACGCGGGCGCATGCGTTTGATGCGCCGGCGCGACTCCTTCGACGGCGTGAAGCGTAGCGCATCCAGCACCTTCTCCGCCTCTTCCGGCTGATTGCAGATCAGCACCATGTCGCAACCGGCCTGCAGCGCGGCAGTGGCGCCCTCGGTCAGCGTGCCTCCCTGACGTGCGGCTTCCATGGACAGATCGTCGCTGAAAATCGCGCCTTCGAAACGCAGCTTCTTGCGCAGGATGTCCTGCAGCCAGATCCGCGAGAAACCCGCCGGCTTCGAATCCACTTGCGGGTAGACGACGTGCGCGGGAATCACCGAGCCGAGCGACAAGCCCAGCCAGTCGTATGGCGCGACGTCGTCACGCAGGATCTGCTCGAGCGGACGGTCGTCGACGGGCATCGCGATGTGCGAGTCCGCGTGCGCGAAGCCGTGCCCCGGGAAGTGCTTGCCGCAATTGCTCATGCCGGCCAGCACCAGGCCGTGATTCAGACTCTTCGCGAGCAGCGTCACCACGCGCGGGTCGCGATGGAACGCGCGGTCGCCGATCACCTCCGATTGTCCGTAGTTCAGATCGAGCACCGGCGTGAAACTCATGTCGATGCCGCATGCGCGCAGTTCCGCCGCGAGGATATAGCCGACCGCGGTGGTTACCCTCGTCGCATGCAGCACATCGCTGTCCCAGAGCGCGCCGAGCTTGCCCATCGCCGGCAGCACGGTGAAGCCGTCGGTGCGAAAGCGCTGCACCCGGCCGCCTTCGTGGTCGACGGCGATCAGCAGATGCTTGCGCACCGCGCGGATCGATTCGGTGAGCGCGGTCAATTGCGCGCGGCTTTCATAGTGGCGCGCGAACAGGATCACGCCGCCGGTCATCGGATGGGCAAGGCGGCGTTTGTCGTCGTCAGTCAGCGTTTTGCCGACTACGTCGAGCATCACCGGTCCGGGAGTTGTTTTCATCGAGTTCCGCTGGAAAAGAGCGTTGGGCAAAAGAGCACGCGGCGGGGGTGTGCCGCGGTCGAGCTATTTTTTATCCGGCTGCTGCCGACGCATCCGGCACGCCCGGCGCGCCCGCATGCGTGGTCTCCGCAACGACGAAGGACACCGCATAGTCGCGCTCGTCGCTGATCGTCACGCGCGCGGTGATGCCGCGCGCGGCGAGCCAGTCGGCCAGTTCGCCGGATGCCACCACCATCGGTTCGCCGCTCGGCTTGTTGAGCGTTTGCAACGCTCGCCAGGTCATCGGCCAGTGCATGCCGAGACCAATCGCTTTGGAAAACGCTTCTTTCGCCGAGAACCGCGTGGCGAGGAACGCGAGGCCTCGCGCCGCCGAGCGCGCCTGGCGCGCGTGATAGACGCGCAGTTCGTCGGGCCCGAGCACCTTCTCCGCGAAGCGGCCGCCGGTGCGCGTCATCACCGCGGCGACGCGGCTGACCTGGACGATGTCGGTGCCGATGCCATAGATCGCCGTGCGCGCGACCGCCGTCTCGGGCCGCATCAGGCGCGCGCGCCCAGACGTGCGGCGACCATGATCGCCTTCATCTCGCGCACCGCGTTGTCCCAGCCGGCGAAGATCGCGTGCGCCACAATCGCATGACCGATGTTCAGCTCGACGATCCCGTCGATCGCGGCGATCTGCTGCACGTTGGTGTAGTGCAGGCCGTGGCCCGCGTTGACCTTGATGCCGAGCGTGATGCCGAATTCGACGGCCCTTACCACGCGTTCGTATTCGCGCTGCTGTTCGGCGGGATCGTGAGCTTCCGCGTAACGGCCCGTGTGCAGTTCGATCACCGGCGCGCCGGCTTCGTGCGCGGCGCGAATCTGCGTCTCGTCTGGATCGATGAAGAGCGACACGCGCGAGTTCGCTTCGGCGAGCTGCTTGCACGCAGCACGCACTGCTTCGAACTTGCCGGCCACGTCGAGGCCGCCTTCGGTGGTGAGCTCCTGGCGCTTTTCCGGCACGAGGCAAACGTCGTGCGGCTGCACCTGGCAGGCAATGTCGAGCATCTCCTGGGTGACTGCGCATTCGAGGTTCATGCGCGTCTTCAGCAAAGGGCGCAGCTTGTGTACATCGGCGTCGACGATATGGCGTCGGTCTTCGCGCAGATGCAGCGTGATCGCGTCGGCGCCGGCCTCTTCGGCCATCAGCGCTGCGCGGATGGGGTCGGGGTAGGACGTGCCGCGCGCGTTGCGCAGCGTAGCAACGTGATCGATGTTCACGCCCAGGTCGATTACGGTCGGCGACGTAAGGAAGAAGCTCATAGGTTCTGCAAGTCGATCAGGATCTGGCGCGTCGCGAGCGGCGTGCCGCCAAGGTAAGTGTTGAGCAGAAAGCGCATCAGCGTTTTGCTCTGCGTCACGGTCTGGGGTCGATGGTAATCGTCCTGTTCCATGTCGAGCAAGGTTTGTCCCACGACTACCGGCCATTGCGCCGGCCAGTCGTCGGATGCTTCACGCACGCCCCGCTCCGGATCGAACACATAGCGCCTTTCGGGCAGCACCGCCTGGCGCGCGACCGTGCGGTCGAGCGCCATCGCGTAACCGGTTTCGCGCAGCAGCACGCGTTCGAAGGAACGCAGCACCTGCACCGGCGGCTCGTCGTGGGCGAGACGCGTCATCGTGACGACGTAGTGATGGAACAGTTGCGGATGCGGGTCTTCGCGCGCGCAGAACTTGACCAGCAGTTCATTGACGTAGAAGCCGCACAGCAGCGCGTCGCCGGTCAGCGGCAGCATGCCGCCGACCCATTCCGCGCCGGTCAGCGTGCGCACTTCGGACTTGCCCGACCACGACAGCGCAAGCGGCTGGAAGGTCTGCAACACGCCGCGCAACGCGGAGTGCGGCCGTTTCGCGCCCTTCGCGACGAGCGCGAGACGGCCGTGATCGCGTGACAGCACGTCGATGATCAGGCTGGTCTCGCGATACGGATAACTATGCAGCACGAAGGCGGGTTGCTCCGCGATCCGGTATTCGGATGTGGCGGCGCGCGATGCGCGGCGCGCCGGCGTTTTGCGCGGCTCGCCTTCGGCACGCTCAGCGCCACCTGCAGCATTTTTGCCGGAGGTTTTTTTGGCGCGGCGCGCCGGCGCCGCCGGCTGGGGCTCGTCCGGCGGGGCGTCGGAATTCAGCGTCATCCATGCGTCATTCGTACCCATACGCGCGAAGTCCGGCTTCGTTGTCCGCCCAGCCGCTCTTCACCTTGATGAAGGTTTCCAGATAGACGGGTCCGTCGAACAGCTTTTCCATGTCGAGGCGCGCTTCGGTGCTGATCTGCTTGAGCTTGGCGCCCTTCTGGCCGATGATCATCGCTTTGTGCGTATCGCGTTCGACCATGATGGTCGCGAAAATACGGCGCAGGCGTCCTTCAGTTTCAAACTTGTCGATCAGCACGGTGCTCGTGTAGGGCAGTTCGTCGCCAGTCCAGCGGAACACCTTTTCGCGCAGTATTTCCGCCGCAAGAAAGCGCTCGCTGCGATCGGTCAGATCGTCTTCGCCGTAAATCGGCGCGCCTTCCGGCAGGAACGGCTTGACGGTCGCCATCAAACGCTTGATGTCGTCAGGATGCTTGGCCGACAACGGCACGATCTCATTGAACTGGCGCAGCGCGCTGACTTGCTGCATGAACGGGAACAGCGAGTCCTTGTCCGATACGCGGTCGAGCTTATTGGCGATCAGCAGCGTCGGCACCGACGGCGGGATCAGGTCGAGCACTTTCTGGTCGTCGGCGCCGAAGCGGCCGGCCTCGATCACGAACAGGATTGCGTCGACGGAAGTCAGCGTGGACGTGACCGCACGATTGAGCGAACGGTTCAGCGCGCCGCTGTGCTTGGTCTGGAAGCCCGGCGTGTCGACGAAAATGTACTGTGCGTCTTCCAGCGTGTGAATGCCGGTGATGCGATGGCGCGTGGTCTGCGCCTTGCGGGACGTGATGCTGACTTTCTGGCCGACCAGCGCGTTCATCAGCGTGGATTTGCCGACGTTGGGGCGGCCGACGATCGCGACCATGCCGCAGCGGAAACCAGTGGGGGTGGGAGCGTTCATATTCGGGCTACGGCAAGTTCAGAGCGGCGCGCGGAAAATGGCGCACCGAGGGCAATCAATGGCCCGCATCGGCGACGCGGGTTTGCACCGCGTCGACTACGCCGGGTTCGTGTTCGGTGGCTGCCGGGATGGCCGGCGGCGCGGCGACGGCTGCTCCGGGTGCGGCCTCGCGGGCGCGCTGCCGTTCCGCGGAACGTAGCGGCGCGGCTTCGGTTTTAGCTTCGGCCGGTTTGTCGGTGGTGGCTTTGTCAGCGGATCTATCGTTGGCGGGAACGGTCGGCTTGTCCGCTGCGGATTTCTCCGCCTTCTCGGCTCGCTCGGCTTTCTCCTGCCCGCTATATTCGACGTGCGCGGCACGAATCACGGCGAGCGGCGAGCCACCGACGGCCGACGCGGCACGTTCGGCGGCAGGCCTTTCTGGCGAAAGTTCCGCCGCTGCAGCGGCACGCGGCTCGCCACGTGCCGCACTGCGTTCGTGCTTACGCTCGGGGCTGCGCAAATCCAGCGCAGCCTGCACGCCGGTCACCCCGGGCACGATCTCCACTTGCGCGTTTTTCGCGGCACGCGCGGCTTTCGAGCGCTTGGACTTTCCGACGACCGCGGGGGCCGCGGCCATCACTTCGTCGAGCGCTTTCTTCGCGGCTGCCTGCTCCGCCGCGCGACGGCTCGCGCCGGAACCGGACACTTTCACGTCCAGCTTCGGGACCGTGCATTCCACTTCGAACTGCTGATTGTGCGCCGCACCATGAGTAGCAACGACGGTGTAGGTGGGCAGTGCGATCTTGTGCCCCTGCAGATACTCCTGCAGCAGTGTCTTGGCGTCCTTGCCGAGCGTGCGCGGATCGATGTGATCGAGAATCGGCACGTACAGACGTTTGATCACGGTCTGAGCGGCGTCGAAGCCGCCGTCGAGAAACACGGCGCCCAGTACCGCTTCCAGCGTGTCAGCGAGGATGGACGGGCGACGGAAGCCGCCGCTGCGCAGTTCGCCCTCACCGAGCCGCAGGCCTTCAGAAATATTGAGGGCCTGGGCGATCTCATACAACGACTGCTGCTTGACCAGGTTTGCCCGCACGCGCGACAGATCACCCTCGTCCAGCTTGCCGAACCGTTGGAACAAAAGCGCAGCCACCGCGCAATTGAGAACCGAGTCGCCGAGAAACTCGAGCCGTTCGTTATGCGTGGCGCTATGACTACGGTGCGTCAAAGCCTGGCGCAACAATTCCGCATTGCGAAATTCGTAGCGCAAACGGCTTTCCAACGGAGATAGGGGCATGGGCAGAGTATAACGCGGGCGCCGGACCCGGCGAAAACGCGGGTCGGCCTGCGAAAAAAGCGGAGTGAAGCGACGTTACCGCGGGTTCTTGAAGCAGCGTGACTGCCCGCCGCGACTGATGTGACGGAAAAGCGGTCAACCGCGCGGCGCGTCGTGCAATCGACCCAGCCAACTCAGTGGAACGGGCCGATACGTTTGAGATCGCTGAAGTTCATCCAGATGAAAAAGGCGCGGCCGACGATATTCCTGTCCGGCGCAAAACCCCAATAGCGGCTATCCGCGCTGTTGTCGCGGTTGTCGCCCATCATGAAGTAGTTGCCCGGCGGCACCTTGCAGATCACGCCGCGCGCGTTGTAGGTGCAGTTGTCCCGATACGGAAAATCTTCTGCGCCTACGATGAACGGCGGCACGGCCGGATTGTTCAGAATCGCGTTCTTGCGGCCGTCGATATCTTCTTCGAACTGCTTCGCGTAGCCGAGGCGTTCTTCGTCGAGGTAATCGGGCAGCGGCGTTTCCGGCACCGGCTTGCCGTTGATGCTGAGCTTCTTGTCCTGATACGCGATCACATCGCCAGGCACGCCGATGACGCGCTTGATGTAGTCCACCGACTCGTCTTTCGGGTAACGGAATACCACCACGTCGCCACGCGCCGGCGCGCGGCCTTCGGTGATCTTCGTATTGGTGATCGGCAAACGGATCCCGTATTCGAATTTGTTGACGAGGATGAAGTCGCCCACCAGCAGCGTGGGCACCATCGACCCCGAAGGAATCTTGAACGGCTCGACCACGAACGAGCGCACCACGAACACCACCAGAATCACCGGGAAGAAGCTCGCCGAATACTCGAGCCACCACGGTTGACGCAGCTTGTCGTCGCGCAAACGCGCGCGCGTTTGCGCGGCGTTTTCGTCGGCAAAGCGCTCGCCGATGCGCTCCTGCTGACGGTCGAATTCGGCGACTGCGGCTTGCGCCGCCCGGCGCCTTCTCGGCAGGAAAACCAGTTTGTCCGCGACCCATGCAACGCCCGTCAAAATGACGAGCACAAAAAGAATCAGCGCAAAATTCATAGCGTTCCGTTATTGAACTTATTTGTCTTCGACACGCAGAATCGCGAGGAAAGCCTCTTGCGGAATCTCGACCGAGCCCACCTGCTTCATTCGCTTCTTGCCTGCCTTTTGCTTTTCCAGCAGTTTCTTCTTACGGGAAATATCACCGCCGTAGCATTTTGCCAGCACGTTCTTACGCAACGCTTTAATGTTCTCGCGTGCAATGATGTTCGAACCGATGGTGGCCTGAATCGCCACGTCGTACATCTGGCGCGGAATCAGTTCGCGCATTTTCGCGGCCACTTCGCGGCCGCGATACTGGCTCTGTGAACGGTGCACGATGACCGATAGCGCATCGACCTTGTCGCCGTTGATCAACATGTCGACCTTCACCACGTCGGAGGCGCGATATTCCTTGAACTCGTAATCCATCGACGCGTAGCCGCGCGAAATCGACTTCAGGCGATCGAAGAAGTCGAGCACCACTTCGCCCATCGGGATTTCATACGTGAGTTGCACCTGGCGGCCGTGGTACTGCATGTTGATCTGATTGCCGCGCTTTTGCGTACAGAGCGTGATCACCGAGCCGACGTAGTCTTGCGGCATGTAGAGATTGACGGTGACAATCGGCTCGCGCACTTCTTCGATCTTGGACGGTTCCGGCATCTTGGCCGGATTCTCGACCATGATGGTGGTGCCGTCGCGCTGCAGCACTTCATAGACCACGGTGGGAGCGGTGGTGATCAGGTCCATGTCGAACTCGCGTTCGAGACGTTCCTGCACGATCTCCATATGCAGCAAACCAAGGAACCCGCAACGGAACCCGAAGCCGAGCGCCTGCGAAACCTCCGGCTCGTATTGGAGCGACGCGTCGTTCAGCTTGAGCTTTTCCAGCGAGTCGCGCAGCGCGTCGTACTGGTTGGCTTCGACCGGATAGAGACCGGCGAACACCTGCGGCTTCACTTCCTTGAAGCCGGGCAGCGGCTCGGCAGCCGGACGGTTCACCAGCGTGACGGTATCGCCCACCTTGGCGGCGGCCAGCTCCTTGATACCGGCGATGATGAAGCCCACCTGCCCCGCCGACAACGATTCGAGATTTTTCGACTTGGGCGTGAATACGCCGATGTGCTCGACCGGGTACTGTGCGCCGGTCGCCATCATGCGGATCTTGTCCTTCGGGCGTAGCGTGCCGTTGACGATACGCACCAGCATCACGACGCCGACGTAGTTGTCGAACCACGAGTCGATGATCAGTGCCTGCAGCGGCGCTTCCTGATCGCCCTTGGGCGGTGGCACTTTCGCGATCAGCGCTTCGAGCACGTCCTCGACGCCCAGGCCGGTTTTCGCGCTACAACGCGTTGCATCGGTCGCGTCGATGCCGATCACGTCTTCGATCTCGGCGATCGCGCTTTCGGGATTCGCCGCCGGTAGATCGATCTTGTTGAGTACAGGAATCACGTCGACGCCGAGTTCGATCGCCGTATAGCAATTGGCGACGGTTTGCGCCTCCACGCCCTGGCTCGCGTCGACGACCAGCAGCGCGCCTTCACAGGCGGACAGCGAGCGGCTGACTTCATACGAGAAGTCGACGTGGCCCGGCGTGTCGATCATGTTGAGGTTGTAAATTTGCCCGTCGCGGGCGCGATACGTCAGAGCGGCGGTTTGTGCCTTGATGGTGATGCCGCGCTCGCGCTCGAGGTCCATCGAGTCGAGCACCTGGGCTTCCATCTCGCGGTCGGACAGGCCGCCGCAGATCTGGATGATGCGATCGGCGAGCGTCGACTTGCCATGGTCGATGTGCGCAATGATCGAGAAATTACGAATATGATCCATTCAGTGCCGATCAAGCAAAAAAGGCGCGCTCGGACAATAGCGGAGCACGCCTTGTAAGTAGGTGAAAAACCTATCTATTTTAGCCGAAAAGGCTATCGCCCGGCGCATCTTGCGAAGGCCGGGAGAAAAGACGGCTCTGGAAATGCGTGAAATGCGGTGGGTACAGCGCCCGTCTGGCGCGCTGCGGCAAGCTTCCGGTCAATCGAAGCAAGCGGCCTCGGAACGTGCGGCCAGCGCGGCACGGACCCGCGCCAGGTCGAGGTGATAGTGGCATAACTCGACGCCGTCGCAGACCAGAACGGGCACCAGCTCGTTGTAACGGGCTTCCAGCACTGGGTCCGCGTCGATATCGACTACATCGACCTGCGCGCCGAATTCCGCCAGCAACGGCGCAAGCGCGGCAAGCATGTCTTCACAGAGGTGGCACCACGCGCGCCCGAACAGCGTGAGTGGCGCCACCTTCTTCATTTCTGCACGGTACGGGGGCGAAGCGGCACGAACTGCGTGTTCTCGCCGCGACGAACCAGCAGCGCAACCATCTTCGAAGAGTCGAGGTGCGAGATCAGTTCGTCGAACTGCTTTGCACTCGAGACGTCCGCATCGCCCACGCGCAGAATAATGTCGCCCTTTTGCAGCCCCACACGCGCCGCCGGACCGTCCGCCGCATCCACCTGCACGCCGTTGCGAAGCTTCAACGCCTTCAACTGATCGGCGGGGATGTCGCTGACGGCGAGGCCCAGCGCGTTCGTCGCGCGCTGTTTCGGCGGCTGCGGCTTCTTCAGATCTGCCTTGGTCGTCTTGTCCGGCTGCATCTCGGCGATCGTGACGGGCAATTCATGCGTTTGCCCCTTGCGCCAGACCGTGATAGTCGACCGGGTGCCGGGCTTGGTGTCGCCGACCATGCGTGGCAAGTCGGTCGCCGTGTCGACCGGATGGCCGTTGAACTTGAGGATGATGTCGCCCGGCTGCACGCCGGCCTTGTCGGCCGGACCGCCCGGTTCGACGCTGCTCACCAGCGCGCCTTGCGCCTTTGGCAGTCCGAGCGAGTCGGCGACGTCTTTGGTGACTTCGCCGATCGCCACCGCGATACGGCCGCGCACCACCTTGCCGGAGCTCTTCAGTTGATCGGCCACGCGCATGGCCTCGTCGATCGGAATCGCGAACGAGATGCCCATAAAGCCGCCGGTGCGGCTGTAGATCTGCGAGTTGATGCCGATCACCTCGCCCTGCATGTTGATCAGCGGCCCGCCGGAGTTGCCCGGATTGACGGCGACGTCGGTCTGAATGAACGGCAGATAATCGCCGGTGTCGCGCCCCTTCGCGCTGACGATGCCGGCCGTCACCGTATTCTCGAGCCCGAACGGCGAGCCGATCGCCACCACCCATTCGCCCACGCGCACCTTGTTCGAATCGCCGATAGTGATGGTCGGAAGGTTGGCGGCGCTGATCTTCACGACCGCGACGTCAGTGCGATCGTCCACGCCAATCAGCTTCGCCTTGAATT
Organism: Paraburkholderia suaedae; assembly: GCF_040812055.1. Classification (NCBI taxonomy): domain Bacteria; kingdom Pseudomonadati; phylum Pseudomonadota; class Betaproteobacteria; order Burkholderiales; family Burkholderiaceae; genus Paraburkholderia; species Paraburkholderia suaedae. The sequence continues at coordinate 275,747 of NZ_JBFOAH010000002.1, read as the reverse complement.
CGCGCTTGTCGGTCAACGTGACGTAGATCGTGTCGGCCTCGTCGACGACGTGCGCGTTCGTCATCACGTACCCATCTGCGGAGATGATGAAGCCCGAGCCGACACCGCTATTCTGTTCAGCATCGTTGCTATCGGGCGCATCCTGGCTGCCACCGTTGCCGCCGTTGTCGCCGCCGCGCGGCGAACCGGGCGACTGCGGAGACTGTGGCAACGGAATGCCGAAGAAGCGGCGGAAAAATTCCGACATGTCGCCGTCGTCCATACCCGGTGGCAGGCCGCCGCGGGCACCGTTGTTGGACACGCGCGTGGTGGTGCGAATGTTGACGACAGCCGGACCGACTTTGTCGACCAGGTCAGTGAAGTCGGGCAGATTGGCGGCGGGAGCCGCCGACGCCGTATGCGGCGCGAGCGGCAAACACGCCGCTACCAGCGCGGCCGCGAGGAATTTGCGCACCGAGAGAGTCGTCATATCGTAGCAAGCCAAGGGATTCAGGATTCGAAGGATTACTTCGGAGCTTTGTATTCTATGGCAGCCGCGAATTGCTGTAATGTGCTCTGAGGGACTTCACCCAGCAGGGTAATCCAGAAGTCGCCGCGCCGCTTCACAAGCACGTGCGTAGCGCCGCTGCTGCCCGAGCCCTCTTTGCGCGTATTGTTCTCGACCGGCTCGACGAAAACCGAAATCGCCGCAAGGCCGTCCGAGAACACCGCCTGGTCCACCGGAATGGTCGGCTGACCCGCGTCGCGCGCGGCCATCGGCCGGCGCAGTTGGCGAATCATGTGAAAGCCGGGCACCGTCGGCGCGATCTGCCAGCCTTGCGCGGCCATGTCGACCGGTTCGACGGGCGGGCGCACGACGGTCCATCCTGCCGTATTACGAATGCCGTTGACGATACCGGCTTTGTCGACCGGCACACCGATGCGGATCTGCGAAAACGACAACTGTTCGAGCACCTGGCCGCTCGGGTCGAGCGTCTGCGCGCGCAGCAACAGGCCCGTCTTCTTGTCGGCCCAAAGCTTATAGGCAAACCGGTAGCCGTCTTTCGGATCGAGCTCGATGACCTGACAGTCGACGCCCGCCACGCGGTCCTCGCCGAGCAGTTTCGGTTCATAGACGGACAGGACCTGTTCGCCGCTCACGGCAAGCAGAGCCGGGAACGCGTCCTTGTTCTGACGCCTCTCGACCACCAGCAGACGCCGCTCAGGCACGAACGTGTAGAGGTCGTCGTTATGACGCAGCATTTTGCGCGGCTTGCCGTCGAGGCTTTCGAGAAGTTCGAACTCGCCGTCCGTACGGGTCGCGTAGTGAGCGATCCTGGAGGTCTGCACGAAGTTACCGCGCTGATAGACGAACGCGCCCTCGTAGTTCTGCTGTTGGGCCGCCTGATGGATGCGATCGAGCAGATCCGCAGCCGTGTGACGGGCGACCAGCGGATCGGCGGTTTGTGAAAAGACCCGCGGCGTAGCGGACAACAATACGGCTGCGCAGAACAGAAATGCCGGCAGCCGCCCCCAGATAGTCGTTTTATTCAACCGCAGAGTCTGCATCAAACTATTGGCCTTGCGTAGAGACTGAGGCGGCGCGGATCATCGGCATCGAGCTCGCCATGACCGGTTGTTGCGCGAATTGCTGATGCGCTTCGAGATATTGATCGAGACTTGCGTCGCGGATGATGTTCGCGTCCTGCCCGACCGGCTGGGCCGTTGACATCGGCACCGACGCCATTGCGACCCGCTGCACCGCATCCTCCCGCGTCTGCAGCGACGCCATCTGCGCGACCGAGCCGCCAGGCACGTGTTGCAGTTGCGGCACGACGATCCAAGTCAACGTGGCAGCCGCGGCAGCCACGGCAACAGCGGGCATGACGCGCCGACGCAGCGAGAGCAAGCGCCGTGCAAGCGGGATTGCCGCGGGCGCCAGCATATGCGGCTCGTTTTGCAATCGTGCGGCGAAACCGGACATGAATGCGCTGCTGGTTGCAGCACTGACTGCCAGGTCGTCGGAGCGCAACGCGTCGCCGATCAGGTGATAGCGCGACCACGCCGCACGATCTTCACCGTTCAGCCCAGAAAGAAATTTGTCCAGATTCGGATGCTCTTCGCCGAACAGCTCACCGTCGACAAAGGCGGACAGACGCTCGCCGCGCGACCCGTCTTGCGATTGCATCGAGACCGACCCCATGATGCTCCCCATGTTACGAATACCCCGTAGTGACACCACTAATCCAGATATTGCACCCGTGCTCCCGGTCGGCCGGCTGGCGTTTACCAGCGCTTGCCTTCAGGTGTGTCAAGCAACGGACGCAATTTTGCCGCAATGGCTTCGCGAGCGCGGAAAATCCGTGATCTGACGGTGCCGATCGGGCAACCCATCATCTCAGCGATTTCCTCGTAGCTCAAACCTTCAATTTCACGAAGAGTAATGGCGGTGCGCAACTCTTCCGGCAAAACCGCCATCGCAGCATTGACCGTCTCGGCGATCTGCTTGCTCATCAACATCGACTCAGGCGTGTTGATATCCCTTAGTTGGTCGGCATCGGAGAAAGTTTCAGCTTCTTCAGCATCTGCTTCGGTCGAGGTCGGCGCGCGCCGGCCTTGCGTGGCAAGGTAGTTCTTTGCCGTATTGACCGCAATCCGGTACAACCACGTATAAAACGCCGATTCCCCGCGAAATTGCGGCAACGCCCGGTACGCCTTGATGAAGGCGTCCTGCGCGACATCTTCCACCTCGGCGGGGTCGCGCACAAGGCGCGAGATCAGCCGGAGAATTTTGCGGTGGTACTTGGAGACCAGAAGCTCGAACGCGGCCTTGTCGCCCTTCTGGACGCGTTCGACCAGCACCTGGTCAATTTCTTTTTCGCTCACCTGATAAATCCGTTAACTATAGGGCGCATGACGGGGCACCATTGTAGCGTCCTCAACATTGATGCACGTTACGCCGGTAATAGCGGTTACAGTCTTTACAGTCAGGCGCCGGCGGTGCGTCGGCCCAGCACCGACAGTTGCCGGAAAACGGCTGCGGGAAGCGCGTCGGCGGTAAGCAGCAAGGTACGGGCACGCCCGGCTTGCGGCTGGAGCGTGAAAACCAGCAGGCGGCCGCTCCATTGCGAGCAGCCGGTGATACGTCCCTGCATCTCCAGGGTGCCGGCCCGGCCCCACACCGACAGCTCGTCCTGCCCGATTCTCAGCGCCGCGGGTTGCGCCCGCTCGTGCGCTCTTGCGCCAAGCATCAGCAGCGCGCCGACGGCGAACGTCGGCGGCAATGCCTGCCACACACCCATGTGCGAAGCGAAGCAGCTGTAAGCGGCCAAGGTGGCCGTCAGCATGAACATCAGCAATACGGCACGCATGACGAAAGAGCGACGCAGCGCAATTCGCTGCGTCGCTCTTTCGGGCGTTTCGGGCTGAAGGGGGAGCGCCGGCAAAGCCGGCGTGATCGAGTGGCGCGTCACCCGCTATCAGGCGATCAAACGCGCTTGAAGACCAGCGTGCCGTTCGTGCCGCCGAACCCGAACGAATTCTTCAGCGCGACGTCGATCTTCATCTCCCGCGCGGTGTTCGCGCAGTAATCGAGATCGCAGGCCGGATCCTGATTGAAGATGTTGATCGTCGGCGGCGACACCTGATGATGCACAGCCAGTGCCGTGAACACCGACTCCAGACCGCCGGCGCCGCCCAACAGGTGACCCGTCATCGACTTCGTGGAGTTCACGACCATGTCTTTCGCGTGATCGCCGAAAGCGCGCTTGATTCCGGTCGTTTCGGCCAGGTCGCCGAGCGGCGTGGACGTGCCGTGTGCATTCAGATAATTCACCTGATCGCCATTGATGCCCGCGTTCTTCAACGCGGCCAGCATGCATCGGCGCGCGCCGTCGCCATCTTCCAGCGGCGCGGTCATGTGATAGGCGTCGCCGCTCATCCCGTAGCCGCCGACTTCCGCGTAAATCTTCGCGCCGCGCGCCTTCGCATGCTCGTACTCTTCGAGCACCATCACACCGGCGCCCTCGCCCAGCACGAAACCGTCGCGATCCTTGTCCCACGGACGGCTCGCGGTGGCCGGATCGTCATTGCGTTGCGACAGCGCACGCGCCGCCGCAAAGCCACCGATACCCAGCGGCGACACCGTCGATTCGGCACCGCCGGCGATCATCACGTCGGCGTCGCCGTATTCGATCAGGCGCGAAGCCTCGCCGATGCAATGCAAACCCGTGGTACAGGCGGTGACGATCGCGAGGTTCGGACCCTTGATGCCAAACTTGATCGACAGATGACCGGAGATCATGTTGATGATCGAGGCCGGCACGAAGAACGGCGAGATGCGGCGCGGACCGCGATTGAGCAACTCGGTTTGCGTCACTTCGATCATCGGCAAACCGCCGATGCCCGACCCGACCACGACGCCGATACGCTCGGAGTTCTCGTCGGTGACTTCGAGACCGCTGTCCTGCATCGCCTGGATGCCTGCAGCCACGCCGTAATGGATGAACGTGTCCATATGGCGCGCTTCCTTACCGGGGATGTAGTCCTCGATATTGAAGCCCTTCACCTCGCCGGCGAAGCGAGTCGAAAAGTTCGATGCGTCGAACTTGGTGATATTGGCAATACCCGACTTGCCGGCGACCAGATTGGCCCAGCCGTCGGCAACATTATTGCCAACAGGCGAAATCAGCCCCAGGCCTGTAACAACAACACGACGGCGGCTCACGGTAACCCCTTTTTCATAGATGACAAAAGCAAAAGCCACAGCGGCGACAGGAATCTGCCCTGTGTGCCCCTGTGGCTGTTAAGTCGGCAATCGCGCGAAAAGTTGCGCTGTCAACATGGCTTGCTCCCGCACGGCAAAAAGCGCCAACCCCGCCGTCGTCGACAACCGACACCACAGAGTGTCATACGCCGCCAACGCAGCAATGCAGGCGCGAATGACCTTAGGCCTTGACGTTAGCGCGAGCGTAGTCGATCGCTTGCTGAACGGTGGTGATCTTCTCGGCTTCTTCATCCGGAATTTCCATGCCGAATTCGTCTTCCAGGGCCATCACGAGCTCAACGGTGTCGAGCGAGTCGGCGCCGAGGTCGTTGACGAACGAAGCTTCGTTCTTGATTTCAGCTTCTGCAACGCCCAGTTGTTCTGCGACGATCTTCTTGACGCGCTGTTCGATATTGTCCATTACCCCTCCAAGGGAAAGAAGTTCAAAAATACGGGTGCGCGCATTTTATCAGGTTTGACCCGGCAAAAAAGGAGCGCATCGGGTTCCTGTCAAGGCATGCGCCCTACGCTTTTGCAAACGCGTCAAGGCGCGGATAGTAACCGACTTTGGTGACTACATGTACATTCCGCCGTTCACGTGCAAGGTGGTGCCGGTGATGTAACCCGCTTGCGGCGACGCAAGGAATGCGACGGCATGGGCGACATCTTCCGGGCTGCCGAGACGGCCCAGCGGAATCTGCGTTTTCAGTGCGGTTTGCTGCTCTTGCGGCAAGCTCTTGGTCATGTCCGTATCGATGAAGCCCGGCGCCACGCAATTCACCGTGATGCCGCGGCTGCCGATCTCGCGCGCGAGCGCGCGCGTCATGCCCGCGACGCCTGCTTTGGCCGCCGCGTAGTTGGTCTGGCCGGCATTGCCCGAAGAGCCCACTACAGAAGTGATGTTGATGATACGGCCACCGCGCGCCTTCATCATCGGACGCAGAACCGCGCGCGACAAGCGAAACACCGACCTCAAATTGGTGTCGATCACCGCGTCCCAATCGTCGTCCTTCATACGCATGGCGAGCTGGTCCTGCGTAATGCCGGCATTGTTCACCAGCACATGCAGCGCGCCGAATTCCTTTACCGTGCCGTCGATCAGCGCGTCCGCCGCGGCCGCATCGTTCACGTCGAGCACTGCGCCGCGACCGTTGACGCCAGCTGCGTTAAACGCTTCAGTGATCGCCGCAGCGCCGCTTTCGCTGGTCGCGGTGCCGATTACTGTCGCGCCCCGGCGCGCCAGTTCCATCGCGATGGCGCGGCCGATGCCGCGCGAGGCGCCCGTCACGATTGCGATCTGCTTGTCGAGAGTCTTTTCCATCTTTGGTCCGAATGCCCTTCGGGGGGCTGATTGATTGCTGATGCCGTTGCGCGAGGCGACCGTTCAGCGCCCGTTTCCGGCGCTGGCGGTACCCGTTGGCTTCAGCCTGCCGTCACGAGCTTGAGCGTTTCTTCGAGCGACGCCGGATCGAACACGGACGCGCCGACCAGCTTGCCGTCGATGCGCTTGGTCAAACCCGCAAGGACCTTGCCAGGACCGCACTCGATCACGTGCGAGACGCCTTGCGCGGCCATCGCCTGAACGCTCTCGACCCAGCGCACCGCTCCGGCCGCCTGGCGCACCAGCGCGTCCTTGATGCTGGCCGGATCGTCGACCACCGCGACGTCGACGTTGTTGATGACCGGAATCGCCGGCACTTGCACATCGACGCTCGCCAGATACTCGCGCAGTTGATCCGACGCCGGCTTGAGCAGCGACGAGTGGAACGGCGCCGAGACCGGCAGCGGCAATGCGCGCTTGGCGCCCTTCGCTTTGGCGAGCTCGCAAGCCTTGTCGACGGCGGTCTTGTGGCCCGCGATCACGACTTGCGCCGGCGCATTGAAATTCACCGCTTCAACGATACCGGCCACCGACGCTTCTGCGCAAACGGCGCATACCGTCTCGTCGTCAAGACCGAGAATCGCGGCCATGGCGCCTTGACCGACCGGCACCGCCGTCTGCATTGCCTGCGCGCGAAAACGCACGAGCGGGAGCGCATCGCGAAATGCGAGCGAGCCCGCCGCGACGAGCGCCGTGTATTCGCCAAGGCTATGGCCTGCGACGATCGCCGGCTTCGGGCCGCCTGCCTGCAGCCACGCGCGATAAATCGCATAGGCTGCGCTCAGCATGACCGGCTGGGTATTGGTAGTGAGATTCAGATCTTCGAGCGGGCCTTCGGCGATCAGCTTGCCGAGGTCCTGCTTCAGCGCGTCGGACGCTTCCTGAACCGTCTCGCGCACAATCGCGTGATCGGAGAATGCGTTGAGCATGCCGACCGATTGCGAGCCCTGTCCAGGAAAAACGAACGCAAATTTCATATCGTCCCCAAAATCGATTTAGTCAGATGTGGGTGGCGCGCGTCGCCCGCAGCACGCCAGCGCGCGGGCGACGCGCGCAGCGCCGCTCGATGCTTACGGCGCTCAGTAACGGATGACGGACGCGCCCCACGTGAAGCCGCCGCCGACGCCTTCGATCAGCACGTTCTGGCCGCGCTTGATGCGGCCGTCGCGTACGGCGACGTCGAATGCGAGCGGAATGGACGCAGCCGACGTATTGCCGTGCTCGCCCACCGTGACGACCATGCGCTCCTGCGGCAAGCCGAGCTTGCGGCAGGTGCTTTGCATGATGCGGATGTTGGCTTGATGCGGAATCAGCCAGTCGATCTGCTGCGCAGTCAGATTGGCTTTCTCGAGCGCCTCGACCGCGACTTTTTCGAGCACGTTGACGGCGAGCTTGAACACCGCCTGCCCGTCCATATGCAGAAACGCGCTGCCGGCCACCACGCCGCCGTTCACGTTGCCCGGCGTGCAGAGAATATTCGAATGGCTACCGTCGGCGTGCAATGCGTTCGAGAGCACGCCCGGTTCTTCGGACGCCTGCAGGATCACCGCGCCGGCGCCGTCGCCGAACAGCACGCAGGTAGTGCGGTCGTTGAAATCGAGAATGCGCGAGAAGGTTTCCGCGCCGATCACGAGCGCCGTGCGATGCTGGCCGCTACGAATGAAGCTGTCCGCCGTCGCGACCGCGTAGGCGAATCCAGAACAGACGGCCTGCACGTCGAACGCGGCGCCATGGTTCCTGATGCCGAGTTTGTTCTGCAACAGGCAGGCGGTGCTCGGAAACACGAAGTCCGGCGTGGACGTTGCGACGATGATCAGATCGATGGATTGGGGGTCGATATCCGCCGCTTCGATCGCGCGCTGCGCCGCGATTAAAGCGAGATCGCTCGTCGTGACATCAGGCTCGGCAAAGTGGCGTGCGTGAATGCCCGTGCGCGCCACGATCCACTCGTCGCTCGTCTCGACGCCTCGCGTGGCCAGACGTTCGGCCAGATCCTGGTTGGTGACGCGCCCAGGCGGCAGATAGCTGCCGGTACCGAGCACGCGGGAATAAATTGTCGATTGAGCCATTATGCCTTCGAGGATTGCGCAGCGTAGGGCTCGGCCGGCTGGCCTGCGATCGGGCTTGCGTGACCCGCACCGCTTGCGTCGCGCGCCGCCTGTTCCAGAGAACCCGCGTTCTCTTCCATTGCTCGCGCAAGGCGCTCCAGCACGCCGTTTTTGACGGCATCATACCCGCGTTTGATAGCCCACTCAAACGCATAGGCGTCCGCCGAACCATGGCTCTTGATCACCAGTCCGCGTAGGCCGAGCAGCGCGGCACCGTTGTACTGCCGATGATCGACACGCTTCTTGAAACGCATCAATACCGGCAACGCGAGCACCGCCATCACCTTGGTGAGCCATGATCGGCCAAACTCTTCCTTGATGATGTTGGACAGCATCTGCGCTAGACCTTCCGACGTCTTCAGCGCGACATTGCCGACGAAACCGTCGCAGACGATCACGTCGACCGTGCCTTTGAAGATGTCGTTACCTTCGACGTTGCCGTGAAAATTCAGTGTACTCGCGCGCAGCAGTTCGCCGGCGCGTTTGATGGTGTCATTGCCCTTGATGACTTCTTCGCCGATGTTCAGCAGCCCGATGGTGGGTCGCTCGCGACCTTCCAGCGCGGACACGAGCGCGTGCCCCATCTCCGCGAACTGCAGCAGGTGCTGCGGCTCGCAGTCGACGTTGGCGCCCAGGTCGAGCATCATCGTATAGCCATTGGGATTGGGCAGCGCCGACGCAATAGCCGGGCGCTCGATGCCCGACAGCGTCTTCAGCACGTATCGCGAGACGGCCATCAGCGCGCCGGTGTTGCCGGCCGAAATGCAGGCTTGCGCCTCGCCTTCCTTGACGCGGTTCAACGCCACGCGCATCGACGAATCTTTTTTCTTGCGCAGCGCGACCTCGACCGGATCGTCCATCGCAACGATCTCCGTAGCGGGGACGACGGTCAGCGCCGGCAGGTCCTGAGCCCTCAACTTCTTCAGATGCGCACGAATCGCACTCTCAATGCCGACGAGCAACAGCTGTGCGTCGGGATGCGAACGGACGAAGTTGACGGCAGCGGGAACGGTCACGGACGGGCCGTGGTCGCCTCCCATGCAATCTATCGTGAGCTTTACTGTCATGGAGTGCGACGAATTTCAGGCGCCCTGCATGGGATACCAGTAAGCGCTAAAGCGCCAACTGCGATCGACACAAAAAAGCGGCAGTTGAATGCCGCCTTTTTGCCGAGCCGGGAAAATGTCAAGCGAGCCGATCGTCACGCGAAACGCCGAACGGCGCAACGCAGCGAAACGATTAGTCGTTCTTCGTCTTGACGACTTTCTTGCCGCGATAGTAGCCGTTCGGGCTAACGTGATGACGCAGATGCACTTCACCCGTGCTCGGTTCCACGGCCAACGGCGCTGCCGTCAGGAAATCGTGCGAACGGTGCATGCCGCGCTTGGACGGCGACTTCTTGTTTTGTTGGACTGCCATGAGTAACTCCTAAAAATTTTCCGAATTCTAACACAGCCCGACCCGGTCGCCGCCATCGGCCAAACGGCCAATGCGCCCGCATCGCGCTCCCATGCAACTGTTCAGTGCTTCTCGTCGCCCGGCTCACCGCGCTTGAGACGTTCGAGCGCCGCGAACGGATTGGGCCGCTCGGGCTCGTCGCCTTCACCGGATTCGTCCGCTGCGGCTTCATCGCCCTCGCCTTCGGCTCCAGCCACACCCGAGACAAGGCTCTCGTGCACTTCCGGACACACGTCGTGCTTGGGCACGAGCGGCAAGGAAAGCAGCAACTCTTCTTCGATCAAGTCGATCAGATCGAACTGGCGCGAGCCCACGATCACCTCGACTTCATCCTCGTCGAGCGGAAACTCTTCGGCTTGCGCCTCAGTGGCGACGATCCGGTAAGTTGCATCGACGTTGAACGCCTGCGAATACGGCTTCATGCACCGCTGACATTCAAGCCATGCAGCGCCGTGAATCGCCATCCTCAAATAAGGCTGGGGACCCTCGGTGCCGTCGTCCTGCAGTTCCGGCTGCGTCGCCCCTTCGGCTTGCCAGGTGAACGCAGTGTCGCGCTCTGGCGCTTCCGCCGGGACTTCGTTTAACATGCGCGGCAGTTGCGAGACGCGTACTACACCCGCGGCCTGGCGCCCACTCCGCGCAAATTCGAACAGATCGAGCTCATGCGGGTCGGGCAGACCTGCAGGGTTGCCAGGATGTTGAGTCATGTGCGCTCCTGCCTCGGCAGATTTCGCCGGGATAAACCGCCAGGTTGATCGGTGTGCAGACAGCCCGCGAAGCCTGCGGCGGCACGCCCGAGTACGTTCGCTCGGGTAAGTTCGATCGAACTCGCCATGACCCGCATAGCGCCAGCATACCGATGAAAAGCCCGAGATCATATCCGTTTTGTCTTTTTGAGTCAAACACTTAAGCCCGTACGCGCGCGAGTTCCCCGCAGCCGCGTTCGCCCCGCCTCCCTAGCCGTCGGTTGACCATGCCAGATTCCTCCAAACGCCCGCCACGCCTCGTTCTGGCGTCGAGTTCGCCGTATCGGCGCGAGTTGCTCCAACGCCTGCGCGTGCCGTTCGATGTCGTCGTACCCGCGGTCGATGAAACGCCGCTCGCCGGCGAAACCCCCGTAGTCACCGCATTGCGGCTTGCCGAAGCCAAAGCCCGCGCCGTCGCGAGCGCCATCGATGCGGACACCGCACTGGTGATCGGCTCCGACCAGGTTGCCACTTACGACGGCCTGCAGATCGGCAAACCCGGTTCGCACGAAAATGCGCTGGCCCAACTGCGGGCGATGCGCGGCCGCGAAGTGCTGTTCCATAGCGCGCTATGTCTGTTTGACAGCGCGTCCGGCACAGCGCAAACCGTCGACGTGCTGACGCGCGTACAGTTTCGCCACTTGCCCGACTCCGCGCTGGAGGCCTATCTGCGCGCCGAAACGCCGTACGACGTCGCAGGCAGCGCCAAGTCCGAAGGGCTTGGCATCGCGCTGCTCGAAGCCATCCATTCCGACGATCCCACCGCGCTTGTCGGCCTGCCGTTGATCGCACTGTCGCGCATGTTGCTGACAGCCGGTTATCCACTTCTGGGGACATCATGAGCGGCACGCTCTACCTGATACCGAACACCCTCGGCGAAGGCGACGCCGCCACGCTCGACGCCGTCCTGCCCGCCCCGGTGCGGGCGCGCGCCGCATCACTGCACTATTACATCGGCGAAAACGCCAAAAGCACCCGTGCATTCCTGAAGAAAGTCGGCGCCGAGCGGCCGATCCAGGAAATCGAGATCCGGGAACTGAACGTCAATACGCCGGCGGTCGACATCGACAAGCTGCTGGCGCCGCTCGTTGCAGGCACCGACGCTGGGCTCGTCTCGGAGGCCGGCTGTCCGGCGGTCGCGGACCCCGGTGCGTTGCTCGTGCGCCGCGCGCACGAGCGCGGCGTGAAAGTCGTGCCGTTGGTCGGGCCGAGTTCGATTCTGCTGGCCTTGATGGCTTCGGGGCTCAACGGGCAGAGCTTCGCGTTTCACGGCTACTTGCCGGTCGATCCCGCCGAACGCGCGGCCCGTCTGCGGGACCTGGAACAGCAGTCGCGCAAAGCCAGGCAGACGCAGATTTTTATCGAGACGCCTTACCGAAATCGCCCGCTGCTCGATACGTTGCTGGGGACGTGCGCGCCATCGACGCGCCTGTGCGTTGCAGTCGACCTGACGCTGCCGACGGAAACCATCGCCAGTCATAGTGTGGCCGACTGGAAGAAGAAGCCGCCAATCGACCTGCATAAACGGCCCGCTATTTTCCTGATGCTGGCGTTCTAACGGCAGACCTGCTTGAGTCCGTCAGACGGATAACGCCCCGCTCACCGCAAACCGAACTTCCCGCCCAGCGCCATCGCATGAACGGCACCGCTGCCAACGGCCGCGCCGAATTTGCGCGCGACGCGATCCGTGATGCTCTCTTTCACGGTGTAATCGACGATGTCTGGCGCCTTGAACAGTTCACGCGCCACGTAGTCGGTGTCGCCGAACCCATCGGCGAGACCCAACTGCACGCTTTTCTGCCCGGTCCAGAATAGCCCGGAGAACATGTCGGGTGTTTCATGCAGACGCTTGCCGCGGCCCTGACGCACCGCGTCGATGAATTGCGCGTGGATCTGATCCAGCATGTCCTGCGCGTGTTGGTCCATCTTCGGCGTTTCGGGTGAGAACGGATCGAAAAAACCCTTGTTTTCACCCGACGTGTGCAGCCGACGCTGAATCCCCAGTTTGTCCATCAGGCCGGTGAAGCCGAAGCTGTCCATCAGCACACCGATCGAACCAACGATGCTCGCCTTGTCCACGTAAATCTTTTCCGCCGCCGCGGCGGCGTAGTAGCCGCCCGACGCGCACATGTCCCCCACCACGGCATACAGCGGGATCGACGGGTATTTGCTGCGCAAGCGCCGGATTTCGTTATAGATGATGCCAGCCTGCACAGGACTGCCGCCGGGGCTGTTGCAGCGCAGGATCACGCCGGCCGTGCCCGAGTCGTCGAACGCGCTGTCCAAGGCCGTGTTGACGTCTTCGGCGTTCGCATTGGTGTCCGCGGAAATTTCGCCGTCCAGTGTCACCATGGCTGTGTGGCGGCCCGTGACGGCGACCCGGTCGCCGGAAAAAGTGAGCGCCAGCCATACCAGCAGCATCAGCACGATCAGGAATACAAAGCGGAAGAAAATCTTCCAGCGCCGCGCCGAGCGCTGCTCGGTGATTGCCGCTAGCGCGATGCGTTCGAGCGCCGCCCTCTCCCAACCGGGTTCGTCGGAGGACGTGCGCGCACGGCCGGTCATGGCTGGGTCCTTCGGCTCAGGAGTCAAATTGTCGGACATGCGTGCTGTGCAAAGGGATGGGAAGAGTCAGGGCGCGGCAGGACGCAGTTCGCCGTCAGGCAACCAGAACACGGCCCGGCCCTCCGGCGTGTCGCGCTCCTCGACGTGGACCGGACGCAATCTGCCGCCGCGGCAGGGGCCCCCGACACATTTGCCGGTATCGGGCGCGTAGATCGCGCCGTGTGTAGCGCACATCAAGTATAAACCGGACGACTCGAAGAACTGTCCCTCGGCCCAATCCAGTTCCATCGGCACGTGCGCGCAGCGGTTCAGGTAACCGTAGGCCCGGCCCTCGTAGCGAACGAAAAACACCACGACATCGCCGCCGGCAAGCTGCGCGGCGCGGCCGGCCCCACGTCCGCGGCCGGGTCCGCGCTCATGCGTTCTCTCGCAGCCAGCCGGATAGCGCGCTGACGCTAGATGCGACGAATTTGGGCGCAAGTGCGCTCAGCGAGCCGGCCGGATGCGCGCCGTAAGTCACGCCGATGCCCGCAACGCCCGCGTTGATCGCCATCTGCAGGTCGTGCGTGGTGTCGCCGACCATCACCGTGCGCACCGGATCCTGCCCCAGTTCGCGCGTCAGCTCGTGCAGCATCGCGGGATGCGGTTTCGAGAAGGTCTCGTCGGCACAGCGCGTGCCGTCGAACAGGCTCGTCAGGCGTGCCTGGTCGAGCGCGCGGTTCAACCCGACGCGGCTCTTGCCCGTCGCCACAGCGAGCAGATAGCCCTCATCGCGCAAATCGCGCAGCATCTCGCGCACCCCGGCGAACAGTTCGGTGGTCTGATCCTTTACCAGGTAATGGAAGCGGTAACGCTCGGAGAGTCGCGGATAGTCGGCCGGATCTAGGGTGGGCGCGGCGAGCTGCAGCGCTTCGCGCAGGCCCAGACCGATCACGTAGCTCGCGGCTTCGTCGGCGGGAACCGGCAAGCCGAGATCGCGGCAGGCCGCCTGGATGCTGCGGGTGATGTGTGCCGTCGAATCCATCAGCGTGCCGTCCCAGTCGAAAACGATCAGGTCAAATTGCTCTCTAGCCATGCGGTGTCGTCTCCGGGGTTGACCCATTTCGTCGTTCGTTGAGCTGCGCGATGAAGCTGCGGCATTCGGCGGGCATTGGCGCCTCGAATTGCAGCGGCGCGCCGGTGGCCGGATGCGTCAGTTTGAGCCGGTACGCGTGCAGAAACATGCGTTTCAGACCCGGTTTGGCGTTGGCACGCGCCAGCGCCTTGTTCAGCGCGAAGTCGCCGTATTTGGCATCGCCCACGATCGGCAGTTCCAGATGCTGCAAATGGACGCGAATCTGATGCGTGCGGCCTGTCTTCAGCTCCGCCTCGAGCAGCGCGTACTCGGGCCAGCTGTCGATCAGATTGAAAACGGTGTGCGAAGCCAGCCCGTCGTCCTGCACGCGCACGCGGCGCTCGCCGTCCGCCGTCAGGTACTTGTGCAGCGGCACCTTGACCGCGCGGCGGCGGCCCCAGTCGCTCGCCCACTCGCCGTGCACGCAAGCATAGTAGCGCTTGTCCATCTGGTTCTCGCGGATCTGCTCGTGCAGATTCACGAGCGCCGCACGTTTCTTGGCGAGCATCAGGATACCGGACGTCTCGCGATCCAGCCGATGCACCAGTTCGAGGAATTTCGCCTGCGGCCGCGCTTCTCGCATCTGCTCGATGACGCCGAACGCGACGCCGCTGCCGCCATGGACCGCAACGCCGGCCGGCTTGTCGATGACGAGCAGGTGATCGTCTTCGAAAATGATCGGGAAGTTCGCGCTCGGTACGCTCGCGTAGGCTGCCGCTTCATTCGGTTGCGCGACGCGAATGGGCGGCACGCGCACCAGGTCGCCGAGTGCAAGACGGTACTGCGCATCTATCCGGCCCTTATTTACGCGCACTTCGCCGCTGCGCAGAATGCGGTAAATGTGGCTCTTGGGCACGCCCTTACAGACGCGCAACAAGAAATTGTCGATGCGCTGTCCGGCCGCGCTGTCGTCGATCTCCAGGACCGAGACCTGGTCGCTTGCGACCGATTTCTGGGATTTTTTGCCTAACTCTTTCATTCTGAATATAATTTGCCCAGCAGTCTGCGGCGGCCGGCGCAGTGACCGGAATTCGGGCGGACTGCGCAGGTGCAAGCGATAAACGTCTATTTTACTTGCGCCGGGGTCTGGTTGCTCACCCTCAATTTGAGATGCAACGAGTTGCACGCACGAAGTCAGTACCCGGCAGGGACGGCGCCCACAGGCGCGTTCGGTCAAGGTCGGCTTCCACGGTAACGGAATTTTGGTAAAAAAGAATTTAACCTTCAGCTTCGGTATCGGGCGGTGTGACGCCCTGCTTGACGAAGCTGCGGGTTGCGAAAATACGGCGTGCGCCCGAGGCGTCTTGTAGAAAGTACAAGACATGGCGACGTCAAAATGAGGCGAGACACCCCCAGCAGGAAAAGACGCGCCGCCTGCGCGAACTTCCCGCTGCGGCACGACCGCAACCTTCGACCTTCCGGTCACGCGCCCAGTTGGCGCACCGGCGAGAGGGCCAAAGGCTGACGAGGGTCTGCCGGCAGAACCCGCGGCGTGTCGGGTCGTTATTTGAAGCCGTGTTCGCATGTGCCCTGCGGCACCGCGCCCATTCGTCAATGGGCCGGGCCCTCTCAGGCAATTCTCCCGCCAGATTTCCCGCTCCAGCGTGTTCGTGAAAACACTATAAAGCGCGGCATGCGCGTGCCTCTTCGCTTTCGCGGCTGACACCCGCGCAGCAGGGGCAGCCTGAGCCGCTCTGGAGTCGTTCAATGAAACGCATGTTGTTCAATGCGACGCAGCAGGAAGAACTGCGCGTCGCCATCGTCGATGGGCAAAAACTCATCGATATCGACATCGAAACCGCCGGCCGCGAACAGCGCAAAGGCAATATTTACAAAGGCATCATTACCCGTATCGAGCCGTCGCTCGAAGCCTGTTTCGTCAACTACGGCGAAGACCGCCACGGCTTCCTGCCGTTCAAGGAAGTCGCGCGCCAGTACTTCCGCGACGGCGTCGACATGCGCTCCGCGCGCATTCAGGACGCGCTGAAGGAAGGGCAGGAACTGATCGTTCAGGTCGAAAAAGAAGAGCGCGGCAACAAGGGCGCGGCGCTGACCACGTTCATCTCGCTCGCCGGCCGGTATCTCGTCCTGATGCCGAACAACCCGCGCGGCGGTGGCGTGTCGCGCCGGATCGAAGGCGACGACCGTCAGGAACTGCGCGAAACCATGGCGCAACTGCAATTGCCCGAAGGCATGAGCATCATCGCGCGCACGGCCGGCATTGGCCGCAGCGCCGAAGAACTGCAGTGGGACCTGAACTACCTGATGCAGCTGTGGCGCGCGATCGAAGCCGCGTCGCAGAGCGGTTCGAGCGGCCAGCCGATGCTGATCTATCTCGAATCGAGCCTCGTGATCCGCGCGATTCGCGACTATTTCCAGCCGGATATCGGCGAAATCCTGATCGACACCACCGAAATCCATGACCAGGCCCGCGCCTTCATGGACATCGTGATGCCGGACAACGTCGGCAAGGTCAAGCGCTACCACGACGACGTGCCGCTCTTCTCGCGTTTCCAGATCGAACACCAGATCGAAACGGCGTACTCGCGCACGGTGCCGCTGCCTTCGGGCGGTGCGATCGTGATCGACCACACTGAAGCGCTGGTCGCGATCGACGTGAATTCGGCGCGCGCCACCAAGGGCGCGGACATCGAGGAAACGGCCGCGCGCACCAACCTCGAAGCCGCCGACGAAGTCGCCCGCCAGCTGCGCCTGCGCGATCTGGGCGGCCTGATCGTGATCGACTTTATCGACATGGAGTCGGCCAAGAGCCAGCGCGAAGTCGAGCAGCGCCTGAAAGACGCGCTCAAGCACGACCGCGCACGCGTCCAGATGGGCAAGATCTCGCGCTTCGGCCTGATGGAACTGTCGCGGCAGCGTCTGCGCCCGGCCTTGTCGGAAGGCAGCCATGTGACTTGCCCGCGCTGTAACGGCACGGGCCACATCCGCGACACCGAATCGTCCGCGCTGCAAGTGTTGCGGATCATTCAGGAAGAAGCGATGAAGGAAAACACCGCGGCGATCCATTGCCAGGTGCCGGTCGAAGTGACCGCCTTCCTGTTGAATGAAAAGCGTGCCGAAATCAACAAGATCGAGTCGCGTTTCAAGGTCAATGTCGTACTGATTCCGAACAAGCACCTCGATACGCCGCATTACAAGCTCGAGCGCCTGCGTCACGACGACGCGCGCCTCGACGAGCCGCGCGCTTCATGGAAGATGGCCGAAGAAGCGGCCCACGAACTGGAATCCGAAACCGGTTACAGCAAGCGCACCGAGGAAGTGAAGCCGAAGCAGGAAGCGGCGGTCAAGGGCATCACGCCTGAAAAGCCGGCGCCGAGCGCGCCGGTGCGCCCGGTGGAGGCCCCGGCTCCGGTCGCGGTGCCGTCGGCGAGCGGCGGTTTCATCGGCTGGCTGAAGAATCTGTTCGGCATGCAGCCGGCCGTACCGGCGCCTGTCGTGCCGGCAGCAACCGAGAAACAGGTGCGTGCACAACGCGGCGAGCGTGCGGAGCGCGGCGAGCGCACCGGCGAACGCGGCGGCGAGCGCAATCGCAACCGCCGTGGCGGCGCGCCTGGCCGCGACGCGGCGGCTCGCGGCGAAGGCACGAGCGGTGGCCGTCAGGCTCAGGGCCAGCAGCCGTCGCAGCGTCGCGAAGAGCGCGAACCGCGTGAAGGTCGCGACGTGCGTGAAGCACGCGAAGGTCGTGAACCCCGCGAGGCTCGCGAGCCGCGCGGTAATCGTGAAGCGCGTGAGCCGCGTGAGGCCCGCGAGGGCCGTGAACCGCGTGAAGCACGCGAGCCGCGTGAGGGTCGCGAACCACGTGAAGGTCGCGAAAACCGTGAACGCGACAGTCGCGCTGCCGAGCGCGCCGAAACCGTGGAAGGCCCGGCGCGCGCAGAGCGCGGTGAACGTCCGGAACGCGGTGAGCGCCGCGAACGGGGCGAGCGCGGCGAACGACGCAAGCCGCAAACCGAAACTACCGATGCCCTGACGACGCAAGCCGAAGCCCAACCGGCAGACGAACTGGCGCGCAGCCAGGTCGCGCTGGGCGAAAGCGGCGCACCGGTCGATCAGGAAGCGGTAGCACGTGACGGTGAGGAGCGCCGTCGTCGTCGCCGTGGCCGTCGCGGTGGCCGTCGCGAGCGTGAAGAGGACCTCAACGGCAACCTCGCAGCAGATGTCGCGGAAGCCGAAGGCGAGAACCTTAGCGTCAGCGACGACGCACCGTTGCGCGCGGCTCAACAGCCGGTCGAGCATCAAGCGGAAGTCCGCGAAGCGGACCAGGTGACGCCGGTGGAAGTCGTGGTCGCGGCTGTTGCAACGGAAACCGCCGTCGTGACGGAGTTGCACGCAGCAACCGAAACCCCCGCTCTGGCCGCCGAGCTGGCTGCAAAAACGGAAACGACCGTGCCGTTCGACCAGGCGCCGGTCACGCCGGCCGCGGTTGAGCCTGCAGCGGCGGAACCGGTCGTGGAAGCGCCGGTCGCACAAGCGGCCGTTGCACACGCGCCTGTCGTCGAAACCCGGGTCGCACACGCGCCTGTCGTCGAAACCCCGGTCGCACATGCGCCTGTCGTGGAAACGCCGGTCGCGCAAGCGCCGGTTGCCGAAGCGCCGGTGGCAGAAGCCACTCCGGGCGCCAGCGAGACCGCTCGTGTGATCGAACCGCTCGCGCCTGTCGAAGCGCCGGCACAAGGGCATCGCGAAGCCGCAGCAGCGCAAGCGCCGACCGCTTCGCCTGCTGGCGAGAGCGTGGCTCCGGCGGCGGTGATCGAAGCACCGGCGCACACGCCGGCGCCGCAAGCCGAAACGGTCGAAGTGCAGCCGGTCCACGCCGAAACCGCAGCGCAGCAAGCTGCCGTCGAGCCTGCGCCAGTGGCCGCAGCGCAGCAGCCGGCACAGCCGCGCGGCGGCGCGGTGTCGGCGGAAGCCCTGAAGCCGGTGCTGGAGCAGGCAGGTCTCGTGTGGGTGAACACCGACACCGAGAAATGGCGTGCCGCGCAGGAAGCCGCTGCGCAGACCGTCAAGCCGGCCCGCCCGGTGCGTGAGCGCAAACCGCTGCCGCCCGTCGAGAGCGCGCCAATGCAACAGGTGGAAACCGGCAAGCACCCGCAGTAAGCTGCCCGTCGCACCCAGAAAGCCCGCCCTCATCGGCGGGCTTTTTTCTTGTACGGACAGAAACGGCAAGCCGGGCGCACCGCGCGATGCCGCTTCGGGACCCGGGAAGGCCGGGAGCCGGCTGCATCAAAAACATTTCCGATAGAATGAAGACTTGGCTGTTCCATTAGAGAAGCACCCGGAAGACGCACCTCATGTCCCGACGCATCATCCCAGTTGCCGACCTCAGCGCGGCGCCGGTTATCGCCGGCCCCATGCAGACGCCAAGTGGCGTACTGCACGACACGCTGTCGCGTCCACTACGGGACCTGCGCATTTCGGTGACGGACCGCTGCAATTTTCGCTGTGTCTACTGCATGCCGCGCGCCGTCTTCGACAAGGACTACGCGTTCCTCCCGCATAGCGCATTGTTGAGCTTCGAGGAAATCGAACGCCTGGCACGGCTGGCCATCGCACATGGCGTCGAAAAGATTCGGCTGACGGGTGGCGAGCCGCTATTGCGCAAAAACCTCGAATTCCTGATTGAGCGGCTCGCGCAATTGAACACCCCGGCCGGCCGCCCTCTCGATCTGACGCTGACCACCAACGGCTCCTTGCTGGAGCGCAAGGCCCGTAGCCTGAAAGATGCTGGGCTGACGCGCGTCACCGTCAGTCTCGACGCGCTCGACGACACCCTGTTTCGCCGCATGAACGACGCCGACTTCGCGGTCGCCGACGTGCTGGACGGCATCGCCGCGGCGCAGGCGGTGGGGCTCGCGCCGCTCAAGGTCAACATGGTCGTCAAGCGCGGCACCAACGACGGCGAAATATTGCCGATGGCGCGGCACTTCAAAGGCTCGGGCACGGTGCTGCGCTTTATCGAATACATGGACGTGGGCACGTCCAACGGCTGGAACATGGCAGAAGTGTTGCCGTCGGCGGACGTCGTCGCGCGTATCGCCGAGCACTTCCCGCTGGTGCCGCTCGAAGCGCACAGCGCTGCGGAGACCGCGCAGCGCTGGGGTTACGCGGACGGTGGCGGGGAAATCGGCGTGATTTCGAGTGTCACCCGCGCGTTTTGCGGCACGTGTACGCGCGCACGCCTGTCGACCGAAGGCAAGCTGTACTTGTGCCTGTTCGCATCGGCCGGACATGACCTGCGCGCGTTGCTGCGCAACGGCGCGAGCGATGCCGAGATCGCCACAGTCATCGCGGAAATCTGGCAAGGCCGCGGCGACCGCTATTCGCAACTGCGCGGTAGCCACACGGCCGACTCGGGCGAGCACGCTGGTCGCCGGGTCGAAATGTCGTACATCGGCGGCTGAGCGGCCGGCGCATGCCAATCCCGCGTGAACAGATCACCGGCCTGCTGCTCGCCGGCGGTCGCGGCATGCGCATGGGCGGGCTCGACAAGGGCCTGCAGACGCTGCACGGCGAGCCGCTCGCCGTGCACGTGCTGCGGCGCCTCGCGCCCCAAACCGGCGCGCTGCTGATCAGCGCCAACCGCCATCCCGACACCTATGCCGCGCTCGGTGCGCCATTCGGCGCCGCCATCGTGGCCGATACGCTGCCCGGTTTCCCGGGACCGCTAGCGGGCCTGCTCGCCGGGCTGCGCGCGAGCGCGACGCCGTATCTCCTGAGCGCACCGTGCGACTCCCCCTGGCTTCCCGCCGATCTCGCCGCGCGCCTCGCGCACGCGCTGGACGGGAACCAGGCCGACATCGCCACCGCCGTCACCGTCGCCGCCAACGGCAACACCTCCCTTCATCCCGTCTTCGCGCTGCTGCGCACCGGTCTCGCGGACGATCTCGCCGCGTTCCTGGCCGCAGGCGAGCGAAAAGTCCGCGCGTGGTACGCACGCCACAGCACGGTGGAAGTCGTCTTTACCGACGAGCGAGCGTTTTACAATGCCAACTCGTTACAAGAACTCGCCGACCTCGAACGCAATCGAGGCCCCGGTTGATGTCCGGCCGGCCGCACGGCAGCCCCCGCGGCCGTCCCCGGTCGCGACGCCCAGCCCTTCATGACCACGCTTAACGAATTTTCCCGCTGCGTCGCGCAATACGACCCTCACGCGCTCCCCGTTTCGGCCGCCCAGGCGATTGTTCGCCAGTGGGCGGCACCGGTGACGGCCGTGGAACGCGTGGCGTTGCGGGATGCGCTCGGCCGAGTGCTGGCGGCCGACATCGTGTCGCCGATCGACGTTCCTTCGCATGACAATTCCGCGATGGACGGCTACGCGTTCAACCGCGCGGCGCTGGCAACGGGAGGCTCGGGCATCGCGCTGACGGTGATCGGCAAGGCATTGGCCGGTCATCCGTTCGCGGGTCGCGTCAACGCCGACCAATGCGTGCGCGTGATGACCGGCGCGTGCATGCCCGCGGACTGCGACACGGTCGTGCCGCAGGAACTGGTCGAGCGCAGCGCGGATGCTGGTTCGATCCGCTTTGCGGCAAACGCCGTAGCGGCCGGCGCGAACCGCCGCCTCGCGGGCGAAGATCTCGCGCGCGGGCATGCCGCCCTGCGGGCTGGCCGCATCGTGCAGGCAACGGACCTCGGGCTGCTGGCATCGCTCGGGATTGGCGAAGTGAACGTGCGGCGGCGCTTGCGGGTCGCGTTCTTTTCCACCGGCGACGAATTGCGCTCGCTCGGCGAGCCGCTCGATGCAGGCTGCGTGTACGACAGCAACCGCTACACGCTGTTTGCCATGCTGCGGCGCCTGAACGTCGACGCGCTGGATCTCGGCGTGGTGTGCGACGAGCCCGCCGCGCTGGATGCCGCGTTGCGCAGCGCCGCGGCGAGCGCCGACGTGGTGTTGACCTCCGGCGGCGTATCGGTGGGCGAGGCGGATTTCACGAGGCAACTGCTGCAAAGCTTCGGCGACGTCGCGTTCTGGAGTCTGGCGATGCGCCCGGGGCGACCTCTGGCGTTTGGCCGCATCTGGTCCGGCGCGCGGCCGGGCGCGGGGCAGCCGGCAATATTCTTCGGCTTGCCGGGTAACCCGGTTGCCGTGATGGTGGCGTTCTATCAGATCGTGCGAGAAGTGCTGCTGCTGATGTCGGGAGCAACGCCCGGCCCGCTGCCGACGATCCACGCGACGAGCCGCCAGGCCATCCACAAACGCGCCGGCCGCACCGAATTCCAGCGCGGCGTCGCGCAGCAGGACCGGCACGGGCAGTGGCACGTCACGCCGACCGGCTCGCAAAGCTCGGGCGTGCTGAGTTCGATGAGCGAAGCCAATTGCTTTATCGTGCTCGGACACGACGAAGGCGCAATCGGCGAGGGAGAACGCGTCGCGATCATGCTTTTCGACGGTCTCGTATAACGCTTGCATCGACAGCCGCTTAGAGCTGTCGCATTACTACTACGACAACGACAGACGGGTTGGACCACATGAAAAAACAGATATCGTTCATTGCGCCTGGACAGACGGCTAAAGCACTTATTCTCGTGTATCTGACTTTCTCGGTGCCGATCGTGCTGCTGGGCGTACTGGTCGCGTTCATACGCTACGGCTCGGTGGAACTGAGCACGGTATTCAGTGCGCTGCTGCTGAACGCGATTCTCGGCTTCGTGCTGCTATGGATCGCCTGCCATGCATACAACTGGGTGGCCTCGCGCTTCGGCGGCATCGAAATTCAT
Organism: Paraburkholderia suaedae; assembly: GCF_040812055.1. Taxonomy (NCBI): domain Bacteria; kingdom Pseudomonadati; phylum Pseudomonadota; class Betaproteobacteria; order Burkholderiales; family Burkholderiaceae; genus Paraburkholderia; species Paraburkholderia suaedae. The sequence continues at coordinate 252,892 of NZ_JBFOAH010000002.1, read as the reverse complement.
CTGACGGACGCGCCGGAAGAGGCATAACGCCCTTGGCGGTTGGCGCCGCCGCGCTGGCGGAGCGGCGCCGGCTTCGCTGATCCAGGAACGGGCGCAGTCCGGGGGTCCCACGCACGTCCTTGTTGCGACGCAAGCGGCCTGGCTCGACGCGCGCCGCCGCGCGCGGCCGTCGATGCGAGCGCTGCTGGCGCAAGACGCGCGACACATCGGCTGCAAGCTCATTGCTCGTCGGGGTCCACGCTCGACAGCGCATCGCCGAGCAGACCGCTCGCCGCCTCCCCCGGCAAAGCCTCGACGTCACGCAGCTTGCGGCTCATCGCGCGCGTGCGGGTTTCCGCCGCTTCGATCGAACGCGTGACGGTTTCCAGCTGCGCCTTGGTCTTCGCCAGCACATCGCCGAATTTGCCGAACTCCGTTTTCACCGCGCCGAGCACCTGCCACACTTCGCTCGAACGCTTTTCGATTGCGAGCGTGCGAAAGCCCATTTGCAAACTGTTGAGCAACGCGGTCAGCGTGGTCGGTCCCGCGATCGTCACGCGATAGTCGCGTTGCAGCAGATCCGTGAGCCCGGGCCGGCGCAGCACTTCCGCATACAGGCCTTCGGTTGGCAGAAACAGCAGCGCGAAGTCGGTGGTGTACGGCGGCGCCACATACTTCTCGGCTATCGCACGCGCCTCCGCGCGAATCCGCGCTTCCAGCGCGCGGGACGCTTCTTCGACCGCGACCGGATCGACTCGCTCCTGCGCTTCGATCAGACGCTCGTAGTCTTCGCGCGGGAATTTGGCGTCGATCGGCAGCCACACGGGCGAGGCCGCCGTGCCCTGCTCCGCGCGTCCCGGCAAGCGAATCGCGAACTCGACACGCTCCGTGCTTTTGGGCACCGTGGCGACGTTCTTCGCGTATTGATCGGCCGTGAGCAATTGTTCGAGCAACGCTTCGAGCTGCACTTCGCCCCACGTGCCACGCGTCTTGACGTTGGTGAGCACCTTCTTCAGATCGCCGACGCCGGCCGCCAGCGTTCGCATCTCGCCCAGGCCGCTATGCACCTGTTCGAGCCGGTCGGACACCAGCTTGAACGATTCGCCCAGACGCTGTTCGAGCGTGGCGTGCAGTTTTTCGTCGACGGTGCGGCGCATTTCTTCGAGCTTGGCCGAGTTGTTCGCCTCGATATCCTTCAACCGCTGTTCGATGGTCGCGCGCACTTCGGCGAAGCGCCGGTCGTTCGCCTCGGTGAGGTGTCCTAACTGCAGGCTCAGCGTGTCGCCGAACTGTTTCAGCGTGCGGGCCTGTTCATCGCGCGCCTGCTGGGCTTGCGCGTGCAGACTGTGACGCACCGCGTCCAGTTGCTGCGCGAAACCGTCGATCTTGCCGCTTTGCACCGTGGTCATGCTGCTGAACTGCGCGGCGAGCGTCTGTTGAAAGTGCGCGAAGCCGCCGCTCTGCTCGGCGCGCGACACGCGCGCGGTCTCGGCGATGTCGTTGCGCAGCTGCCGTTCGAGGCGCTCATACGCGTGTGCTTGCGTGTGCGCGGCGACATCGATGCGTTCGTTCAGTAGTTCGAACTGCTCCCGGTCGTCCGCGCGGGTCTGAGCCCGCACCAGTAGCGCCACCGTGATCACCAATGCGACCGCCAGCACCGCGACCGCCGCCACGAGAAGCGTCATCATGAACGGGCCTTGCCGATCACCTGCGGGTTGATCGGATTCGGCGGCTGGCCGGCGCGCGGCCCTTCGCCCAGCGCGGCGATCAGGTTGTCCGCAGCGAGGTTCGCCATTGCGCGGCGCGTAGCCTCGGTCGCGCTCGCAATATGCGGCGTGAGCACGACGTTCGGCACATTCAGCAGCTCGGGGTTCAGATGCGGCTCGCCTTCGAACACGTCCAGACCGGCCGCCGCGATCTGCTTGGTGCGCAGCGCGTGGGCCAGCGCCGCGTCGTCGACGATGCCGCCGCGGGCGATGTTGGTGAGCGTTGCGGTCGGTTTCATCAGCGCGAGTTCGGCCGCGCCGATCGTGTGATGGCTTTGCGTGGAGTACGGCACGACCAGCACGACATGATCGGCGCGGCGCAACAGGTCCTGCTTCGACACATGTTGCGCATTCAGCTCGGCCTCGATCTGCGGCGCCACGCGCGAGCGGTTGTGATAGAGCACCGGCATGTTGAAGCCCTTCGCGCGACGCGCAAGCGCCTGGCCGATCCGGCCCATGCCGATCACGCCGAGCGTGGAGCCGTACAGATCGTTGCCCAGAAAGCCGTCGTAGCTCCACTTCTGCCATTTACCCGCGCGCAGCCAGTGCTCCGATTCGGCGATGCGGCGCGCCGCGGCCATCATCAGCGCCCAGCCGAAGTCGGCGGTCGACTCGTTCAGCACGTCCGGCGTGTTGGTGCCGAGCACGTTGGCGGCGTTGAACGCAGCCATGTCGAAGTTGTTATAGCCCACCGCCATGTTCGCCACCGCGCGCAGACGCGGCGCGGCTGCCAGAACGCTGGCGTCGATCGGCTCGCCCGCGGTCAGCGCGCCGTCCTTGTCTGCGAGACGGCGTTTCAGTTCGTCGGCGGGCAGCACGTCGCCCTGATTGCAGTCGACGTCGAAATACTGTTTGAGCCGGTCGATCACATCGGGAAAGATCGAGCGGGCGACGAGGATCTTCTGCATTGCAATTCTCCGTATAGCGCGTCGATCGCAGTTGCGCCGGCGCGGAAATCAGCCTTAGAAAAACAGCCAGCCAGTGAGCGCGAAGAGCGGCAGCAGCACGACGCCGGACCAGCCCATGAAGGCGAAAAAACCCGGCATGCGAACGCCGCCCGACTGTGCAATTGCTTTCACCATGAAGTTCGGCGCGTTGCCGATATACGTGTTCGCGCCCATGAACACCGCGCCCGCCGAAATGGCGGCGAGCGTCGTCGCGCCGGTGGTCATCAAGGTCTGCGCATCGCCGCCGGCCAGGTTGAAGAACACCAGATAGGTCGGCGCGTTGTCGAGAAAGGAAGACAACAGGCCGGTCGCCCAGAAGTACATGATGTCGCGCGGTTGGCCGGCGGGATCGTTGACCAGATGGACGATGCCCGCGAACGCGCCCGCCTCGCCGGCGCGCAGGATCATGATCACCGGCGCGATGGTCACGAAGATGCCGGCGAACAGTTTCGCCACTTCCTGAATCGGCGCCCAGTTGAAGTCATTGCCCGCACGCGCCGCTCGCGGCGTCAACACGAGCGAGAGCACCGTGACCGCAATGAGCGCGACGTCGCGCACCGCATTCTGTAACGCGACGTGCGTGCCGAACACGTCGAACCTCACCGCAGGCCGCCACAGCCCGCTCATCAGCACGAGTGCAATCACGGCCGCCAGCAGCAGAAAATTGATCTTGCCGTCGATGCCGCGCGGCGCGCCCTCGGGCGTCGGATCGAGAAAGGGCGAGCGCTCCTCTTCACGCTGATGAAAGTAATACGAGTCGAGCGCATAGAAACCGGCCAGCAGCGCGGTGCTGACGAACAGCATCGGCAGCGCCAGGTGCATCGTGGTCCAAAAAAAGCTGACGCCTTCGAGGAAGCCCAGAAAGAGCGGCGGGTCGCCCAACGGCGAGAGCGAACCGCCCACGTTTGCCACCAGAAAAATGAAGAATACGACCACATGGACCGTGTGCCGGCGATTGTCGTTGGCGCGCAGCAGCGGACGGATCAGCAGCATCGCCGCACCGGTCGTGCCCATCACGCTGGCGATCAACGTGCCGAACGCGAGAATCGCCGTGTTCACGCGCGGCGTGCCGTGCAGATTGCCGCGCACGCAGATGCCGCCCGCGACCGTGTACAGCGCCGTCAGCAGCACGATAAACGGAACGTACTCGGCAAGCATTGCATACGCCAGTTCGGAGAACGCCTCGTGCACGCCGAAGCTGAGCGCGAATGGCACCAGAAAGGCGAGTGCCCACGCAGCCGCGATCTTGCCAAAATGGTGATGCCAGAACGCGGGCGCGACCAGCGGCAATACCGCGATCGACAGCAGCACGCCCGCGAACGGCAGCCCCCATAGCGCCGAGAGACGCGCGCCGTCGAGGGTCGACGCGCACGCCGGTTGCGACCACGCGGCCAGCATCAATGCGCCGGCGAGCGACATCCTCGCCCACGCGGGATGACGATTCATATTCCTGAATTCCTTTTTTAGCGAGCATTGCGAGTGGCCAGGCGCGCGTGGCAGAGCGGCCACCGTACTCGCTCAGGCACCCTGCACGACGATCACATGCACCCGATACGGGCCATGTGCGCCGAGCACGATGGTCTGTTCGATATCGCCGGTGCGCGAAGGCCCGGAGACGAAATTGACGGCGCGGGGCAGTTCGCCGCGCTCTTTGCGCATCAGCGCGAACGCTTCCTCATGTCCGGCGACGATGCGCGAAGCCGGCACGATGGCAATGTGCGTTTCCGGCAGGAGGCCGGCTGATGCGTAGGTTTGCGGCCCGGACAGCAGCACGAGGGTGCCGGTCTCGGCGGTGGCGCAGAAACAGCCGGTGAGACCGACCACGTCGCCGTCTTGCGGCTTGCGAAATTCGACTGAAAGTCCGGCCTCGGCCCACTGGAGGTCTTGCAACGTTTGCCACGCGATGGCCTGCAGGGGCAAGCCATGCTGCGTGAGATAGCGGTGCGCGGCGGCCGGCACCTCGGCGAGCGTCTGAACGATGTCGACCGTGCTCGCCATTCTTTGCGCTTCTTCAATGAAGCGCGCGCCCAGGTCGGCCGGCATCTCCGGGCGCGGACCGGCGGGATGGCGCGCCAGATAATCCGCCGCGACCTCGCGCTCGGCCGTGGACGGCTCAGGCTCGCGCCCTTGCGCCGCGCGAATGCGCGCGAGGATGTTGCGGCGGGCAATCGATGTGTCCATATGCGAAATCCTCATGTCGACAGCCGTGCGAAGTGACGAGGATTATACCGGCCGCCCTGCGCGCGAACACCCTGGCCAAACGGCCCATTGCGAGGCGGCGCCCGCGCGTTCAAAGTGATGGTCACGCGAGCCGTTACATGAACCCGGAGTGGTGCGCGAAGCGGGTTACTGTGCCGCTTCGTCTTCGGGCTGGGCGATGCCGAACACCTGGCGCAAGTAGGCGAGATAGGCCCTGTCCTCGCACATGTTCTTGCCCGGCGAATCGGACAGCTTCGCCACCGGCTGACCATTGCAGCGAACCATCTTGATGACGATCTGCAGCGGGTTGTAGCCCAGGTCGTTGGTCAGGTTCGTGCCGACGCCGAAGGCCAGCTTGCAGCGGCCGCGAAAGCGCTCATAGAGTTGCAGGACCTTCGGAATGTCGAGCGCGTCGGAGAACACCAGGACCTTGGTGCGCGGGTCGCAGCGGTTTGCCTCGTAGTGCCTGAGCAGGCGCTCGCCCCAGTCGAACGGATCGCCGGAATCGTGGCGCGCGCCGTCGAACAGCTTGCAGAAGTACATGTCGAAGTCGCGCAGGAAAGCCTGCATGCCGTACACGTCGGACAGCGCGATACCCAGGTCGCCGCGATATTCCTTGGCCCACATCTCGAAGCCGAAGATCTGCGAATCGCGCAGCCGCGGGCCGAGCGCCTGGCACGCCTGCAGGTATTCATGCGCCATTGTGCCGAGCGGCGTGAGGCTGTGCTTCATCGCGTAGAAGACGTTGCTGGTGCCGGCGAACTGCTCGCCCAGACCGTCTTTCAGCGTGAGAATCACTTCCTCGTGCCATTGCTTGGAGAAGCGGCGGCGCGTGCCGTAGTCGGCGATCTTGCAGTCGGCGAATTCGGAACGCGCGCCCAGCAATTGCATCTTCTCGACGAGGCGGCCGCGCCCTTCGCTGTAGTCGGGGGTTTGCTGCGTGTTGCGGAAGTAGACTTCGTTGACGATGGCGAGCATCGGGATCTCGAACAGGATCGTATGCAGCCAAGGCCCCTTGATCTCGATGTCGATTTCGCCATTGCCCTTAGGCGACGGTTCGATGGATATGTATTTCTCGTTCAGATGAAACAGCGCGAGAAACTCGATGAAGTCGCCCTTGATGAAGCGCATGCGCCGCAAGTACTCGAGTTCGTCGTCGGTGAAGCGCAGTTCGCAGAGCTCGCGCACTTCGTCGCGAATCTCGCCGATATACGGCACCAGATCGACATTCGGCGTGCGGCAGCGGAAACGGTATTCCACGTTCGCAGCGGGGAAATGATGCAAGACCACTTGCATCATCGTGAACTTGTACAGATCGGTATCGAGCAGCGAAGTAATGATCATGATGGTGCGAACTGGACCGCTGAAGAAACGAAAAGGCCCGACTCAAAGGCCCGACTCACCCGCGCGTGTGCGGCGCCCCTACGCGCCGGCCTGTCGCATGTTACCCGAACGCGGCAGGCGTCAGCGCGCCGACGCACGGGTACTGCGTGCCCGGACGAAACTCCGTCGCCGCGCGCCATAAACTAATCACGAAAACATATAAGAGGCGTTAGGCGACGCTGTATGTGCCACTTGACGTTACGTTACAATAACGCTTTTGGCGATTGCGCCTTCCCTGATTCCGCATGCAGGAGCTGCCTGAATGACTCACGTTGTGACCGAAAGCTGCATCAAGTGCCGCTATACCGACTGCGTGGATGTGTGCCCGGTAGATTGCTTTCGCGAAGGTCCCAACTTCCTCGCGATCGACCCCGACGAATGCATCGACTGCGCCGTGTGCGTAGCCGAGTGCCCGGTGAACGCCATTTACGCCGAAGAAGACGTGCCGGGCGACCAGCAGGACTTCATCGAACTGAATGCCGATCTGGCCAAGAACTGGCCGAGCATCACCAAGACCAAGGCGCCGCTGCCGGAAGCCGAAGAATTCAAGGACGTGAAGGAAAAGCTCGCGCTGCTCGCGCGCTGAGCGCTTGCGCCTGTCAAACGTCGTCGCAATCGGACAAAATTGGGATAAACGCAGGGTATTGACAGGCATAAAAGCTGCCCCTACAATTTCGCTTCTCTGCTGTTGTTGTTCTGTTCCTCGATAGCTCAGTCGGTAGAGCGCCGGACTGTTAATCCGTAGGTCCCTGGTTCGAGCCCAGGTCGAGGAGCCAAGAATTGCAAAAGCCCGTTAACCAAGACGGGTTTTTTTATGTAGATCAAGTTGTACTGCTGTTCCTCGATAGCTCAGTCGGTAGAGCGCCGGACTGTTAATCCGTAGGTCCCTGGTTCGAGCCCAGGTCGAGGAGCCAAAAAATTCGGAAGGCCCGCATTCGTGCGGGCCTTTTTCTTTTTGCGCCAGCAGTTCCGCGCGCCGCATTCTTCGCGATGGCCGATCGTGGCGTGGTTGGCTCAACGCAGACGTTTCTGCGCTCGGTAGGTATTATCGAACGCGCTGCGCGCCAACGCGCGTCTCTGGCTCATACGAGCAGCGCCACCCTCTGCCGGGCATGCCGTTATACGATGGCGATTTCCCAGCGCGTCTCGCGCCCAATCCAGACGCTCTTCGCGGCAATCCATGAAATCAACCTCATTGCGCATCGCGCTTGCAGTCGCCACCACTGTGCTACTGCCGTCCGTGCACGGCGAAGAAATCGCCAGCGTCAACACCAATTTTCACGTCACGGGTTCGGACCGCGTGGTCGTCGAGGCCTATGACGATCCGATCGTTCAAGGCGTGACCTGCTATGTGTCGCGCGCGCGCACCGGCGGCATCAAGGGCACGCTGGGCATCGCCGAGGACCCTACCGAAGCGTCGATCGCCTGTCGCCAGGTCGGCGCGGTTCACTTCACGGGCCCGGTGAAGCAGCAGGCCGATGTGTTCTCCGTCAGCATGTCGCTGATTTTCAAGTCGCTGCACGTGGTGCGCGTGGTCGACGCCAAGCGCAACGCGCTCGTGTATCTGACTTATAGCGACCGGGTCGTGAGCGGCAGCGCGAAAAACAGCGTCAGCGCCGTGCCGATGCCGGCCGGCACGATCATCCCGGTCAAGTAGTCGCCGGCTACGGCGAGACGCTTCGCTCCAGGAGTGCGCCGGCGCCCCCCCCAATCCCCGCTAAGCTTGCCGAATCAAGGAGGCTGGATTGATCCACTCACCTCAAGCCAGACCATGAGCCCAGGCCACATCAAGGAATTCGCCGCCGGCGCACGCGACATCATCCCGATGATGGTCGGCGCTGCACCGTTCGGCGTCATTTTCGGCACGCTCGTCGCATCCGGCCCGCTGCATCTGTGGCACGGCCAGTTGATGTCGCTCGTCGTGTTCGCCGGCTCCGCGCAATTCATCGCGCTGGGCCTGATCGCCGGCCATGCGAGTTTCGCCGTGATCTGGGCGACGACGCTCGTCGTCAATCTGCGTCACGTGCTGTACAGCGCGACGCTCGCGCCGCACGTCGCGCATCTGTCGGCCCGCTGGCGCTGCGCACTCGGCGCGCTGCTCACCGACGAAGTCTTCGCGGTCGCGTGGGAACACTACAGGCGTCGCGAACCGGGCACGGTCGGTCCGCACTATTTTTTCGGTGCCGGCCTCGCGATGTACCTGAACTGGCAGCTCTGGACGATCGCCGGCCTGCTGTTCGGTGCGGCGTTCCCCGGCCTGCAATCGCTCGGACTCGATTTCGCGATGGTCGCCACCTTCATCGCCATCGTCGTGCCGCAACTCGTCGCGCTGCGCTACATTGCGGCCGCCGCGACCGCCGGGACGCTCGCCTTTCTCTGGCAGGCCTGGCCGTACAAGCTAGGCCTGCTCGCCGCGGTGTTCGCGGGCGTGGCGATCGGCGTGCTGCTGTCGATCTCGCGCCTCACTCAGCGCGATTCGCGCGAAACCCCGGAGGCCACCCGATGAACTACGTCGTTCTCATCCTCGGTATGGCGCTCATCACGTGGCTGATCCGCGCGGCCGTGTTCGTGCTGGGGGAGCGGCTCGTATTCCCGCCGCTCGTGCGCACCGCGCTCGGTTTCGTGCCGGTTACCGTGCTGACGGCGATCATCGTGCCAATGGCGGTTTCGCCGCACGGCGCCGGCGCCGAACTAACCTGGCGCAACCCGCAGCTGGTCGGCGCGCTCGCCGCCATCGTCGTCAGTGCGCTGACGCGGCGGCCGTTAGTGACGATCGCGGTTGGCCTGACGGTGTTTTTGGTCTGGCAATGCGTCGTGTTGAAGTAGGCACGCGATCAGCACGGATCGATCAGACTGTCGGCCACAGGCCCCGCGCCGAGGCCGATACTGCGCGCCACCGGTAGCGCCTGGCGGAAACTGCTCTGGCTCTGGCTGTGCCCGAAATCCACGATCTGTTCGCGCAACGTTGCCCTCGAGCTCGACGCCGTCCGTCCCCGTCACCTTCGACGCACCGCGCACGACAGCCGCCTCCAGATGCATCCCCCGCGACCCGCACGCTCTCAAGTTTGCCCTGCAATCCGCCGATAACAAGTCGAGGTCCGCGCATCGGGATTCATCCCGTGGATGAGGCGGCAACAGGCAGGAATCAACCGCGTCGGCATCCGAGCTCGCGCCGCCCAACGTCCGCGTGCGGCCGGGCGACGCGACAAGGCCGTGCGGCAGCACCAAACGGGATAAGACATGGGTCAAATCACCCTCACGCTCAAGGACGAGACCATTGCGTCGCTGCGCAAGGATTTCGACGCGTTTTTGCGGGTTTCGCTGAAGCTGGACCCGCAGTTCGCGACGCCGTCGTTCGAGGACTTCTTGCGCGCCAAGCTGCTCGACAACATGGTGCCGCTGACCGAACACGCGGTCCAACGGATGCTGCAGGGCGGCCAGTACGCATGGGCCAAGCGCACGCTCGACAAGGAATTTCCGGATGTCGTCGCGATCCTGATGCGGCAGGCGGGCGAGTTCGGTTTCGGCTTCGCGGCGCGCTCGGAATGGACGCCGGAAGAGTTGACCAAGCAATGCCGCGACTGGGCGGCGGCGATCGTCAAGGAAGCCGAAGGCGACGCCGCGTTGGTCGACCCGCTGGCCGCGCAGATCAGGAGCGCGGCGCAAGACATCCAGGCGCTGGAGGAAGTCATGCAGACGCCGGCATGGCGGCTGGTGGAATCGTTGCGCCAGCGGGTCTACGAAGCCAAGGTCGCGTGCGAAACCAGCGTGGGCAGCACCGCGCGCGAGAAGCTCGGCGAACTGCGCGGGCTGCTGCGGCTCGGCATCTCGCATGGCTCATTCCAGAAACAGGAAGCGCAGCAGATCATGGAGTATCTGCGCCTGCTCAAACCGGAGATATTCGTCGAAGAGCCCGATGACGTGTTCTCACGCCTTGCGGCATGGCTGCGCAACTTCTTCGTGCCGCCCCGTCCGGCGCCGCAGCAACAGCAACGACAGTCACGCTGATTGCACAGCTTGAGGCTTAGGTACCCAACATCGGCAGAACCGCGGTGTTGCGGTTGCGCACTTCCGCCCGCTCCCAGCCAACGCACGCCGCCCGTCAATCCCACATCTTCCGAAGCTTTGCACCAATCTCGACCTTAGCCTTCGCGGCCGCCGCCAGCCCGGCTGTCGTCGGCGCGCTCGGCGCCGGCACGCGCGGCCACGCATACGCGTCGAACAGCGGCATCAAATGCGCGGGAATGAAGCGCGTGCGCGATGCCCACACATGACGATCGCCCAGATGCGTCTGGTTGTGCACGTAAAAGCGCTGCGGCACGACGATGTGCAGGTCCTCTTTCGCCCGCGTCATCGCCACGTACAACAGGCGCCGCTCCTCGTCGATTTCATCTTCGCTGCCGGTGCCGAGATCGGATGGGATGCAGCCGTCGACCCCGTTCAGCACGAACACGTTGCGCCACTCCTGCCCCTTTGCCGAATGGATCGTCGACAGGATCAGGTAGTCTTCGTCGATCAGCGGCACGCCGGACTGGTCGCTGGTGGCATCGGGCGGATCGAGCGTCAACTCGGTCAGAAAGCGCTCGCGCGACGCATACGTGCCCGCGATGCTTTCCATTTGCAACAGGTCCGCATGACGGATCGCGGCGTCCTCGTGATTGCGTTCGAGATGCGGCTCGTACCAGCGCCGCACCGTCTCGAACTCGGCGGGCCACGGCGTCTGCCGACCGTACACGCTCGACATCAGCTTGACGAACGGATGCCAGTCTTCCTGCGTGCGCGCGGGCGCGGCAAACGCGGCAAGTGCGCGCGCCGCCGTGTCGACGGGATTGCCGCTGCCTGCGCGCGCGACGATGTCGTCGAGCACCTTCGCCGCGGTGGCCGGCCCCACGCCCGGCAGCAACTGCACGACCCGAAAACCGGCGACCCGGTCGCGCGGATTCTCCGCCCAGCGCAGCACCGCGAGTACGTCCTTCACGTGCACCGAATCGAGAAACTTCAACCCGCCGAACTTGACGAACGGAATGTTGCGCCGGGTCAATTCGATCTCCAGCGCGGCGCTGTGGTGCGCGGCGCGAAACAGCACCGCTTGCGACTTGAGCTTCATCCCCTGCTCCCGTGCTTCGAGCACCTGTTCGACGATGTAGCGAGCCTGATCGGCTTCGTCGGCGACCGTGACGAGACGCGGGCGTTGCGCCGACGCCTTGTCGGTCCACAGGTTCTTCGTGTAGCGCTCGCTGGCCAATTCGATGACCGCGTTCGACGCGGCCAGGATCGGCGCAGTGGACCGGTAGTTGCGCTCCAGCGTGACCTGCCGCGCGGCCGGGTCGAACTGCGCGGGAAAATCGAGAATATTGCGCACGGTCGCGCCGCGAAACGAGTAGATGGACTGCGCGTCGTCGCCGACCACGGTGAGGCCGCGCCCGTCCGGCTTCAGCGCGAGCAGGATCGACGCCTGCAGGCGATTGGTGTCCTGATACTCGTCGACCATCACGTGGTCGAAGCGCGCCGAAAGGTCGGCCGCGATCGCAGGCTCGGCGGCCATGTGCGACCAGTAGAGCAGCAGATCGTCGTAGTCGAGCACGCTCTGCTTCTGCTTTGCGTCCACATACGCGGCGAACAGCATGCGCAGGTCGGCTTCCCATTCGCGGCACCACGGGAAAGCGTCGTCGAGCACCTGCCCGAGCGAGGCGCCCGTGTTCACGACGCGCGAATAGATCGCAAAGCAGGTGCCCTTGGCCGGAAAGCGCCGTTCCTTCGCGGAAAGCCCGAGCTCGTGCCGCATCAGATTCATCAGGTCCGCGGAGTCTTCGCGGTCGTTGATCGTGAACGACGGCGCGAGCCCGATCAGATCGGCGTACTCCCGCAAGAGCCGCGCGCCGACGCTGTGAAACGTGCCTGACCACGTCAGTCCTTGCGCAAGCGAAGCGCGCGCGCCAAGCGCCGCGCCGGCGATGCGCGTGACGCGGCGGGTCATTTCGAGGGCCGCGCGGCGCGAGAAAGTGAGCAGCAGGATGCGGCGCGGGTCGACGCCCTTCACGACGAGATTGGCGACCCGATGCGCGAGCGTGCTGGTCTTACCGGAGCCGGCGCCCGCGATCACGAGCAGTGCGCCGGGGGGTGCATTGGGGGTATTGGCGCCGTGTTCGACGGCTTCCCGCTGGGCGACATTGAGTTTCGCCAGCCAGGCGGCGGTATCGGACGGCGGCGGAGATTCGGCGACGGAGAGCACGGTGGCCTGGACGTTTGAGTGGACGGAGGATGGCGACGCATACTGTATATCCATACAACCATCGGCGACAAGCGACCCTTTTTAATGCCGGCTCCTGCATTCAGACCATCCCAAAGCACGACGCGACAGCGAACCTTCACCGCCGCGCCGTGCTTCGCGCCTGCGCTGGCTCAATGCTTGACATCTGCGCCATCGGCCTGAGCCGCAGCCTGCCCTTCCATGTTCATCTTCATTTCGTTGTTGGCGGCCTGCTTATCGGCCTTCTGATTGATCTTCGCGTCGCGCACCTGCTCCTTGTACTGCCCCTTGGCGGCCTTTTGCTGCTCGTTCAATTCCGCCTTCGACGCCTTCTTCGCCGCACGATATTCGGCATTCGCCTTCGCGTTGGCGTCACGCTTTTGCACCAGCGGATCGGTCGAACCTGACGCCGTCAGGCGGGTCGGCGCCGGCGTCACCGGTGTCACCGGCTGCACGCCCTGAGCCGCCGGGGCGACATCGGCCCCCGGCGCCTGTATCTGAGCGTGGCCAGCGACTCCGGTGGCCGGTTGCGCAGTCTGCGCGACTGCCGCGGTAGCGGCAAAAGCCGTGAGAGCGGTACCGCTCAGAAGCGAACGAATCTGGGTCATGGTTAATCCTCTGGAAAGTTGTTGTGAGATGGGTGTCGTGTCCGGTTGTTCTTTCGGCAGGGACGTCCCGAGTACCTCGCGCGATTTGCGGCTCCTGACGCCTTGCTCGGGAACCAGCAGGTCGTGCTACGTTTTTTGACTCTACGAGCGAACTTCGCGTTGTACGACCCACGTTACGCAACGTTTCACTTTCCGATGATCGGCTAACAACTGCTTGCATTTGCTTGCGCGGGCGTCGTGCACACGCCGCTCTTCATCCAGTGCAAGCTTGTGGCTTATGATGCGAACCCTTTGCCTGAAGGTCCAAACGCGATGCCCAACCTCGATTTCACGCTCACGGGCGACTACGTCGAACTGCACAACCTGTTGAAGATCACGGGGCTCGCGGACAGCGGCGGCTCGGCAAAAATGATGGTCGCGGACGGAGCGGTGACCGTCGACGGCCGAGTCGAAACGCGCAAGACCTGCAAGATCCGCGCGGGCCAGGTCGTACTGCTCGGCGATACGCGCATTGCGGTCCACGAGGCGCACTGACGCCGTGTTCTGGGCATCCGCCGGGGGGCCGCAGCGCGGTGAGTCCGAACATTCGCGTCACTGCGCGCACCAAAATCGTGCGTCTCTGATCGACATTGCCGGGACGACGCAATAAGCTGTCGGTTTTGACAGACGAACCCGTTGGAATCCATTGGCCAGCAAGAACGACTCGCGAACGCCCCGCCCTTTCCATCTGGGCTCCTGGACGCGCGGCCGCGAGCGTATGAAGCGAGGAACGCGCGCCGCACGCCTGCCTCGTGACACTGCCGCCACTTCCGCCACCTTCCGCCGCAAGCGCTTCATGACCCAATCGGGCTTCACCCGGGTGGCCACCCGGCCGCCAACCTTCTCCCGCCACGCGGCCGACACCGCCCGGCTCGCCGCGCCGCTCGCGATCGCCCAGCTCTCCCAAATGGCGATGAGCGTCACCGACACCATCCTGCTCGGCTCCCTCGGCCCCGATGCGCTCGCCGCCGGCGGGCTCGGCGCCAACCTGTTCTTCGTCGTGGTGACGCTGCTGCAAGGCGTGCTGACCTCTGTCAGCGTCAGCGTGTCGCACGCGCGCGGCGCCCAGGACGATGGCCGCGTGCCGCATATCTACTGGAGCGGCCTCGTGATGGCGGTGCTACTGTCGGTGCCGGCGTTCATCCTGCTGTCGTTTGCATCGCGGATCCTGCTCGCTTTCGGCGAGCCCGGGCTGCTCGCACACAACGTCGGCGAATATGCGGCGGTACTGCGCTGGGGCGCGCCCGCCAGCCTGATCGGCGTCGGCCTGATGCGCTCGTTCCTGCCGGCGATCGGTGCGGCGAAACGCCTGCTGTGGGTGTCGATCGCAAGCGTCGGCGTGAACGCGTTCCTGAACTACGGGCTCATTCACGGCGCTTATGGGCTGCCCCGGCTTGGCTTTCTGGGCTCGGCTGCCGCGACCTCGATCACCGTCTGGCTAACCGCGCTCGTGCTGATGGCGCTGCTGCATCTGCGCCCGCGCTTTCGGCATTTCGTCGTCGCGACGCGGCCCAATGTGCCGTTGATGGGCGAGCTGTTCGGCATCGGCTGGCCGGTGGCGATCACCTATGGCGTCGAGTCGACGCTGTTTCTCGCCACCGGCCTGATGGTCGGCCTGCTCGGCGAGTCGCAGCTGGCCGCGCATCAGATCGCGCTGAACGTCGCGTCGGTGGCCTTCATGGTGCCGCTCGCGATCGGCCAGGCGGCCAACGTCCGGGTCGGCTTCTGGGCCGGCGCAGGTCAGCCGCTTGCCGCGCGTCATGCGGGCTTCGTCGCGCTCGCGCTGGGCGTCGGCTTCATGACGCTGTCGGGGCTCGTGCTGATCGCCGCGCCTCGCTGGATCGTCGGCCTCTATCTGCATCTCGGCGACCCGGCCAATGCGCCGACCGTCGCGCTGGCGAGTTCGCTGCTGGGCGTGGCGGCGATTTTCCAGATCGTCGACGGCATGCAGACGGTCGGTTCGGGCTGCCTGCGCGGCCTGAAGGACACGCGCGTGCCGATGATCGCGGCGGCGTTCGGTTATTGGGTGATCGGTTTTCCGACCGGCTATACGCTCGCGTTTCACTTTGGCCTCGGCGCGCGCGGTTTGTGGTGGGGTCTCGCGGCGGGCCTCGCAAGCGTCGCGCTTCTGATGACGCTGCGGTTCCATAAGCTGAGCTTGCGGCGCGTGCCAACGGCAGCCGTGACGCCGCCTGTTGGTTCGGGGTAAGCGAGGGCGGGTTGCCGGTTAGGCTCGTGCGTTGCCGGTTGCTCGTGGCAACGCTTCACATCAGCGCATTGCATCGACTGCGGCCTCGGTCCAGGAAAGGAAAAGCAGGCCCTCGCGGCAGCCCGAAAACCGCACATCACGATTCCCCTTAGAATGGTTTTTCTCGACAGCGTGAGCAGGCATCTGCGTTGCCGTCATGAAAAGCTTGCAAACAAAAAGGGGATGACATGGTGCCGGGGCATCACGAACAAAAACCAGAATCACTGCAACGTAAGCGCGCATTCAGCACAGTTGACATGAAGTCCCCCTGGGGGACGACCAGACAGGTTTTCCTGCTGTGCTGCGCGGCGGCACTGCTGAGCGCCTGCGCGAGCAAGCCGCCCGCCACCGCGTTCGACCGTTCGGTCACGCATGCGCTGCCCGCCAGCGCGAGCACCCCGTTGCGCACCGCGCTCGCGCCGCTCGAAGCGGCGCATCCGGGGCAGTCGGGTTTCCGTGTGCTGGCGAACGGCACAGATGCATTGCAGATGCGCATCGCGCTCGCGCGCGCGGCGACTCAAACCCTCGACATGCAGTACTACATTGCCAACGAGGACACCACCGGCAAGCTACTGCTAGGCGCCGCGCTGTACGCAGCCGATCACGGCGTGCGGGTGCGCATGCTGGTCGACGACCTGAACTTCAAGGACATCGACCGCATCATGGCGGGCCTGAACTCGCACGACAACATCGAGATCCGCGTGTTCAATCCGTTCGGCAGCGCGCAGGAAGGCATGTTCGAACGCACGGCCAACCTGTTCACGCAGATCGGCCACTTTGCGCGCCGCATGCACAACAAGGCGATGATCGCGGACAACCAGCTGGCGATCGTCGGCGGCCGCAATCTCGGCGACGAGTATTTCAGCGCGAGCGAAACACTGCAGTTCCGCGACATCGACGTGCTGGCGGCCGGTCCGATCACCGCCGACGTCTCGGCCAGTTTCGACGACTACTGGAACAGCAGCCTCGCATACCCGCTGCGGGTGCTGAACAAACAGAAGTTCGACGCGAGGGAACTCGACCAAACGCGCGAGGACTTGCGCGCTCATTGGCGCGCCAACGCGGAGCCATACAACGCAAAACCGCTGAACGCGACGCCGCTCGCCTCGCAGATCGCCAGCGAGCAACTCGGTCTCGTCTGGGCGCCCGCGGAATTCAAGGCAGACGGGCCCGAGAAGATCGAGCATCCGTCGCCGGACTACGTCAGTCCACCGTTGCAGCGACTGCGCGAATTGATGCATGACGCGCGCCACGACTTTCTGATCGTGTCGCCGTACTTCGTCCCGCACGATGCCGGTGTGAAAGCGGCCGGCGAGCTGACGAGGCGAGGCGTGCGCATCGCCGTGCTGACCAACTCGCTCGCCGCGACCGACGCGGTTGCGGTGCAGGCGGGCTACAGTCCGTATCGGGTGCCGCTGCTGCGAGAAGGCGTCGAGCTGTACGAGTTCAAGCCGCACCAGGAAACGCCGCCCGTGGGGATCGCAGGCTCGCGTTCGCGCGCGAGCCTGCATGCGAAAACCTATGTGATCGACCACCAGATCCTCGTGATCGGCTCGATGAACCTCGACCCGCGCTCGGCCAATCTGAACACCGAACTCGCGCTGGTCATCCACAGCCCCGAACTCGCGGACCAGGTCGCGCGAATCTTCGAGCACGGCACGTCGCCCGAGCAAAGCTATCGCATCACGCTCGCCGACGACGGCCAGCTCGCCTATCTGCGCTCGATCGGCGCGCCGCTCTCGCCGCTCGTGTGGCGCGACGTGGAGGACGGCGTGCCCCGCACCTACATTTTCGATCCACAAGCAGGGTTATACCGGAACCTGCTAACGGGACTATTCTCCTTATTGCCAGTCAACGCAGAACTTTGAGAAGCGGAGCGAAACATGACCGAAGACGTACGAATGGAGCGTGACACGTTCGGTGAAATCGCCGTGCCGAACGCGCGTCTATGGGGCGCGCAAACGCAGCGCTCGCTGCAGAACTTCCGTATTTCGACCGAGAAACAGTCGCCCGAGCTGATCACCGCGCTGGCCGTCATCAAGCGCGCCGCCGCCGAGGTCAACCAGGGCCTGGGCGTGCTCGACGAAAACAAGGCCCGCGCGATCATGCAGGCCGCCGACGAGATCATCGACGGCAAGCATCCGCAGGAGTTTCCGCTCGCCGTCTGGCAGACCGGCTCCGGCACGCAGACCAACATGAACCTGAACGAGGTGATCGCGAATCGCGCGAGCGAGCTGCTCGGCGGCGAGCGCGGCGAAGCGCGCAAGGTCCATCCGAACGACGACGTGAATCGCGGCCAGTCGTCCAACGATGTGTTCCCGACCGCGATGCACGTGGCCGCCGCCTACGCGATCGTGAAGCATTTGTTGCCGGCGCTCGCGACCCTGCGCGACACGCTCGACGGCAAGGCGAGAGCGTTTGCCGACATCGTGAAGATTGGCCGCACGCACTTGCAGGATGCCACGCCGCTTACGCTCGGGCAGGAGTTTTCGGGCTACGTCGCGCAGCTCGAGCACGGCATTCGTCATGTCGAATCGGCGCTGCCGCATCTGTACGAACTCGCGCAAGGCGGCACTGCGGTCGGCACGGGTCTGAATGCGCATCCGCAGTTCGCGGACAAGGTCGCGGCCGCCATCGGCAAGCTGACTGGCCTGCCGTTCGTGTCGGCGCCCAACAAATTCGAGGTGATGGCCGCGGCCGATGCGCTGGTGTTCGCGCACGGCGCGTTGAAGACGGTCGCGGCGAGCCTGAACAAGATCGCCAACGACATTCGCTGGCTTGCAAGCGGCCCGCGTTGCGGCCTGGGCGAACTGTCGATTCCGGAGAATGAGCCAGGCAGCTCCATCATGCCGGGCAAGGTCAACCCGACCCAGTCCGAAGCGCTGACGATGCTGTGCTCGCAGGTGTTCGGCAACGACGTCGCGGTGAATATCGGCGGCGCGAGCGGCAACTTCGAGTTGAACGTGTTCCGGCCGATGATCGCGCACAACGTGCTGCAATCGGTTCGGCTGCTCGCCGACGGCGCGCGCAGTTTCAACGACAACTGCGCGGTGGGCATCGAGCCCAATCGCGAACGCATCGATACTTTGCTGAACGAATCGTTGATGCTGGTGACGGCGCTCAATCCGCACATCGGCTACGACAAGGCCGCGCAGATCGCGAAGAAGGCCCATAAGGAAGGCACCACGCTCAAGGCGTCGGCACTCGCGCTCGGCTTCGTCACCGAACAGCAGTTCGACGAATGGGTACGGCCGGAAAATATGGTTGGGAATTCGGCGGGATGATCATGGGTGAGTCGTCGCGCTGCTAGCGCAACGGCCCGATTTCTGACGCGCCGTGCCGGGCGCTCGCTACAACCGCTGTTGTTAGCCATCGGCTGCGCGAACGCTACGGTTCGCGCAGCCCTTGCGGCTTCTTGTTTGGGCTCCTAACGGCCCCCGGGCACGCCGCTTAAATTTTGCCCTGCGCCACTTCGTCCGGCTTCAGTTCGACGATAGCGTCGAGCGCTTCCTTCACGTCCATCGCATACCTGGCGAGGCGGTTCTGCTCATCGGTCTGCGGCACGAAAGCAGGCACCGGCACCGGATGGCCGTTCTCGTTGACGGCAACCATCACGACGAGGCAATCGGTGGTTTGCAACAGCTCTCCGCCCTTCGGATCGCCCGCGTGCACCGATACGTGAATGTGCATGCTGGTGCGGCCCGTCGCCACGATCCGCGCGCGCAACTCGACCAGGTTGCCGACCAGGATCGGCCGGCGAAAGCGGATATTGCCCACGCTGACCGTCACGCAATAGCGTCCCGACCAAACCGCCGAACACGCATAAGCGGTCTCGTCGATCCACTTCATCAGCGCACCGCCGTGCACCTTGCCGCCGAAATTGACCGAGCTCGGCTCGGCAAGAAAGCGGAAAGTGGTTTCCGAACGGTCCAGCGGCGCTACGGGAGGGGTGCTCATCTTGACTCCGGTCAATCGGATGGATCGAAAGGAGGCGATTATACCGAGCGCAAAATTGAAGGCGCGACAGCTTCGGGCGGCTTGCAGCGCTCCGTTATGACCCGCGGGCGAGTGCTTTCGCCGACCAGCTTTCGATGAAGCTTCCGCGTGGGCCATGCCGCACTCGCGCGGACCGTGCGCTTACTTGTGAAAGGTGATTCCTTCGTCGATGGTCCCGTACATGTCGATGCTGCCGGTGCCCGCGCTGGATCCGGCCCCGGCGCCGCCTTGCGCGCACGCGGAGAACAGCAGCGCCGTGGCGAGGACGGCAAGAAAAGTTTTCATGACACCGTGTTCCTGCGAAGACAGGCTTCAATTCTAGCCTGGCGGCCCGTCGCGAGGCCGCGACCCCGGCTGGCGCCGCGCGGCAGTCAGGCCGACGCTTGCCTCACGCTGCCGCGCCCCCCGAACTTCCTGGCCGCAGCATCCGATTGTTCACGCGACGCTGAAACATCGAATCGCTCAGCCCGTTACAGTGGACCCTATGGCGCTTTACGCGCCGCCCCGGAGACGCCGATGCCTGCCACCTTCACCGACGAACCGAACCATTTCCCAGGGCTCAGCCGGATCGGCGCGCTGCTCGCCGATCCCGGCCGCGCCGCGATGCTGTGGGCGCTGATGGACGGCAGCGCCCGCCCCGCCGGCGAACTGACGATGATCGCCGGACTTTCGCCGTCGGCCGCCAGCGCGCATCTGGCGCGCCTCACCGACGGCGGCCTGCTCGCGCTCGAAGCGCGCGGCCGGCACCGCTACTTCCGGATTGCATCCGCCGACATTGCCGCGTCGATCGAAGCGCTCGCCAACGTCGCGCAGGTCAGCGCGCCGCAGCGCGCGACACCGCGTCCGGCGCGCACCGTGCCGCTCGACATGCGCTACGCCCGCACCTGTTATGACCACATGGCGGGCGAGTTGTCGGTGCAGGTGTTCGAGCGGCTGGTCGACCGCGGTCTGCTGACCCTGGACGGCACTACGGTCGAGACGACCGTCGACGGCGCCGCGCGCTTCGCCGAATGGGGCATCGACCTGTCCGCGGAAAAAAGCCGCCGCCGCCGCTTTGCCTGCACGTGTCCCGACTGGAGCGAGCGGCGTCCGCATCTTGGCGGCGCGCTCGGCGCGGCGTTGCTCGATGCGTGGTCGGCGCACGGCTGGGTCGAACGGGCCGCGCGGCCGCGCGTCTTGCGCGTCACGCCGGCGGGCCGCCGTCATTTCGAGGCGTTTCTGACCGCTTGAGTGGTGTGCCGAGGCTGGCCTCGGCCAGCAAGACTGGGTATTCAGCGGGTCAAAAACGGCAGCTGGCCCGACGCGAGATTTTTTGTTACACGCCGATGCGAAGGCCTTACAAAACTGGGGGCCTTGAAACAAACGCCGCGGGTAGAGTGACTTACGGACCGAGCACAGCGCTGCATCCGCTGGAGATAAGTCATGAGTACCGTCACCGCCCGCAGCCTTGCGACGCGCCGCTTGGCCGGCTGCACTTTGATCGCCGCAGCCGTCCTGCTGGGTGGCGCGCAAGCGACGTTGGCGCAGGACATGCCGGCCACGCCTGATAGCGCCGCGACCAGCCCGAACCTCGATCCGCCGGGGCGCATCGCCCGGCTCAACTACACCGCCGGCACCGTGACCACGGAGCCCGCCGGCGCCCCCGACTGGTCCTACGCGCAGATCAACCGCCCGCTCACCACCGGCGACCAGCTTTGGAACGACCAGGACGCGCGCTCCGAACTGCACATTGGCTCGACAGCGGTGCGGCTCGGGCCGTCCACCAGTCTCGACGTGCTCAACCTGGATGACAACATCGTCCAGCTCAAAGTCGCGCAGGGCACCTTGTCGACTCGCGTGCGCGAATTGCCGCCGGGCACCTCATACGAGATGGACACGCCGAACGTCGCGCTCGGCGTGAACGGACCCGGCGACTACCGTGTCGATGTCGCGCCGGACGGCAGCAGCACCACTGTCACCGTGCGCAGCGGCAGCGCGACCGCATACGGCGAAAGCGGCCAGGTGCCGGTCGCGGCGGGCCGACAGATCCGCTTCGGCGGCACCAATCTGCAACGACTCGCCGACAGCCAGGTACCCGGCCTCGACAGCCTCGATCAATGGGCCGTCAGCCGCGATGCCGCGGAGGACCGCTCGGTGTCGGCACAGTACGTGTCGCGCGACGTACCCGGCTATCAGGATCTCGACGCCAACGGCACGTGGCGCACCAGCCCGCAATACGGCGAGGTATGGGTGCCGCGCGCCGCGCCCGCCGACTGGGCGCCCTACCATGACGGCCATTGGATCTGGCAGGCCCCCTGGGGCTGGACCTGGGTCGACGACCAGCCATGGGGCTTCGCGCCGTATCACTACGGCCGCTGGGTGCAGTTGGACGACACCTGGGCGTGGGTCCCGGGACCCATGGCAGACGACGCGCCGCCCGTCTATGCGCCGGCTCTCGTCGCCTTCGTCGGCGACGACGAAGGCGTTGGCGCGCCCGATTGGGGCGTGAATCTGGCGGTCGGCGGCATCGTGGCGGCCGGCGTCGTATGGTTCCCGCTCGGCCCCGGCGAGCCGTGGCATCCGCATTGGCGCGGCCGCGATCGCTGGAGTGAGCGCTACTACGAGCGCGTCAACCGGAACCAGCATGAGCGCAACGTCAACATCCATAACACGTACGTCAACTATCGCGCGCACGGCGCCCTGACCGCGGTGCCGGCGACGGCGTTCGTGCATGGACAGCCGGTCGCACGCTTCGCACAAAAGGTCGATCCGCGCCAATGGCATAACGCCCGGTTCAACCCGGGCGGGCTGGGCATCGCGCCGGTGCGGGAAAGCTTCGGCCCGGGTCTTCGTAATGCGAACTATCGGCCGCCTGCGGGCGTGATCGCGCGTCCGGTCGTGGCCACGCGCAGTCCCGCCACGCCGGCCGCTTATCACGACAACCTCGCACAGCGTTTCGCACAGACGGGGGGACGGGTGCCGGGCGGCGGCGAGCCGGTCGTGCGGACGTCGGTGCCCGCGCGGGTGGCGGGCGCACCAGGCGCGCTGCCGACGCCGAACGTGCGGGTCGTGCAGTCGCATATCGCTGGGCGGCCGCCGGGCATGGCGGCCGGTGCGCCGATCCAGGGCGCGCCCAACGGTGCGCAACCGACGGGGCTGCGGCCCGGCGAAGTTGCCGGCGCCGCGCGCGTGCCGCATCCACGGGAGCCCCAAGGTCGACCGGGAATGCCGTCGCAGATGGTCAACCAGCAGCGCCCGCAGCAGCCCGGCGCAATAGCGCCTCCGACCAACCGTGTGCCGCGGCCGCCACAGGCGGGTGGCGGCAATGTGGAGGCAAATGCGCAACAGCGTGGGATGGGAATGCCCGAGCAAGCGGCTCGGCAGCCCGGTGCCGGCGGCGGCCACGAGCCGGTGTGGACGCAGCCGCATACGCCGATGGCGCAGCAGCGTGGCGCTCCGATAGCGCAGTCGGGACGACCGGGTTTCGCCCAGCAGCCTGGCCCGAGCGGGCAGGCAAATGCGCTGCTGCAACATCAGGCAGTGCCGCGTCCGGTGGAAAGCCCGGCGCCGCAGCCGCAGGCGCGTGGCCAGGCGTTTCAGCCGCAGCGGCAGGCTGAAGCGCAGGTTCGCGAGCCGCGTCAGGAGTTTCATCCGCAGCCGATGCAGATGGCACGTCCGGACGGACATCCGCAGCAGATGCAGATGCAGCAGCCGCCGCCTCGTCCTGAGTCGCGGCCGCAGCAGGTGCAGCAGGTGCCGCAGTTCCGACCCGAACCAAATGCTGCGCAGATCCCGCAACCGCGACTGGAACCGCGGACGCAGCCGATCCAGCAACCGCGCCCCGAACCCCGGCTACAGCCGATCCAGCAACCGCGCCCCGAACCGCGTCCGCAGCCGATCCAGCAGCCGCGCCCCGAACCCCGGCCACAGCCGATCCAGCAGCCGCGCCCCGAACCCCGGCCGCAGCCGATCCAGCAACCGCGCCCCGAACCGCGGCCGCAGCCGGTGCAACAGCCGCGTGCGCAACCGCAGCAGCAACACGCCGAGCAACATTCTGGCAGTGGCAACCGCGACGAACGTCATAAAGGTTGAGCGCGGCCGCCCGTCAGGTCCTCCCGCTCGCCGCACCTGACGCTGCACGCTAAACGCACCGCAAAAAAAACCGCGACTCGCACCGCGGTTTTCCATTGGACGACCGAAGCCGGCCGCCGACGCGCCAGTCAAATCGCCATAGGTGCGGTCAACGGCTCGTGGTGCCGATAACCGACCAGCGTGAAATCCGTCGGCTCGATCTTCTCGAGCCACTCGGGTTCATAGACGCCAGTTTTAGCGTACTCCGGCACCCGATCCGAAATCGCCAGAGTCGGGCTCTCATAAGGCTCCCGCGTGAGCTGCTGCTGCAACATGCCGAGCTGGTTCTCGTAGATGTGCGCATCGCCGATGAAATACGTGAACCAGCGCGGCGTGTAGCCCGTCAGGCGTCCAACCAGATGCAGCAATGCCGCCCCTTCGGTCAGGTTGAACGGCGTGCCGAGCCCGACGTCGTTGCTGCGTATGTAGAGACACAGCGAGATTTCGCGGCGCGCGACGTTCGGCAGAAACTGATACAGCAGATGGCAAGCCGGCAGCGCGATCTGGTCCAGCAACGCCGGGTTCCAGGCATGGAACAGAATGCGCCGGTCGGCGGGGTTCTGCATGATCGTATCCAGGCACTGGCGCAACTGATCGATGGCCTTGTAGAGCAGCACTTTGGGGCGGCCCTGCTCTTCGAATCCGGTCACCACCCGGAAGCCGCGCGCGCTGGCGTCGGCAAGCTGCGCGCTCGCGTCGGCGTCGAGCACCTTGTACGCCGGCCACTGACGCCACTGCACGCCGTACACGTCGCCGAGATCGTCGGGGCCCTGTCGGTACGGATTGGCCAGCCATTGCGGATTCTGATTGGCGTTCGCGTCCCACACTTTGCAGCCGAGGTCGCGGAAATCCGCGGCACTGCGCGACGCGCGCAGGAATCCGACCAGTTCGCCCACGGCCGATTTGAACGCGAGCTTTTTTGTCGTGACAGCGGGAAAGCCCTGCTGGAGATCGAAGCGCAACATCGCGCCCGGCATGCTGATGGTGCGGATGCCGGTGCGGTTCTCCTGCCAGGTGCCGGTATCGAGAATCGTGCGAACGAGGTCCAGGTATTGTTTCATGCGGGTTCCTTCGACGCAGCACACACAGACTCTCGATGCGCGCCACGGGGATTGAGCGGAAATCGCGATTTTAGCAAGCGCAGCCGGCCGACGTCCGGTCGGGTCAGTTGCGAAGAGGCTATCGGTGGGAAAGCCGCCCCGAACCGGGGCGGCATCGTGACTGACAGACGGCCAAGCGTGGCGACAGCGGCCGTGCAGCAGAGACTCGTGTCAAGCGTAAGCGAGCGCCCACACGGCGTGGGCATCCGCAGCACGGACCCGTCTCGAAGAGCTAACGAGGAGTCCGGCAAGCGCCGGCGGCAGGCGCCTCATCGGGCACCGGCAGCGCACTCAAAGATGCGGTACCGATGCCGGCAAACCGCCATGCGGCGTCGACAACGGCTCGTTTTCCATATGCCGCATCCCATGCGAGCACAACAGCCGATACAAGGTCACGCGAGAGATACCGAGTTCCTGCGCCGCGTCGCCGAGCCGCCCGCGATGGCGCAAGAGCGCCAGTTCGATCGCTTGACGCTCGGCCGCCTCGCGCGCCTGCGCAAGGGACACGGGTACGATCTCGACATACTCGGCGAGTTCCAGATCACGCGCCGTGATGGCGCGGCCCTCGGACATGACGATGGCGCGCCGCACGCGGTTGATGAGCTCGCGCACATTGCCCGGCCAGCCGTAGTTGTGCAACGCCGCGATCGCATCGGGCGCAAAGCCGCGCAAGCGGCGGCTAGCGTCCTTCTTGAAACGTTCCAGCATGTGGCGCGCAAGCAACTCAATGTCCTTGCCGCGCGCGCGCAGCGGCGGCTCGTCGATCTGCAGCACGCACAGCCGGTGATACAGGTCGGAACGAAAGCGTCCTTCGATCATCGCGGCCGTCATGTCGACGTGCGTTGCAGAAATGATCCGCACGTCCACGTCGATCGCGCCGTGACCGCCGAGGCGCTCGACCTTGCGCTCCTGCAAAAAACGCAACAGGCTCGCCTGGCTCTCGAGCGGCAGATCGCCGATTTCGTCGAGAAACAACGTGCCGCCGTTGGCTGCTTCCACCCGGCCGATCTTGCGCTGATTGGCACCGGTGAACGCGCCCCGCTCATACCCGAACAGTTCCGATTGCAGCAGATGCGGCGGGATCGCGCCGCAGTTGATCGGCACGAAAGGCGCATTGCGCCGCGCCGAACGCTCGTGGATTGCGACTGCCGTCAGTTCCTTGCCGGTGCCCGATTCGCCCGAGATAAACACCGGCGCGTCGGTCATCGCCACCTTGCGGATAGAACGGAACAGCGCGAGCATCGCGTCACACGAGCCGACCATTTCGCCTTCGGCGCCTTGCGAGCCATCGTTTGAAGCCGGCTCGCCCAGCGAGATCATGCCGTACGCGTGCCCGACGGAATCGACGATGCGGTCGCCCGAATACGGCACCGTCACATAGTCGAAACAATAGTCGCGCACGAGCCGACGCAACGCCGCGTCGCGCAACTGGCCGGCCATCGTGGCTGCCACCCAGCCGACATTCGGCATGGTCAGGCATGACTCGAAAGCCGCAATCTCGTGCGGCTGGAAATCGCTGGAAAGATCGAGCAGGCCGCCTGCGGCCGCTCCGGCGCGAACGGCTCGGCGCACGTCGCGCGCCGAGCCCACGACTTCGACGTGCCAGCCGCGCTGATGAAATCGTGTATTCAAGTCCGCGCTCGGGTCGCGTGAAACGTAAATCAGTTGCCGCGTGGCGGGTTCCATTATTCAGATCCTCTCGTCAACGAACGTTTAGGATAACGCACGCACCTGAGCTGCAATTCAGACACGCTGGCCCATTCGGGATTCGCGAATAGCAAACCCGAACGGCCATTCCATTCCGTGCGGACAGCTGATCCCCAACAAAGCGGCGTGTGTGTTTGAAACGGGCCTGTGGCGGCCTTTTAAGGCTAAGGCTCTTTTCGAGAGCTTACTATACGTCCGCCGCCCGGAAAACAATTATACAAATTTAATCACAGCCGCCTTAGCCAGCAAGGGCCGCTGGCCCATAACCATTTATTCAGCCGACGAATAAGTCGATAATGGAAGCGCTTTTCGTCGCGCTCACGCCAAGGTAGTTTGTACTCGCCGGATTAATGAGCCACAGGTATTTTCTTCTTGCCGTTTCAGGACTGGAACGTTTCTGCGCTTTTTTTCGAATCGCACTCGCCGAAATTTACGTCGCGTCCTTCTGCGTCAACCGATTGAGAGCAATGGCACAAGTTTCGCTAGATGCCTACACCGAGGAGACTCATCATGCGACTTGCTTCCCCAATCGACTCCAGCGGGGCTGCGGCATTGGCCGCCCGCCGCCCCGCGCCCGCCCTGACCGCGCTGCAACGAGCGGTCCGCGCTCTGGCCGCCCGGGCCCAATCCGCCATGGTGGCGGATCACGCCAAAGCCGGCCTCGAAGGCGACGCCGCAGCCATGTCGGACATACCGGCTCGCGAGCTCAGCAGACCCAGCTTGCTCGCGCGCGCCGATGCATTCGTGAACGATTTTTCACTGGATGAGCGCGTGGACTCGCGCCAATGCGGTGAGACGGTCGGCCGGTTGATGGTGCCGGTGACGCCACAGTCAATGCGCGGACGCAGCGGTCGGGTCACGTTGTGGGATGAGATCGCCCCGCCCTCGCCCTTGCCGTTGCCGATGCCGGTTCAGGCCGCGCGCCCATAGCTGGCCCGCGGCGTCCCACCGAGCCCTCGTTCGTCACGGGCTACCTGCGGCTCTCGCAAGCGTCGACCTTCTGTTCGGCGCATGCTTTGCCCGCACCGCGCTCGCGCAGCAGATCATCGATTGGGCAGTATCGGCAACACTGACGAAGAACCTCGTTTCGCCGCGCGCGAATAACGCTGCCGGCGCGCGAACCAGGACGCCCTTGGCGATCGTCGCCGGCACGTCAGGTAGAATCGGTGCAGTTACGTTCCCCTTTCCATTCGATGACGACGCTCACCCTGATCGTCGCTCGCGCCAACAACGGCGTGATCGGCCGCGACAACCAGTTGCCCTGGCGGCTGCCCGAAGACCTCGCGTTCTTCAAACGCACCACGATGGGCGCGCCCATCATCATGGGCCGCAAGACGCATGAATCGATCGGCCGGCCCTTGCCGGGACGCCGCAACATCGTGGTGACGCGGGACGCGGCGCGCCGCTTTCAGGGCTGCGACGCCGCCACGACCCTCGCGGATGCGCTGCGCCTCGCCGGCCAGGACCAGGCACCGGAGGCGTTTCTGATCGGTGGCGCGCAGCTGTACGAGGAAGGCCTCCGCCTCGCGGACAAGCTGATCGTCACGGAGATTTCCGCGGACTTCGACGGCGATGCCACGTTTCCCGAGCTCGATGACAACGAGTGGGAAGAAGTCGCGCACGAGACGCATCGTGCGCATGCGCCCAATGACTTCGACTATGCGTTCGTCACGTACAAGCGCAAGGGTGCGGAACCACGCAACGCTTAACGGGTCACGCGCAATAAACGCGAACGCCACGCAGATTTGAAATGCACCCAGCAGTTGGGCACGCGTCGGACGATGTGGGGTGCACAGTTCAGACATCGCGTGGCGCCTTTAATTGGACCGCCGGAACGCGGTGAAGGCGCCTACTGCCCCGCAATCGTCATCCGTTCGATCAGCACCGAGCCGGTCTGCTTCGTGCCGCGCGTGATTGTGTCCGCGCCGATCGCGACGATACGGCGGAACATCTCCTGCAGCGTGCTCGCCACGGTGATCTCCTCGACCGGATACTGGATCTTGCCGTTCTCGACCCAGAAGCCCGACGCGCCGCGCGAGTAATCGCCCGTCACGTAGTTCACGCCCTGTCCCATCAGTTCGGTCAGCAGCAAGCCGGTGCCGAGTTTCTTCAGCATCGCTTCGAAGTCGTCTTCCGGGCGCGTGTTCGAGCTGCGAAACGACAGATTATGCGAGCCGCCCGCGTTGCCGGTGGTCTGCATGCCGAGCTTGCGCGCGGAATAGGTGGACAGGAAGTAGCCTTCCACCACACCGTCCTTTACCACCGAACGCTGCCGGGTGCGCACGCCTTCTTCGTCGAACGGCGCGCTGCCCATTGCGCGGACCACGTGTGGATCTTCGACGATCTGCACATGCGGCGCGAACACCGGCTTGCCGAGACTGTCGACGAGAAACGAGGTCTTGCGATACAGCGCGCCGCCGCTCGTGGCTTGCACGAACGCGCCGAGCAGTCCGGCGGCGAGCGGCGCTTCGAACAGCACCGGCACCCTGCGTGTGTCCAGACCGCGCGCGCCGATGCGCGCGAGCGCGCGTTGCGCTGCGTAGCGGCCCACTGCTTCGGGGTCGGCCAGGTCGGACGCGCTGCGGGTCGACGTGTACCAGTCGTCGCGCTGCATGTTGCGGCCACTGCCGGCGATCGGCGCGCACGCGATGTAGTGGCGCGAGTACGGATAGCCCGCGAGAAAGCCTCGCGAAGTGGCCAGCATGAATTGCGAGTGCTGCGCCGACACGCTCGCGCCTTCCGAGTTCTTGATCTGCGGGTCGGTCGCGAACGCGGCATCTTCCGCGCGGCGGGCGATCTCGACCGCTTCGTCGGCGGACATATTCCACGGGTGATAGAGATCGAGGTCGCGCGGCGCAGTTTCGAGCAGCTCGGCTTCGGCAAGGCCGGCGCAGTCGTCTTCCGCGGTGAAGCGTGCGATGTTGTAGGCCGCCGCGACCGTGTCCTTCAAAGCTTGTGACGAGAAGTCGGAGGTGCTCGCATTGCCGCGCTTGTTGCCGATGAAGACCGTCACGCCGACCATCTTGTCGCGATTGTGTTCGATCGTCTCCACTTCGCCGCGCCGCACGGACACGGACAGGCCGTCGCCCTCGGAGATTTCCGTAGCGGCGTCGGTGCCGCCGAGCGACTTTGCGTGACGAAGGATGTCCGAGGCGATTTCCTTCAGTTCATCCTGGGTATGCGGAAAAAAGCGCTGCTTGACGTCCATGTCTGCTGCCATTGTCGTTGCCGTCCTGTTCGGGGCCGAGCGGCCGTGGGTGTTCGCACTTGCCGCGTTCGTGCTTGAGCACGGGCGGGGTCGTTTACGCATCCCGCGATCATAGCAAGGTACGCGTCGCCGTACCTGGCAATCGCGAAGGCTTGCGTGTGTGGCTGCGAGTCGCGGTGTGTGCCGCGTTTTTGCCGATGTATTTGTTGTGCATTGCTGCGCCGCTTGTCCACGGGTGATGTGCTGATCGCCCGCGTACGTCCCTCGCGCCGCGCCTCGCAATACACCCGTTCGCCACGCGCGATACGTGCGGCGCGACGCCCGCGCGGGCGCGCCCGGCGCGGCAAGCTACAATACTGGCATGACACGCAAAACCCGCATTCAACCCATCGAATCCGCCGCGCCGGAAGTCGACGAAAACGGCTACGACCGTCCCAGCAAGTCCCAGCTCAAGCGCGACATGCACGAGCTGCAGGAGCTGGGCGCGGCGCTGATCGCGCTGCCCAAGGACGCGCTCAAGCGCATGCCGATGCCAGAAAAGCTCGACGACGCCGTACGCGATGCGCGCCGCATTACCGACCACGAAGGCAAGCGCCGCCAGGTGCAATATGTCGGCCGCGTCATGCGCTCGCTGCTCGACGAGGAAACCGCCGCGCTGCGCACCGCGCTCGACACATACAACGGCGTCAACAAGGCGGAGACGGCCAGGCTCCACTGGATCGAGCGCACTCGCGAGAAGCTGCTCGCCGACGACGCGGCGCTGACCGAGTTCATCCGCCAGCACCCCAATGCCGATCCGCAGGAGGGCCGTACGCTGATCCGCAACGCTCGTCAGGAAGCGCAGCAAAGCAGGCCGCCGCGCTATTTCCGCGAGCTTTTCCAGTGGATCAAGAACGCGGACGGCCCATCCGCGCAGAACGATTCCGACGACGAAGCCCCGGAAGACGACGATGACGAGCGCGACGAGTAAGGCCATTCGCCGGCACCCGGACGAGATCGTGATCGGCCTCGTGTCGATCAGCGACCGTGCGTCGAGCGGCGTGTACGAGGACAAAGGCATTCCGGCCTTGCAGGAATGGCTGGGTGCGGCATTGAGCTCGCCGTGGCAGGTGCTCACGCGGCTGATTCAGGACGACGCGCCAACCATCTCTGCGACGCTCGTCGAACTGGTCGATCAGGCCGGCTGCGATCTGGTGCTGACCACTGGCGGCACCGGTCCGTCGCGCCGTGACGTGACGCCCGAGGCAACGCTCGCGGTCGCGACCAAGGAGATGCCCGGTTTCGGCGAGCAGATGCGGCATATCAGCCTGAACTTCGTGCCGACCGCGATCCTGTCGCGCCAGGTTGCGGTGATCCGCGAAACCGCGGATCACGCGGCGCTGATCATCAATTTGCCGGGTCAGCCGAAGTCGATCAGGGAAACGCTGGAAGGCCTGCACGATACGGACGCAGGCGGCACGCCCGGCACGCTGAAGGTGCCCGGCATTTTCGCGGCGGTGCCTTACTGCATCGACCTGATCGGCGGCCCGTATGTGGAAACGAACGCCGACGTAGTGAAGGCGTTCCGGCCGAAGAACGCAGTGCGCGCGCCGCGGCCTGCCTAGCGCTTACTCGGCGTCGGCGGATGCGTACGGCGCCGACGGAATCAGGAAGTGCTCGCGGTAGTACTTCAGTTCGTCGATCGATTCGTGGATGTCGGCCAGCGCGGTGTGCATTGCGCGCTTCTGGAAACCTTTGTAGATGGCCGGCTGCCAGCGGCGGCACAGTTCCTTGAGCGTGCTGACGTCGAGATTGCGGTAATGGAAGAAGCGCTCGAGATCCGGCATCCAGCGCGCCATGAAGCGGCGATCCTGGCAGATCGAGTTGCCGCACATCGGCGACTTGCCGGGCGGCACGTACTGCGCGAGGAAATCGCGAATCAGCCCGGTGGCATCGGCCTCGCTGACAGTCGACGCCTTCACGCGGTCGATGAGCCCGGAACGCCCATGGGTGTTCTGGTTCCACTGATCCATCTTGCCGAGGGTGTCGTCGCTCTGGTGAATGGCCAGCACCGGACCTTCGACCATCCTGTCGAGCGTCGAATTCGTCACCACCACCGCGATTTCGATGATCCGGTCGGAGTCGGGTTCGAGCCCGGTCATCTCCATGTCCAGCCAGACGAGATTCATGTCGCTGCGCTGAAGCGGCGGACGTTCGGTGAATGCGAGGATGTCGGTCATGAAGGCAGCCCTGATGGCCTGGCAGACGGCTTCCGTGCAAGCGCGCTGCCGCGGCGGTTGTTCGTTTGAGATCGGTTTGAGCGGATGGGCGCGAGCCGCTCGAGTCGCTCTGGACCGATAGCGGCGGCTTTGCCCACGTCACCCCGCCGCGAGGCGGGAAGAACCCTATAATTCTCGCATAGATACCACGGAATCCCCGGATGCTCAGCCTGTACTTCACCGTTCTGTTCGCCGTCGCCGTCGTGGCGATGGTCGGCACCAAACTCTGGCTCGCGTCGCGGCAAATCCGCTTCGTCGCCGCCCATCGCGAACAGGTGCCGAGCCAGTTCGCCGGCACCATTGCACTGACCGCGCATCAACGCGCCGCCGACTACACCATCGAGCGCACCCGCCTCACGATGATCGAGATCCTCGTCGGCGCGGCGCTGCTGATCGGTCTCACGCTGCTCGGCGGCGTCCAGGCGCTCGACCTGGCGATCTCCGACTGGCTCGGCCGCGGTTACGTCGGGCAGATCGCGCTGATCGTAGCGGTGATCGCGATCACTGGTGTGATCGACCTGCCGTTCGATTATTACCGGCAGTTCGTGATCGAACAGCGCTTCGGTTTCAACCGGATGTCGAGGCGCATCTTCTGGCTGGATCGCATCAAGGGCACGCTGCTCGGGGCCGCGTTCGGCCTGCCGCTGCTGTTCGTCGTGCTGTGGCTGATGAAACAGGCGGGCGACCTGTGGTGGCTGTGGACGTGGATCGTCTGGGTGGTGTTCCAGATGCTCGTGCTGGTGCTGTATCCGTCGTTCATCGCACCGCTCTTCAACAAGTTCGAACCGCTCAAGGACGAAGCGCTGAAAAGCCGTATCGAAGCGCTGATGCAACGCTGCGGGTTCGCGGCCAAGGGCCTGTTCGTGATGGACGGCAGCCGCCGTTCGGCGCATGGCAATGCGTACTTCACCGGCTTCGGCGCGGCCAAGCGGATCGTGTTCTTCGACACGCTGATCGCGCGCCTGTCGGGCAGCGAAATCGAGGCCGTGCTCGCGCATGAGCTCGGGCACTTCAAGCGCCGTCATGTGATCAAGCGGATGCTCGTCACGTTTGCGATCAGCCTCGCGATGCTGGCGCTGCTCGGCTGGCTGTCGCAGTGCGTGTGGTTCTACGAGGGACTGGGCGTGCGGCCGTCGCTGCTGGGTGGCAACGAGGGCCTCGCGCTCGTGCTGTTCTTCCTCGCGGTGCCGGTGTTCCTGTTCTTCGTCACGCCGCTCGGCAGCCTCAGCTCGCGCAAGCACGAGTTCGAAGCCGACGCCTTTGCCGCGACGCAGACCGATGCGCAAGACCTCGTCAACGCGCTGGTCAAGCTTTACGAGGACAACGCGTCGACGCTGACGCCCGATCCGCTTTACACCGCGTTCTATTACTCGCATCCGCCGGCGTCGCAGCGGATCGACCGTCTGCTGCGGCACGCATGAGCGGCCGCTCCCCGAAAGCGCCGCGCGCGCCGTCCAGCCCGCGCATCGGCGGCCTCGTGGTGGCCGCGCATGGCCGCCACTATCTCGTGGCGCCCGAAGACGGCGGCCCGATGCTCCAGTGCTTCCCGCGCGGCAAGCGCAGCGAGGTGGCGGTCGGAGATCGCGTGATTTACGAGCCGACTTCCGCCGACCAGGGCGTGATCGTCGAGATTGGCGAGCGGCGCAATCTGCTGTATCGCTCGGATCAGTACAAGTCCAAACTGTTCGCCGCCAACCTCGATCAACTGTTGATCGTGCTCGCCACCCAACCGCATTTCAGCGAAGATCTGCTCGGCCGCGCGCTGGTCGCCGCGCAAGCGAACGAACTCAAGCCGTTGATCGTGCTGAACAAGATCGACATGACCGCTGCGCTCGAGGGCGCCCGCAGAAGGCTCGAGCCGTATCGCGCGTTGGGCTATACCGTGGTCGAGGTGTCGATCAAAATGCAGCCCGAGGCCGCTCGTCAGGTTTTGAGCGAACATTTGCACAGTCATTCGACGCTGCTGCTGGGACAGTCAGGAATGGGCAAGTCGACGCTCGTGAACCTGCTGATTCCGGACGCCGAGGTCGCCACGCGCGAGATCTCGACCGCGCTCAATAGCGGGCGTCATACCACCACTTTTACGCGGCTCTATCCATTGCCGAACGTCGAGGGCAGCGGCGCCGGCGGCGCGCTGATCGACTCGCCCGGCTTCCAGGAATTCGGCCTGCATCATCTGACCGAAGGCCGGCTCGAACGCGCGTTTGTCGAGTTCCGGCCGCTGTTAGCGAACTGCCGCTTCTACAACTGCCATCACTTGCACGAGCCGGGTTGCGCGATTCTCGAAGCAGTCGCCGATGGCCGCATTCGCCGCGAACGGCACGCGCTGTACGCGCAGCTCGTACACGAAGCCAGCCAGATCGTGCGCTGACATGAAACTGATGCGCGCGCCGAACCTGATCACCGGACAGCATTGGGTCAATGTGCTGGAGACCGCGGGAATTCGCTGCGAGCTGCACAACCGCTATCTGAACGGCGCCCTGGGCGACATTCCGGCGGATCAGTGCGCGCCCGAGCTATGGCTCGCCGATGAACGCGACGAGGCGATGGCCCGGCGCTTGATCGATGCGGCTGCGCACGGACCGGTGGCGGGCTCGCCCGACTGGCGATGCCGTCAGTGCGGAGAGACGCTCGAAGCGCAATTCACGGTGTGCTGGCAATGTGGCACCGCGCGCGATCCGTTGGATGGGTGAGGCAGGCGGCACGGATGCGCAAGGCTTGGGTCGGCTACCGGGCTCCTCTCAAGCCAGCCACACCGCAATGGTCAGCATCAACAGCAGAATCATCCACAGCACCACCGCGCGCCACACCAGACCCACCGCCGATTGCAGCGTGCGCGGCGTGCAGTCGTCGCCAACCTGCATCGGGCCACCGTCGCCGGTGACGAGCGCGTCGAGGCTCGACGGTTCGGCAAGCGGGCCGCTCAGACGCGCGCCCAGTGCGCCGCTTCCGGCGGCCAGCAGCACGCCGTCGTTCGTATCGGGCCACTGCCGCGCATGATTGCGCCAGGCATAAATCGCGTCTTCGAAATTGCCGACGATGGCAAAGCCCATCGACGTCAACCGCGCCGGCACCCAGTCGATCACGAAGAACGCGCGCTGCGCGAAGCTGGAAAACGCGGCAGTGCGGTCATCTGCGGGACGCGCCCATGCGCGCGCGAGGTATTCGGCGATTCGGTAAAGCACCGCGCCCGCCGGCCCAACGGGAATCAAAAACCAGAAGAACACACCGAAGACGTGGCGATGCGAAGCGACCACCGCGTGAATCAGTGTATGACGGACGATCTCGCTGACGGGCATATCGACGGTATCGAGCCCGGTCCATTCATACAGAATTTCGCGCGCGCGCGGCACATCGTCGTTATTCAACGCGAGGTGGATATCCGTGAAATAGTGGCTGAACTGGCGAAAGCCGAGCGTGAAGTACAGCACCGCGACGTTCCACAAGAATGCCAGCGCAAAGTGAATGTGATACAGCACGTAGTAGACGAGCGCGACCGCCAGCGTCCAGGGCACCACCACCACGAGCCATGCGAGCAGCCCGTGCTTGGCCTTGCCGGCGTCGAATCCGTGCGCCGCCGACTCCGCATGGTATTGAAGCAACGCGGACACCGGGTTGTTCGGTGACAGCGCGCGTACCTGTTCAATGATCAGAGCCAGCAATACGGAGAAAAAAGTCATGCGATACGCCGTGCTTTTTAAGTTTTAGGATTGTTTTACAACGATAGCACAGGGTCGGATTGGTCTGAGCGCAGACATTGACAAAGAGCGCGCGCCCGCAGGGCCTAGCGCGCTTTATGCCGCGAGGAAGCGATACAGGTTGCGCAGCATCGCCGCCGTGGCGCCCCAGATGAAATGGTGCCCGCCGACTTCGCTGACGCCCTGCCCATGAGCTCCCGCCGACTGACTGCGCGGATACGGCATCGCGAAAAAGCGGCGCTCGCCGCCCTCGAAACGGAACACGCGCTCCTCGTGATTCGCCGGGTCCATCAAAAAAGCAAGCGGCACTTCGAACACTTCGGCCACTTCCAGCCGATCCATCTTCAATGCGAATGGCGGATGCACGAGACCGATCACCGGCGTCACGCAAAAGCCGGTGCCAGTCAGGTAATCGGGCAACGCACCCAGAATTTCCACGCGCGACGGCGCGAGGCCGACCTCTTCCTGTGCTTCGCGCAGCGCGGTGGCGATGGCGTCGGCATCGAAGGGTTCGTGGCGGCCGCCGGGAAAACTCACCTGGCCGGCATGATCGTTCAGATGATCGGCGCGCTGCGTGAGCAGCACGGTCAGTCCGGGCTCGCGGACCACCAGCGGCACCAGCACTGCCGCAACGCGCGGATCGCCCGAGGTCTTGCGCCATTGTGGTTCGACGACAGGTTCCGTCGTCCAGGCAAGGCGCTGCTCGAAACGTGCGCGCAGGCCATCAGGTGTGAGGCGCTCGCCGGCCACCGGCGGTAGATGGGCGCCAGTTGCTTCGACCGGGAGTGTTTCAGGCTCAAAGATGGGGCGGGTCAAACGGGTCTCTCTAATAAGCGGATACGGGACGTAGCGCTATTTTGACCTGGCAAACAAAAAAGCACCCGCGAGGGGTGCTTTTTCTTACAGCATTTACGCCTGGGAAGCAGCGCGGTCTTTCGAGACCAGCTTTTCCTTGATCCGGGCCGACTTGCCCGAACGTTCGCGCAAGTAGTACAGCTTCGCACGACGCACGTCGCCGCGACGCTTCACGACGATGCTCGCCAGCAGCGGCGAGTACGTCTGGAACGTACGCTCGACGCCTTCGCCCGAGGAAATCTTACGGACGATGAACGACGAATTCAGGCCACGGTTACGCTTGGCGATCACGACGCCTTCGTAAGCCTGAACACGCTTACGCGTACCTTCGACCACGTTCACGCTGACGATCACCGTGTCGCCCGGAGCGAAGTCGGGGATGGTCTTCTCGCCGAGGGCGCGCGCGATTTCTTCCTGCTCAAGTTTTGCAATCAGATTCATTACTGACTCCTGGATCCATCTTGTCGGCGTTCGTACCTGCCTCGCGCTCACTTTGCTGCGCTTGGCTACGGCCCCGATAGAGGATGGGTTCACATCTGGCGCCTAACACGCATGTACGGCGCCGCCTGGTGTCCGCTCGAAAGAGCGACGGCCTTAAGCCTTCGATTCTTCCTTCGCGAGACTCGCGAGCCATGCCTCGTCGGCACGGCTCAACATCTTGTTTTTTCTGGCCTTCACGATCAGATCCGGCCGCTTCTTCAACGTGTTGCGCAGCGCTTCGCGCCGACGCCATGTTTCGATTTCCGCGTGATGGCCGCCGAGCAGCACATCGGGCACCCGCACGCCGTTGTATTCCTCGGGACGCGTGTAATGCGGACAATCGAGCAGCACGTCGACAAAGCTGTCCTGCACCGCCGACTGCGAGTCGTTCAGCACGCCGGGCAGTTGGCGCACGACTGCATCCATCAACGCCATCGCAGGCAATTCACCACCCGACAGCACGAAGTCGCCGAGGCTGACCTCTTCGTCGACGACACGATCGAGCAAGCGCTGATCGATCGCTTCATAGCGCCCGCACAACAGGATCAGACCGGGCTCGGCGGTGAAGTGCATGACCCGTTCGTGATTCAGCGTAGCGCCCTGCGGCGACATCATGACGACCCGCGACGCGCCGATGCCCTGCTCCGCCTGCGCCGCTTTCGCCGCGCCGATCGCATCTTCCAGTGGCTTTGCCAGCATCACCATGCCGGGTCCGCCGCCGTAAGGGCGGTCGTCGATCGTGCGGTAGTTGTCGGTGGTGAAATCGCGCGGATTCCACGTACGCAACGTATATCGCTGCTGCTTCGCGGCCCGGCTGGTGATACCCCAGTCGGTCAGCGCGCGGAACATTTCTGGAAAGAGCGTCACGACATCGAACTGCATCGCTCTCTCCATTCAGCGAATGATTTCAGTAATCGGCTTCCCAGTCGACGATGATCTGCTTCGCCGCCTGGTCCACCGTTTTGACAAAAACGCCGACGAACGGGATCAAACGCTCGCCCGCGACCGGCTTGCCGTTTTTGTCCGTAGCCGGATATTCGATGCGCAACACCGAATGCGCACCGTTGTCGATCAAGTCTGCGACCTTGCCGAGATGGACTCCGGCCACGTTCACCACGTCCAGGCCGAGCAGGTCGACCCAGTAGAATTCGTCGGCTTCGAGGACCGGAAATTCGCCGCGGCTGATGTAGATGCGCGAGCCGCGCAGTGCGAGGGCCGTGTCGCGGTCAGTGACGCCGCCCAGCTGGGCAACCACACTGTCGCTATGCATTTTTGCCTGCAATGACGGCGCGGACTTGCGCTCCTGGCCTTTTAGCAGCCACCAGCGCTTGGCGCTCAGCAAAGCGTCGCCGCCATGTCCGGCATCCGCATGCGCGGCCACCTTGACCCAGCCTTTGAGGCCGTAAGCGTCGACGATTGCACCGACCTCCACCGCATCCGCCGGCCAGCTTTCCAGCGTTTCCACGCGCATTTCTGCTGCAGTGGAACGAGTAGTCTCTACGACCTGGGCTTGCGCCCCGCCTTCTGCCCCCTGGACCGGCTTGCGCACGAATGCACCAAACGGCGCCTGACCAGACGCCTTCGCGCGCGAAGCTGCCGCTTTTGCCTGCACGCGCCCTGAACTGCGGGAGTCACGCTCGGACATGAGAAAACCTCGGAGAAAACCTCGCTGCCGGCTTCGACGTTTGCTTCCGTAAAACCTGCTTCGGTGAAACGACTAGCGCATCGGACTGCTCACGCAAGCTGCGCGAGCCGCCGGCCGTACCGGCGACGATACGCATGCGAGCTACCATTAAGCAGCCGGCTGCGCCTTCCGCGCTTCCTTCACGAGACGCTCGACGGTCGGCGACAGTTGCGCGCCAACACCTTGCCAGTACGTCAGGCGATCTTGAGCGATGCGCAGGGATTCACCCTTCGTCGCGACCGGATTGTAGAAACCAACGCGCTCGATGAAGCGGCCGTCACGGCGGCTACGGGAATCGGTTGCGACGATGTTATAGAACGGGCGCTTCTTGGAGCCGCCACGAGCCAAGCGGATGATGACCATACTAGAATCCTTGAAAACCGGGGTTCGGAACGACTGAAACACGCGATTATAGCGGGAAACCGACGCCATAACAAACACTTACCCGGACAAACTGAGCCACCTGCCCTCGCCGGCCGGCCGCAAAAGGGCTCAGCACCCCACTAGAACTCCGCATTCACCTGATGGAGCGCCCGTGAAACTGCCGCCGCCGACTGCTTTTTTGCCCGCTTTTCTTCTCCCATCTACGTGGCTTACCCGCTTCGCGCGCAGCTTGCGCCGCTGTGCACTGCACTTTGCTGCGGCCGTGTTGCTGGCCGGCGAGGCGCTGTCGGCGGTTGCCGCGCTCCCAATCGAGCGCATCAAGCTGCCGACCGGCTTTCACATCGAGGTTTTGTCGGACGCAGTGCCGAGCGCACGGGAAATGACGCTCTCGCCGAACGATATTCTTTATGTAGGCAGCATCGACGGACACGTCTATGCGCTGGAACTGCAAAACGGGCGCGCGACGCGCCGTCACGTCATTGCTTCGGGTCTGGAATCCCCAGCCGGTGTGGCATGGCGCGACGGCGCTTTATATGTGTCCGCGGTATCGAAGATTCTACGCTTCCACGCGATCGACACGCATCTGAACGATCCGCCCAAACCCGCAGTGGTCATCGACACGCTGCCCAGCGAAACGCAACACGGCTGGAAGTTCATCGCCTTCGGCCCTGACGGCAAGCTCTATGTACCGCAAGGCGCACCCTGCAACGTCTGCCTGAAA
This sequence comes from Paraburkholderia suaedae, assembly GCF_040812055.1. NCBI lineage: Bacteria > Pseudomonadati > Pseudomonadota > Betaproteobacteria > Burkholderiales > Burkholderiaceae > Paraburkholderia > Paraburkholderia suaedae. Next base: position 213,272 of record NZ_JBFOAH010000002.1, on the reverse strand, counting down.
GACCGCGACCGCTTCGCGATGATTGGCCGGATGGACCCCGACGGCAACCACCGCGAAGTCGTGGCGCGCGGCGTGCGCAACACGGTGGGATTTGCATGGCATCCGACGACGCACGAACTGTGGTTCACCGACAACGGTCGCGACGTGATGGGCGACAATGTGCCGAGCGACAAGCTCAACCGCGCGCCGCACGCCGGGATGGACTTCGGCTTTCCCTATTGTCACGGCGGCGACACGCCCGACCCGCAATTCGGCAAGGACCATCCGTGCAGCTCATTCACGCCGCCGGTCGTGCAGCTGGGTGCGCATGTCGCCGCGCTCGGCATGCGGTTTTATACCGGCTCGATGTTTCCGCCGGAATACCGGAACAACGTTTTCCTTGCCGAGCATGGGTCGTGGAATCGCAGCACCAAAGTCGGCTACCGCGTGGTGCGGGTGATTACCGACCCGGACGGCAACCACGCGCGCCAGCAAGTGTTTGCCGAAGGCTGGCTGCAGCCGGGCGAAACCGTCTGGGGACGCCCCGCCGACGTGCTGCCGCTGCCCGACGGCTCCCTGCTGATCAGCGACGACTACGCTGGCGCCATCTATCGCGTGACGTATTCAGCGCCATGACATTCACAGGTGCGTGCGATGGCGGTCTCGCGCCCGGCGCGCTACCGATTCCAGGCGGCTGGCCGGGATCATTGCGCGCCGCCAGCCCGCCGCGGTTGCCCGCAACGCACTGCATTCGGGTCACTCTGAACTTCGCAGCACGCGCATTCCGCAAGTGACCCTCAGCATGCGGCCGGCGTAGAATGCCCGTCGGTCCGCAGCCGTACGGCGCGCCGCTCCTTTCGACCGCCTGTCACTTCGCCCACGTCCACATGTCCACCGCAGCTTCGATTTCCCCGCGCTTCCGATCCAAGACGCTTACCGCCGCGCTGGCGTTCCTGGTGGGCAGCCTCGGCGCGCACCGCTTCTACCTGTTCGGCAAACGTGATCCCTACGGCTGGGCTCATGTGCTCGGCACGCTAATGGGCATCCCCGGCGTCATGCTGCTGGTGGCAAGCGAGCGCGCTTCGATCCTCGGCTGGGTGCTGGCTTTTTTCGGCGCTGTTTCAGTGCTTTCCGCGTTTCTCGCCGCGATCGTCTACGGACTGCGTCCCGATGAAAAATGGGACGCCCAGTTCAATGCGCACACGCAACGCAGAAGCCGCTCGGGCTGGACTGTCATTTTTGTCGTGATCTTTTCGCTGTTTATCGGCGCATTTGTGCTGATGACCGGCCTCGCCTTATCGTTTCAAACCTACTTCGAAAGTCAGGTGGAAGCGGCCAAAACGATCTCGCAATGACGGGCCCCGCAGCGCGTTAGAAGAGCTTCAGTTGCGGATTCACGGGCAGCGGTTGTTCGGCGTGCGACGGCTCGCCCCGACGAAAGTGCGACATATCGAGAATGCCGCGATCGCGCCGGTTCAGGCCCAAGCGGCGCACGGCGTGATGGAATCGCTGCCTGAGCAGATCGGCCCATAAGCCCTCGCCTTTCATTCGCGTGGCGAACGACGAATCGTAGTCTTTGCCGCCTCGCATGTCGTGCACGCGACTCATCACCCGCGCGGCGCGATCGGGAAAATGCGCGCTGAGCCAGTCCTTAAATAGCGGCGCGACTTCCCACGGCAGACGCAGCACGATATAGCTCGCATTGCTCGCACCGGCTTGCGCGCACGCTTCAAGCACGCGCTCCATGTCAGGCTCGGTGACGAACGGGATCACCGGGGCAACGCTGACGCCGACCGGAATGCCCGCCTCGCTCAATGTGCGAATAGTGCGCAGCCGCCGCGACGGCGTGGCCGCGCGCGGTTCGAGCGTGCGCGCGATGTCGGCGTCCAGCGTCGTGATGGTGATGGCCGCCATGAATTGCCCGCGCGCCGCCATCGGAGCGAGCAGATCTATATCGCGCTCGATCAGTGACGATTTGGTGATCGCCGCAAACGGATGGTTGCGCTCGCTGAGCACCTCGATTACCCGACGCGTGAGGCGCAAATCGCGTTCGGCGGGCTGCCACGCGTCCGTGTTGACGCCCAGCGCGATCGGTTCGGGCACATAGGTTTTCTTCGACAACTCCCGCTCGAGCAGTTCCGGCGCGTTGATCTTCGCGTAGATCCGGCTTTCGAAGTCGAGCCCCGGAGACAGCCCGAGATAGCTATGCGTGGGCCGCGCGAAGCAATAGATGCAGCCATGCTCGCAGCCGCGGTACGGATTCAGCGACACACTGAACGGAATGTCCGGCGACGCATTGCGCGTGAGGATGCTCTTCGCGCGTTCCTCAAAGACCTGCGTGCGCAGTGCCTTGGGCTCCTCCCCGCCTTCGTGGGCGAGAGGCAGCCAGCCGTCGTCCGCTGGTTCGCGCTGGTCGACCTCGTAGCGGCCTTGCAGGTTCGTGACGGCACCACGCCCCTTGCGAGGCGCAGGCGGCGCGATCGGAAATTCTCGAGCGGTTCGGGTGTCGGAGTTGGCCACGGCTGAATACCACAAACGAAACAACAGGCGCGCAATACCTGTATAAATATACAGTGTTTTCGCCGTTTGTCGAGCGCCGTATGCGGCTGCCCCGTTGACCCCCTATCCGCCCACGGCGATTGTCAGGGTCTCCTTGATTTCTTCCATCACCACGTAACTCTTGGACTGCACCGCGCCCGGCAATTGCAAAAGGATGTCGCCAAGCAGCTTCCGGTAGTCGGCCATCTCGCCGATGCGCGCCTTGATCAGGTAGTCGAAATCGCCTGATACAAGATGGCATTCCAGCACCTCGGGGATCTTCTGCACTTCGCGCCGGAACTGGTCGAACATGTTGCCGCTCTTGTGATCGAGCGTGATCTCGACGAATACCAGCAACGCCGCCCCGAGTTCGGCCGGGTTCACCCGCGCGTAGTAGCCGGTGATCACGCCGTCGCGCTCCATCCGTTTGACCCGCTCGATGCACGGCGTCACCGACAGCCCGACCTGCTCGGCCAGGTCCTTCATGGCCATCCGGCCGTCCTGCTGCAGAAGCCGCAAGATGTTGTGATCGAGTTTATCGAGGGCTCGCACGGGTTGGCGCTGTGTACGCATGGTGTTTCCGCTAAAAATTCAACAACTACGATAACAAAACCTGCCTTACTGGCAATAGTATAGCGGTTAACACTGGGCGATCGGCGTTTTACCTCGTGAATCGATTGAATTCGAGCAAATCGATGAGCGCCCCGCCCTCCTATCTCTTCTGGATCTGCTGGAGCAACTATGCGAGTCGTCGTTTTGGGCAGTGGCGTCGTCGGGGTGACGACTGCGTATTACCTCGCGCGCGCCGGTCATGAAGTGACCGTGATCGACCGCGAGGCCGGCCCTGCGCTCGAAACCAGTTTCGCCAACGCCGGTCAGATATCGCCGGGCTACGCGTCGCCGTGGGCCGCGCCCGGCGTGCCGCTGAAGGCCGTCAAATGGATGTTCCAGAAACATGCACCGCTCGCAATCCGTCTCGACGGCACGCAGTTCCAGCTGCAATGGATGTGGCAGATGCTGCAGAACTGCACGTCGGCGCGCTACGCGGTGAACAAGGGACGCATGGTGCGCCTCGCCGAATACAGTCGCGACTGCCTGCAGGCGTTGCGCGCGGACACCGGCCTTCAGTACGAAGGCCGCACGGGCGGGACACTGCAGGTGTTCCGTACGCAGCAGCAGTTCGACGGCGCCGCGAAAGATATTGCCGTGCTCGAAGACGCAAACGTGCCGTATGAACTGCTGTCCGCCACGGAACTCGCGCAGGCTGAGCCGGCGCTCGCGGCGGTGTCGCACAAGCTGACCGGCGGGTTGCGGCTGCCGGGCGACGAAACCGGCGACTGCCAGATGTTCACCACGGGCCTCGCGACGCTGGCCGGGCAACTGGGCGTCAAGTTCCGCTACAACACGCCGATCGACGCGCTCATGATGTCCGGCGACCGCGTCGCCGGCGTGCAATGCGGCGGCGAACTCGTGCGCGCGGACTCGTTCGTCGTCGCGCTCGGTTCGTACTCCACGCAATTTCTGGCGGGTCTGGTGAAAATCCCGGTCTATCCGCTCAAAGGCTATTCGATCACTGCGCCGATCGTCGACTCGGCCGCAGCTCCGGTGTCCACGGTGCTCGACGAAACCTACAAGATCGCGATCACGCGCTTCGACAACCGGATCCGGGTCGGCGGAATGGCCGAGATCGTCGGCTTCGACAAGTCGCTGCGCGAGGCGCGCCGCGCCACGCTGGAAATGTGCGTGAACGATCTGTTCCCGGGCGGCGGCGACACGTCGAAGGCCACGTTCTGGACCGGTCTGCGGCCGATGACGCCCGACGGCACGCCGATCGTCGGGCGCACGCCGGTCGCGAACCTGTTCCTGAACACGGGCCACGGCACGCTCGGCTGGACCATGTCGTGCGGCTCGGGCCAGTTGCTGGCCGACGTGATGTCGGGCAAACAGCCTGCCATCAAGGCGGATGACCTGTCGGTGCATCGCTATCTCGGCGAGACCGGCGGTGTGCATCGCCCGGCTTATGCCTGAGACCTGGCGCCGGGCGCGATGCCCATGGCAAGCCGGTAAGTTGCGCAAGCTGCGCTCGAATCTCACGCGAGCATGAAAAACGGCGCCTCACTTCACAGGAGGCGCCGTTTGCTTTTACGCCGAAGCGGCAAGCCGCGGGCGTTGCATCAAAACTGATCTGCCGACAATGCCAGCACGCTCGCGCCGCCCTTCGCCGTGACAATCGACGCTTCGAACGCCGACGCCTGCGGCAGCACATGCTCCGCATAGAACTGCGCGGTCGCGATCTTCGCGCCGTAGAACGACGGATCTTCGTCGCGCTTCTGAGCGGCGACCAGCAGCGCACGCGCCATCTGCCAGCCGCCCAGCACGACGCCCGCGAGCTTCAGATACGGCACGCTGCCCGCAAACACCGCATTCGGATCGCTCTTTGTATTGGCGAGCACGAAGTCCACCGCCGCGCTCAGCGAACCATGGCCCTGCGCCAGGTACTTCTTCATCGAATCGAAGGCCGGCCCGTGCTGAGAGCCAAGCGCCTCCAGCGTTGCGGCGATGCCGGCCAGCAGCGACTTCGCCACCTTGCCGTCGTCGCGCACGGTCTTGCGGCCGATCAGGTCATTGGCCTGAATCGCGGTCGTGCCTTCGTAGATCGGCAGAATGCGCGCGTCGCGGTAATACTGCGCGGCGCCGGTTTCTTCGATGAAGCCCATCCCGCCATGCACTTGCACGCCCAGGCTCGCGACGTCGATCGACAGTTCCGTGCTCCAGCCCTTCACGATCGGCACCAGGAATTCGTAGAGCGCCTGATGCTCGGCGCGCGTCGCCTCGTCCGGATGACGATGCGCGAAGTCGCAATGCGAGGCCGCGACATACGCGAGCGCGCGCGACGCCTCGGTCAGGCTGCGCATCGTCGACAGCATGCGGCGCACGTCCGGATGCTGGATGATCGCGACCGGCTGCTTCGCGGAGCCATCCACTGGACGGCTCTGCACGCGATCTTTCGCATAGGCGACCGCCTTCTGATACGCGCGATCCGAGAGACCGACGCCCTGCATGCCCACCGCGAACCGCGCCGCATTCATCATGATGAACATATATTCGAGACCGCGATTTTCCTCGCCGATCAGATGACCGATCGCACCGCCGTGGTCGCCGAACTGCAGCACCGCGGTCGGGCTCGCCTTGATGCCGAGCTTGTGCTCGATCGATACGCAATGCACGTCGTTGCGCTCACCGAGCGAACCGTCGTCGTTGACGAGAAACTTGGGCACGATGAAAAGCGAAATGCCCTTCACGCCTTCAGGCGCATTCGGCGTGCGCGCCAGCACGAGATGGGCGATGTTCTTCGCCATGTCGTGCTCGCCCCACGTGATAAAAATTTTCGTGCCGAATAGCTTGAACGAGCCGTCGCCTTGTGGTTCGGCGCGCGTGCGCACCAGCGCGAGATCGGAGCCGGCCTGTGGCTCGGTCAGGTTCATCGTGCCGGTCCACTCGCCGGAAATCAGCTTCGGCACATAAATCTGTTTTTGCGCTTCACCGCCGGCGGTCAGCAGCGCTTCGATCGCGCCGTCGGTCAGCAGCGGACACAATGCAAACGACAGGTTGGACGCGTTGAGCATCTCGATACACGCTGTGGCGATCAGCTTCGGCAGGCCTTGGCCGTCGTAGCCGGTCGGATGCTGCACGCCTTGCCAGCCGCCTTCGGCGAACTGGCGAAATGCTTCCCTGAAGCCCGGCGTCGCCGTGACGACGCCGTCCTTCCAGCTGCTCGGATTGCGATCGCCTTCGACGTTCAGCGGCGCGAGCACCTCACCGCACAGTTTCGCCGACTCGCCGAGCACGGCCTGAGCCGTGTCGAGGTTGGCGTCCTCGAAACCGGGCAGCGTCGCGATTTCTTCGAGACCGGCCAGTTCCTTCATCACGAACAGCATGTCCTTGATCGGGGCCGTATAGCTCATTTTCGTTCTCCTCCTCTATGGATGAAAAAAGGGCGCTGGACCCGTTCGGTCCTGCGCCCTTCTGTGCTCCTGCCCGACACCTATGCGCACCGTTACGGCGCTACGGCTGTTAACCGAGTTCGCTGACGAGTTCCGGCACTAGCGTGAACAGGTCGCCGACCAGACCGTAGTCAGCGACGCTGAAAATCGGTGCTTCGGGGTCCTTGTTGATTGCGACGATCACCTTCGAGTCTTTCATCCCCGCCAGATGCTGGATTGCACCCGAGATGCCGACGGCCACGTACAGTTGCGGCGCGACGATCTTGCCGGTCTGGCCCACCTGATAGTCGTTGGGCACGAAGCCCGCATCGACTGCGGCACGCGATGCGCCCAACGCTGCGTTCAGCTTGTCCGCCAGCGGCTCCAGCACCTTGGTGTAGTTCTCGCCGTTGCCGAGACCCCGGCCGCCCGAGACGATGACCTTCGCGCTCGTTAGCTCCGGACGGTCCAGCTTCGTCACTTCGCGGCTCACGAACTGCGAGAGGCCGGCGTCCGCCGCGGCTTCGATTTTTTCAACCGATGCGTTGCCGCCTTCGGCTGCGACTGCATCGAAACCGGTCGAACGCACCGTGATGACCTTGATCGCATCAGCCGATTGCACCGTCGCGATCGCGTTGCCCGCGTAAATTGGACGCTCGAACGTGTCGGGGGAGTCCACGGCGGTGATGTCGCTAATCTGCGCGACGTCGAGCTTCGCGGCGATACGCGGCGCGATGTTTTTGCCGTAGGCGGTCGCCGGCGCGAGGATGTGCGTGTAGTCCTTCGCAATCTTGATCACGGTCGCTTCGACGTTTTCCGCAAGGCCCGCTTCGAGCTGCGGCGCGTCGGCCAGCAGCACTTTGCTAACGCCTGCAATCTTCGCCGCTGCATCCGCCGCGGCTTGCGCGTTGTGACCTGCCACCAGCACATGTGTGTCACCGCCGATCTTCTGCGCCGCTGCGATCGTGTTCAGCGTCGCGGCCTTGATCGACGCGTTGTCGTGTTCTGCTATTACCAGATTCGTCATGTCGTCCGTCTCCGTGTCGACGGAGTTAGCGCTTTAGCGCTTACTCCAGTCCCATGCAACATAGTTGCCGTTTTCTTTAAAGCACCTTGGCTTCGGTCTTCAGTTTCTCGACCAGCGTCTTCACGTCCGGCACCTTGACACCGGCCGAGCGCTTGGGCGGCTCGGCGACTTTCAGCGTCTTCAGGCGCGGCGTGACGTCCACGCCGAGGTCCGCAGGCTTGAGCGTTTCCAGCGGCTTTTTCTTCGCCTTCATGATGTTGGGCAGCGTCACGTAGCGCGGCTCATTCAGGCGCAGATCGGTGGTGACGACAGCGGGCAATTTGAGTGACAGCGTCTCGGCGCCGCCATCCACTTCGCGTGACACAGTGGCCTTCCCATCAGCCACGACCACCTTCGATGCAAAGGTTGCTTGCGGCAGATTGGCCAGCGCAGCGAGCATCTGGCCGGTCTGGTTCGAGTCGTCGTCGATGGCCTGCTTGCCCAGAATCACGAGCGAAGGCTGTTCCTTGTCGACCAATGCCTTCAGCAGCTTGGCGACCGCCAGCGGCTGCAGGTCTTCATTGGACTCGATCAGGATTGCGCGATCCGCACCGATTGCGAGCGCCGTACGCAGCGTTTCCTGCGCCTGCGCGACGCCTGCCGACACGACGATCACCTCGGTGGCCACGCCCGCTTCGCGCAGACGCACCGCTTCTTCCACCGCGATCTCGTCGAACGGATTCATCGACATCTTCACGTTCGCAATGTCGACGCCCGTGCCGTCCGATTTCACACGGACCTTCACGTTGTAATCGACCACTCTTTTGACTGGCACCAGGATTTTCATGCACACGCTCCAAAATTACGAATACGTCAACCCAACGGACATTATAGCGACTGCCCTTCTGGCAGCCGGTTGTCGCGGGCGGCTTTACCGGAGGATATCGCTCCTCGTCAGCGTGACGGCAATATCGAACGATCGTTCTATTTTAATCTCGAAAAATCCCGGGTGACAACCCCGGGTTATGCCCTACGTCTGCGCGGGGCCATGGCCGTGTTGGCTTGCGATGTCCGAGGGCCGCCGACTCACCAGGCGGTGACGACCGACCCGCCGAACTTGCTGTCGACAAACTGTTTCACTTCCGGCGAATGATAGGCCGCGACCAGCTTGGGGACCCACGGCTTGTTGCGGTCGGCTTCGCGGATCGCGATGATGTTGACGTAGGGGCCTTTCGGGTCTTCGATGGCGATCGCGTCCTGCTTCGGCTTCAGACCGGCCTCCATCGCAAAATTGGTGTTGATTGCGGCAGCGTCCACGTCGTTCAGCGAGCGCGGGATTTGCGCCGCATCGAGTTCCACGATCTTCAACTTGCGCGGGTTGTCGACGATATCCAGCGGCGTCGCCTTCAGGCCTGCATCGGCGCGCAGCTTGAGCAAGCCCTGCTTTTGCAGCAGCAGAAGCGCCCGGCCGCCGTTGGTCGGATCGTTCGGCACTGCTATCTTTGCGCCTGGCTGCAGTGCGGTGAGCGTCTTGATCTTCTTCGAATAGATGCCCATCGGGTACGTGACTGTGTCCGCAATGCGGATGAGTTTGTAGCCCCGATCCTTCACTTGCGCCTGCAAGTAAGGGTCGTGCTGGTAGCTGTTCGCATCCAGATCGCCGCCGGCGAGCGCCGCGTTCGGCTGCACGTAGTCTGAAAATTCGACGATCTTGATGTTCAGACCGTTCCTGGCCGCGACGGTCTTCACGACCTCCATGATCTGCGCGTGGGGACCGCCGGTGACGCCAACCTTGATGGTGTCCTCGGCGTGCGCGGCAGTGGCGAATAACGTGGCAGCGCCTGATGTGACAACGAGCGCCGCGGCGAGTCTGAGAATGAAACGACGTTGCATGATGGTCCTTTTGTGAATCTGCCGACTCTGTTAGCGGGTTTCGATGACCCTTGTTTATTTATGGCTCAACCGACGCACGAGCCAATCCCCGAACGACTGCACCAGTTGCACGAAGACGATCAGGATAACCACGACCGTCAACATCACTTCGGGCAGAAAACGCTGATACCCATAGCGGATGCCGAGGTCGCCCAACCCGCCGCCGCCGATCGCGCCGGCCATCGCCGAATAGCCGACCAGCGACACGAACGTAATGGTCAACCCGGCGACCACGCCCGGCAGCGATTCCGGCAGCAGCACCTTGAACACGATCTGCGCGGTGGTCGCGCCCATCGCCTGCGCCGCTTCGATCAAGCCACGGTCGACCTCGCGCAGCGCGGTCTCGACCAGACGCGCGATGAACGGCGCGGCGGCAATCGTCAGCGGCACGACTGCGGCCGCGGTCCCGATCGACGAACCCACCACGAGGCGCGTGAACGGAATCACCGCCACCAGCAGGATGATGAACGGGGTCGAGCGCACTGCATTGACGACCACGCCCATCGCGCGATTCACCGCGACGTTCTCCAGCACGCCCTGACGGTCCGTCAGATACAGCAAGACGCCGAGCGGCAATCCCACCAGGGCGCCGACCAGTCCCGAAATGCCCACCATCACGAGCGTTTCCCACAACGACTGAACGAACATATCGAACATTTCACTCGACATGCGAGAGCTCCTCCACCACCACACCCTGTTCACGCAGATACGTCAGCGCCTGCGCCACCTTTGCCGGTTCACCGCCCGCGAGCACCGCGAGCGAGCCGAACGCCTGCCCCTGGATCTCGTCGATCTGGCCGTGCAGGATATTGAAGTCGAGTTCGTAGCGGCGAATCGTTTCCGAGAGAATCGGCTGATCGACACCCGAGCCTGTGAATGCGAGGCGCAGCAAGTGGCCGCTGCCCGTCTTCAGGCGCTCTGCGACGCGCACCTTCATCGCGGGCGGGAGTTCCTGCGCGATCACGTCGCCGATCAGCGCGCGCGTGACTTCATGACGCGGCTGCAGGAACACGTCGATCACCTTGCCAGCTTCGACCACCCGGCCCGCGTCCAGCACCGCAACGCGGTCGCAGACCTGCTTGATCACATCCATCTGATGGGTGATCAGCACGATGGTCAGATTCAGTTCGCGATTGATGCGCTTGAGCAGTTCGAGGATCGCCCGCGTGGTTTCGGGGTCGAGCGCGGAGGTCGCTTCATCGGAGAGCAGCACTTTCGGCTTGCTCGCGAGCGCGCGCGCAATGCCCACGCGCTGCTTCTGGCCGCCGCTGATCTGCGCCGGATAGCGGTCCTTCTGCGCCGACAGGCCGACCAGATCGAGCAGCGGCAACACGTTCGCCTCGGTTTCATCGCGCTTCATGCCGGCCAGTTCGAGCGGCAACGCGACGTTTTCATACACGGTGCGCGACGACAGCAGGTTGAAGTGCTGGAAGATCATGCCGATCTCGCGGCGCGCCTCGCGTAATTGCGCGGCGGGCAGCGTGGTCAGGTCGCGCCCATCGACGACGATATTGCCCTCGGACGGGCGCGTCAGCAGGTTGATGGTGCGCACGAGCGTACTCTTGCCCGCGCCGCTACGGCCGATGATGCCGAACACCTCGCCCGCCGGAATCGAGAGATCGACGTTGTGCAGCGCCTCAATCCAGCCCCGGGGTCCGGCGAAGCGCTGGGAAATATTGCGTATTTCGATCATGGAAAAACGAAACGGCGGTGATTGTCAGCGAGCGTCGTGCGCTCCGGACAAGCGGCCGCCGTTGTTTCTTATTTGGGATTTGAGGCGGTGATTCTATCGTAGCGGCCTCATTCCCTCTAATAATCAATTACGATCTTTTCATAACGGATTGGTATTAGGAGCCCGCGGAATCCCGCAGCGCTGGCGCGTGGCTGCGCATTGCTTGTGGCTTGGGAGCTGGTGCCGGGCCGCGGTGTGCAGCGCGCCGCGTGGCCATTGCGGCTCTGACCGCCTAGCGCTTCCATGCCGGCACGCGCTTGTCGATAAACGCCTGCACGCCTTCCAGCGCCGAGTCGTCCATCATGTTGCAGGCCATCGTCTGGCCAGCCAGTTGGTAAGCCGCCTCGACGCCCATTTCGAGCTGCCGATAGAAAAGGTCCTTGCCGGCCCTTACCGCTTCGACCGGTTTCGCGCAAATGCTCGCCGCGAGTTGCGCCAGCTCCGCGTCGAGCGCGTCGGCCGGGACGACCCGGTTCACGAGGCCTTCGCGCTTCGCTTGCTCCGCGTCGATGAAGTCGCCGGTAAGCAGCATTTCAAGCGCCGCCTTGCGCGACAGGTTGCGCGACAACGGCACAGAAGGGGTCGCGCAGAACAGCCCAAGGTTCACACCCGACACGGCGAAGCGCGCACAGTCCGCAGCGACCGCCAGATCGCACATCGCGACCAGCTGGCAGCCGGCCGCCGTCGCAATGCCCTGCACCCGCGCGATCACCGGTTGCGGCAGGCGCTGGATCGTCATCATCAGCTTCGTGCAGCGGGCGAACAACTGCTGGTAATAGGCCAAGGACGGCGCCGCACGCATTTCCTTCAGATCGTGGCCCGCACAGAACGCCCGCCCGGCGCCGGCAATCACGACCACGCGCGCGTCCGAGCGGGCGATGTCCGTCAATGCGCCCTGCAACCCGTCGAGCAGCGCTTCCGAAAGCGCGTTGAACGCGTCGGGCCGGTTCATTGTCAGCAGTACCGTGCCCGGCACCCGATACGCATTATGTTCGATCTCGATCAGTGAAGCGCTGCGCGCGTCGGCATTCATCGCTCGCTCCTCATTGCTATGTGCAAATACAAGCCAATGCAGGCAGATGCGGCCCGCGGCGCGGCACCATCAGATGCCGGCCAGCGAGCGTACGTGCGCGACGACGCTGCGTCCGAGCGCCGACAGGTTATAGCCGCCTTCGAGACAGCTGACGATCCGCCCGCGCGCATAGCGGTCCGCGATCTGGCGCACCTGCCCGGTGATCCACGCGTAGTCGTCTTCGACGAGGCCCATGTTGCCGAGGTCGTCTTCGCGGTGCGCGTCGAAGCCGGCCGAAATGAACAGCATCTCGGGCTTGAATTCGTGCAGGCGCGGCAGCCACAGCAGGTCCACCGCCTCACGCACTGCCATGCCGCTCGAGCGCGCCGGCATCGGCACATTGCACATGTTGGGCGCCTGGTTGTCAGCGCCGGTGAACGGGTAGAACGGATGCTGGAAGATGCTGCACATCAGCACCCGCGAGTCGCCTGAAAAAACCGCTTCCGTGCCGTTGCCGTGATGCACGTCGAAGTCGATGATCGCGACGCGCTGCAGCCCGTGCACCTCGAGCGCGTGACGCGCGGCGATCGCGACGTTGTTGAAGAAACAGAAGCCCATCGCGCGCGCCGGCTCCGCGTGGTGGCCTGGCGGACGCACGCTGCAAAACGCGTTGTCGTAGCGGCCCTCGATCACCGCGTCTGTCGCCGCCACCGCAGCGCCCGCCGCGCGCAACGCGGCTTGCAAGGTATGCGGGTTCATCGACGTATCGGGGTCGATTTCGGCGATGCCTTCAGTGGGCGAGCGGCTGCGGATGTAATCGAGATGCGCCTGCGTATGCACACGCAGCAACGCGGCGTCATCGGCAAGCGGCGGCGACTCTCGCTCGATGAGCGAGTCGATGCGGCTCGCGATCAGTTGATCTTCGATCGCCTGCAGCCGCGCGGGGCATTCGGGATGCCACTGCCCCATATCGTGCAGCATGCAGTCGGCGTGGGAATAGAAGCCTGTTGCCATGGTTCTGTTCTGCGGCGCGGCGCCTTCGAAGCGCGCGCAGCATGTCTCCTTCCAGAGGCGCGCGCCCTCGGCGCGCCAACATCTATCAACTTACCACACGATGCCGCTATGGCGCGTCGTACATGGTTTTGCAGAAGGGCTCGGGTATACTGCGCCATTTGTTTTCGGCTTCCCTTTTCCTTGTCTCCCACGCACCGCGCTCCTCGCTCACTATGACCGTCAAGCTTGCCCTGTCCGCACGAAACCGGCTTCACCTCAGCACGCTGGCCGCCTCACTGTCCGTCGCATCGTGCATGTTCATGGCAACCGCTCCGGCGCTCGCGCAAAACATCAGCAAGAAGCCGCCCGTGCGGATCGCGCAAAGCCAGCCGCAGCCGAGCGTGCCCCCAGGGCAAACGTTCGAGGAAGAAATCATTCCGCAGCGCTACGCGCACAACGCGGAGGTGGACGCCTTCATCAACGACATGGTCGCCCGCTACGATTTCGACGAGTCCGCGCTGCATGCGCTGTTCTCCGCCGTCAGCTATTCGGCCACCGCGGTCAAGCTCGTCACGCCGTCGCCGTCGCCTACGGTCAAGAACTGGCGCGTGTATCAGTCGCGCTTTCTGGACCCGGTTCGCATCAATGCCGGCGTGCGCTTCTGGCGCGAAAACCAGGCCACGCTGCAACGCGCATACCAGGAGTTCGGTGTGCCGCCGGAAATGATCGTCGGCATCCTCGGCGTGGAGACGATCTACGGCCGTTTCATGGGCAACTTCCGCGTGCTCGACGCGCTGACCACGCTGAGCTTCGACTACCCGAACACCGCCAATCGGGGCGATCGCCAGGCCATCTTCCGCAAGAATCTCGAAGACTATCTGGTGTGGACGCGCGACGCGCAAATCGACCCGACCAGGGTGCTCGGCTCCTATACCGGTGCGATCGGCATCCCGCAATTTCTGCCGAGCAGCATCGTGCAATACGCGGTGAGCTACGACGGCCGCAAGGAGATCGATCTGCGCACGAGCCAGGCGGACGCGATCGGCAGTGTGGCCAACTATTTGCGCCAGAACGGCTGGGAAAGCGGCCGGCCGGTGGTGTGGCGGATCGGCTCGGACGCCGGCAGCCTGGGCGTCGCGCAAGCCGCCGCCGACGGCCAGCCGGAACCGCACTGGCCGCTCGAACAGCTGCTGCGTGCCGGGCTGCTACTGAACGAACCGGACGTGGACATTGCGGCGGAGGCGGGCACGCCGGTGACGGTGGTGGATTTGCCGTCGCCCGGACGCGGCACCGAGTTCATGCTGGGATTGAAGAACTTCTACGTGCTGACGCGCTATAACCGCAGCTTCTTTTATGCACTCGCGGTGTATCAGTTGGGCCAGCGGATCAAAGCGCAGATGGAAGCAAGCGATGCGGCCAATGCCGACAATAACGCGGCGCCGCCGAACGGCGCATCGCAATGAGTGGTGGCAGGCGCTGAGTGTGCGTCATGCCCGAACGAACGAAAGCGCCGGTGTGTTACAGCCGGCGCTTTTTCGCAGCCAGCGCCGCGCTTGCCACGCTCGGGCGTCAGGCGGGAAACACGCCGGTCGACAGATAGCGGTCGCCGCGATCGCAGACGATGAACACGATCGTCGCATTCTCGACCTGGCGCGCGACCCGCAGCGCCACTTCACATGCGCCGCCCGACGAGATGCCGGCGAAGATGCCTTCGACGGACGCCAGCCGGCGCGCCATGGCTTCGGCAGCGGCCTGACTCACGTTCTCGACGCGATCCACGCGGCTGCGGTCGAAAATCTTCGGCAGATACGCTTCCGGCCATTTGCGAATGCCCGGAATGCGCGAGCCTTCTTCGGGTTGCGCACCGATGATCTCGATTGCCTGATTCTGCGTTTTCAAATAGGTGGACACGCCCATGATCGTTCCGGTCGTTCCCATCGACGACACAAAGTGGGTAATGCGGCCTTCGGTGTCGCGCCAGATTTCCGGGCCCGTGCCTTCCATGTGCGAAGCCGGATTGTCCGGATTTGCGAACTGATCGAGGATGATGCCCTTGCCCTCGCGCTGCATCTGTTCGGCGAGATCCCGCGCGTACTCCATGCCGCCGGTAACGGGCGTCAGAACGATCTGCGCACCGTACGCGGCCATGCTCTGACGGCGTTCCACCGACAGGTCTTCCGGCATGATCAGCACCATCTTGTAGCCGCGCACCGCGGCCGCCATTGCAAGCGCGATGCCGGTATTGCCGCTGGTGGACTCGATCAGCGTGTCGCCCGGCTTGATGCGCCCGCGCTCTTCCGCTTTCTTGATCATCGATAAAGCCGGCCGATCCTTCACCGACCCAGCGGGATTATTCCCTTCGAGCTTTGCAAGAATCACGTTGTTGCGGCTGCGGATCTCGTCGTCAGTGAGCCGGACGAGTTGCACGAGCGGCGTATTGCCGATCGTGTCTTCAATCGTTTTGTAAGCCATGTCGGTTCGGGTGTAGTCGATGCGCGGAGTGTTCGATTCAGCGATTCTAAACCACCGTATCCACGTCTGCCGTGCGGCCCTTCGGCCGCATGGGGCAATGCGGGCATCGGCGCGCGCCTTCGATGCCGGCCTGATTCGCAAGAGCGATACACGAACGGGGAGTTCACCACGCAAAAAGCCCGCGGCTGAGAACCGCGGGAGCCAGTCATCTGCATGACAGCTGAAGGAGTGTTCTTGCCACTCCGACCATGAACGGGACGACGGTCGCCCACCGCGCATGCGGCGGACCCCCCGCCAGGGCGCGCGCTCAGCGTCAGGCTATTTCTTCACCGCCACTGGAGCATTGCTCTTGGCGGCGTCGGCCGAAACGGTCGCGGCTTTGCCCGGTGCAGCCGCCGCAATCTGCGTGTCAGCAGCCGCGCCAGCCGGACCGACAGCGAGACCCTCCGCCTGCAGGCGCTCGACGGTATGCCCGCCCATGCCTTTGACGCGTTTGCCGAGATCGGTCGGGTCCTTGAACGGGCCATGCGCTGCACGCTCGTCGAGAATGGCTTTCGCTTTGGCCGCACCGATGCCCTTGATGCCACGCAGCGCATCCTCGTTCGCGGTGTTGACGTCGACGGCCGCGTACGCGTGGCCGAAAGCGGCGAGCATGGCCGCGGTAACCAGAGTTTTTCGAAACATATGGAATCTCCCTCGTACAACCGGCTGGCGACCATCACCAGCCGGGAGATTCCAGTTTAAAGAGGGATCCGAACTAATTACACCTGGCCGAACAGCCAACGTACATAGCGCTCGACACCTTCCTGCACGCTCAGGAACGGCGCGTCGTAGCCGGCCGCGCGCAGCTTCGACTGATCCGCTTGCGTGAAGCACTGGTATTTGCCGCGCAGCGCGTCGGGAAACGGGATGTATTCGATCAGCCCGCGCTGCACCTGTTCCGCGAGCGAGAGCGCCGGCTCGTCGTTCAGCGCGCGCAAGGTGTTGACCACTGTGCTCGCGATGTCGTTGAACGGCTGCGCGCGGCCACTGCCCAGATTGAAGATGCCCGACTTATGCGGGTTGTCGAAGAAGAACAGGTTGACCTTCACCACGTCTTCCACGGACACGAAATCGCGCGTCTGCTCGCCGGCCGCGTAGCCGTTGTATTCGCCGAACAGCTTGACCTTGCCCTCGGCGCGGAACTGGTTGAAGTTGTGGAACGCCACCGACGCCATGCGCGCCTTATGCGTTTCGCGCGGCCCGTACACATTGAAGTAGCGGAACCCCGCGATCTGGCTCTTCGAGATGGGCAGCACGCGGCGGACTACCTGATCGAACAGGAACTTCGAATAGCCGTACACGTTCAGCGGCTGTTCGACTTCGCGCTCTTCGACGAAGCGGCTCGAACCGCCATACGTGGCCGCCGACGACGCGTACAGGAACTGGATGTTCTGTGCGAGGCAGACATCGAGCACGTCGCGGCTGTACCGGAAGTTGTTGTCCATCATGTAGCGGCCGTCGGTTTCCATCGTGTCCGAGCAGGCGCCTTCGTGGAAAATCGCGCGGACCTTGCCGAAATCGCCGCGCCTGAAGCGCTCGACGAATTCGGTCTTGTCCAGGTAGTCGTCGATTTCGCAGTCGACCAGATTCTTGAACTTGTCGGCCCGGGTCAGGTTGTCGACGGCGATGATGTGTTGTTCGCCGCGCTCGTTGAGCGCCTTCACGAGATTGCTGCCGATGAACCCGGCCGCGCCGGTGACGATGAGGGTCATGATGAGCCTGCGTTGTGAGCTTTGCTTGTAACGGGAGTGACGCGCGAAAGCGCGAACTCCGGCCGACCGCCTTGCATGGGATCAGCCGACGCCCCGTGAGTCGGTTTCAGGCCGCCCGAAGGCGCACGACCAGGGGCCGGTGGGCTGCGTCAATGAAAGAGTTCGTCGTAGCCGACGGTGGCGGTGCCGAGCTTGCCGACCACGATGCCGGCCGCGCGATTGGCGAGGCCGACCGCGTCGACCAGCGTGAGACCCGCGCCCAGCATGGCGGCGAGCGTGGCGATCACGGTGTCGCCCGCACCCGAGACATCATACACTTCGCGTGCGACCGCCGAAGCATGCAGGACGCCGTCGTCGGAGAAGAGCGTCATGCCCTCTTCCGAGCGCGTCAGCAGAAGCGCCTTGAACGCCAGCTCTTTGCGCAGTTTGGTCACGCGTGCGAGCAGGTCGTCTTCGGATTTCCATTGACCGACCACCTCGCGCAACTCAGCGCGGTTCGGCGTGATCAGCGTCGCGCCGCGATAGCGCTCCCAGTCGTCGCCCTTGGGATCGACCAGCACCGGTTTGGCCGCAGCGTGCGCCTTCGCGATCATCTGCGTAACGTGCGTCAGGCCGCCCTTCGCGTAGTCGGACATCAGAATCACGTCGTGCGAGGGCAGCAATTCGTCGAAGCGCGCCAGACCCGCGAGCAGCACCTCGTGCGCCGGCGAGTTTTCGAAGTCGACGCGCAGCAACTGCTGCTGACGCGACAGCACGCGCAGCTTGATCGTGGTGAGAAGCGCCGGATCGCGTTCGAGATGCGGCGTCACACCGCTTTCACCCAGCAACTGCACGATGCGCTCGCCGGGCTCGTCGTGCCCGACCACACAAAGCAGACCAGCCTGCGCGCCGAGCGCGACCGCGTTTCGCGCGACGTTCGCCGCGCCGCCGAGGCGGTCTTCCTGGCGCTGCACGTGTACGACCGGCACCGGCGCTTCGGGCGAAATGCGGTTGACGTCGCCGAACCAGTAGCGGTCGAGCATCACGTCGCCGACCACCAGCACGCGCGCCGCGCCGAGCTGGGCGCGCGGCACCATCGTGAGCTTTGGCGCTGGCGTGGCCGCGGGTGCGCCCGGCATGGGCTCAGGCATCGGCCGGAAATTCAGAGGGTTGGGCATAAGGGCGTCCAATCGAGTGATAGTCGATGCCGAGTTCGGTCATCGCGTCCGGTTCGTACAGGTTGCGGCCGTCGAAAATCAGCGGCGACTTCAGCACCGATTTCAGATGTACGAAGTCCGGACTCTTGAATTCTTTCCATTCGGTGACGATCACGAGCGCATCGGCGCCGGTGAGCGTTTCATCCTGGGTGCTGGTGAAGGTCAGACGCGCGAGCTGTTCGGGGGCGGCCTGCAGATCCAATCCGAACACGCGATGCGCTTCCGTTACCGCGACGGGATCATACGCGCGCACGTGGGCGCCGCGCGCCAGCAGTTCCGTGATCACTCGACGGCTCGGCGCCTCGCGCATGTCGTCCGTGTTCGGCTTGAACGCAAGGCCCCAGACGGCGAACGTGCGGCCGCTCAGATCGTCGCCGAGCCGCGCCCTGATCTTGTTCACGAGCACGTCCTTCTGCCTGTAGTTCACTTCCTCGACCGCTTCGAGAATACGCAGGTTGTGACCGCTCTCGCTGGCGGTGCGGATCAGCGCCTGCACGTCCTTCGGGAAGCACGAACCGCCGTAGCCGCAACCGGCATACAGGAAGTCATAGCCGATCCGCGGGTCCGAGCCGATGCCGCGCCGCACCGCCTCGATATCCGCGCCGACCCGGTCGGCCAGATTCGACATCTCGTTCATGAACGAGATGCGGGTGGCGAGCATCGCGTTGGCCGCGTACTTGGTGAACTCGGCCGAGCGCACGTCCATATACAGCGTGCGTTCGTGATTGCGGTTGAACGGCGCGTACAGACGCTTCATCAGCTCGCGTGCGCGCTGACCGGCTTCGTCCTCGTCGATGCCGAGCACGATGCGATCGGGGCGCATGAAGTCGTCGACCGCCGCGCCTTCTTTCAGAAACTCGGGGTTGGACACCACCGAAAAGCGGTGCTGCGCGCTATTGGCGAGCCGGCGTTTGGCCAGCTCTTCTTCGATCGCGGCGCGCACGCGCTGGGCGGTGCCCACCGGCACGGTCGATTTGTCGACGATGACCTTGAAGCCGTTCATGGTGCGGCCGATGTTGCGGGCCGCCTCCAGCACGTATTGAAGATCGGCCGACCCGTCTTCGTCCGGCGGCGTGCCCACGGCGATGAACTGAATCTCGCCGTGGGCGACGCTCGCTTCGATGTCGGTCGAAAACGTGATGCGCCCGGCTGCGCGTGTGCGGGCAATCATCTCCTGCAAGCCCGGCTCGTGAATCGGCACGCCGCCATTGTTGAGAATCTCGATCTTGCGCGGATCGACGTCGACGCAGAAAACGTCATTGCCGATCTCGGCGAGACACGCTCCAGTGACGAGGCCGACGTAGCCAGTGCCGATAAT
Organism: Paraburkholderia suaedae; assembly: GCF_040812055.1. Lineage (NCBI taxonomy): Bacteria > Pseudomonadati > Pseudomonadota > Betaproteobacteria > Burkholderiales > Burkholderiaceae > Paraburkholderia > Paraburkholderia suaedae. The sequence continues at coordinate 193,357 of NZ_JBFOAH010000002.1, read as the reverse complement.
GGTGATTTTCATACGTTTTCCGGTTGAGGGTTCCGGTGATGATTGCCGGTGATGAGACCGGCGACGAACTCGCGGCCAAAACCGTCCGCGTAGGCACCGCCGCACACGCAGCGCCCTGGCGGCACGACCGAAACCGCAGCCAGACCAGCGTCAGTTCGACGCGGTGATCGGTTCGATGCGACGCGGCGCATAAGTTTCCCACCCGCTGCAGCCGGGGCACTGCCAATAGAACAGCCGCGCTCTGAAACCGCAATTCTGGCAGGTATAGCGCGGCAGATTCTTGGTGCGCTGGCGGATCAGCGTGCGCATCAGTTCGAGTTCACTGCGCCGCGGCTCTTCCGCGACAGCTTGCTGCGCCTCCAGCAAACGCGTCATGCCGGCCAGATTCGGCGACTTCTGCATCTGCGCGCGCGCCAGCGCGTGTGCCGCATCGGTGCCGCGCAGCGACGCGACATGCTGATAGGCGACGTCCAGCAGATCGTTGCTCGGATGGCGATCGACCCACGCGGTGAGCAGGTCGGCGCCGTCCTGCGGACGGCCGAGCGCCTCATAGGCCTTCATCACCTTCTCGGCCACGAGCGGAAGATAGGCCGGATTCTGTTCCTCGACCCGCCGCCATTGAGCGATGGCCGCCTCCTGCGCGCCGCCGGCCGCGTCCACGTCGCCAAACAGGATGGTCGCACGCACGTTGGTCGGGTTCGCTTTCAGCGCGAAGCCGAGTTGCCGGCGCGCCTCGTCCGGGTTGTTCTGCTGCAGCGCTTCCTGCGCGAGTTCGCAATGGAACTGCGCGATTTCGCGGTCGAGCGATGCCGCGCCCATCGTTTCCAGATGGCGCGCGGTGTCGATCGACTTGACCCAGTCCTTCTCGATTTCGTAGATGGTGAGCAGCGCACGTTGTGCGCCCAACGCGTAGTCGCCCGTTTGCAGCGAACGGAACGTCTCCTCGGCGCGATCGAGCAGCCCCGCTTTCAGGAAGTCCTGACCCAGCTCATAGAGCGCATGATCGCGTTCGCTAACTGGCAGATCGGCGCGGCTCAGCAGGTTCTGATGCACGCGAATCGCGCGGTCTGTTTCGCCGCGGCGGCGGAACAGATTGCCCAGCGCGAAATGCAGTTCGACCGTTTCAGGGTCGAGCTTGACGACTTCGATGAACGCGTCGATTGCCTGGTCCGGCTGCTCGTTGAGCAGAAAATTCAGGCCGCGAAAATAGGAGCGCGGCAGGTTGGCGCTTTCGGACAGCAGCGCCTTCAGGTCGTAGCGCGCAGCCATCCAGCCGAACGCAAAAGCGACCGGTATGACCAGCAGCCACCAGAAATCTAGATCCATGCGATTGATGCAAACGTGCGGGAAAGCGGGAATGGAACGCCGCGCCCAAGGTGCGCGGCGCAAGAAAATTCAGATGAGCGGCGGCATGGGCGGCTGTTCGACCACCACCGGCGTTTCGCGGGCGACGCGCAACTCGCGCTTGAGCCGGCCATTTTCCAGCCGCATGCGCACCATGGCCGGCATCGACGACACGAGACCAGCAAGCAGCCCCACGACGAAGAATGCGAGGCCGATCAGGATCAAAGGCGCCGACCACGCGTAGCCCGCGAGGAAATTCAGCGTAGCAGGTTGTGTGTTGGAGAGCGCCAGCACCAGCAGCAGCACGAACACCAGCACACGGATCAGCCAGACGATAAATTTCATAGAGCTCTCTTGACGGCAGTTGCGCGGTGACGCCGGCCTGATGACGCGTCGCGCCACGGTGTTGCCCGCGCCGAAGTGACCCGTATTGTAAATGAAGCCTTCGCGACTGGGCAGGAACTGGCGGATGGGGGCCTGACGGGGGTGTTTCTTGCCAAACGATGCGTGGGCAGATGCGCTCTGCCTGAACCGACACACTGCGGCAGGTTTCGAGCCTACGTCCTGATCGGTCACGCAACTCGGCAGGCCAAGCGAGCCCAGCAGCAACATCAGGCAAAACGTCAGGGCGAAAAAAAAGCGCCCGGAGGCGCTTTTTCTGGTCTATTGCCGACTGGCTTTGGCCGCTGACGCTGTCAATACCACGCTGCAAACCGCACAGCGAGGTATCTACAGATCGTCGTCCGGCTCTTCGGCCTTCAACGGCTCGCCCGCGCGACGATCTACCCGCTCACGCAGTTCCTTGCCGGGCTTGAAGTGCGGTACGTACTTCTCAGGTACCAGCACCTTCTCGCCCGACTTCGGATTGCGTCCGACGCGGGAGGGACGGCGGTTCAGGCCGAAGCTGCCGAAGCCGCGAATTTCAATGCGATGACCGTTGGCAAGCGCCTCCGACATCGCATCGAGCATCGTCTTCACCGCGAAATCCGCATCTTTGAGTACAAGCTGCGGAAATCGCGTAGCCAGCTGGGCGACCAATTCCGATTTGGTCATACTGCAGCAGACCTCTCAGGCTTACTGGTTCTGGCCGTCGAGCTTGGCCTTCAACAGCGCGCCGAGGTTCGTCGTGCCGGTAGCAGCCGAGCTCGAATCCGACGAAGCCAGACCGCGGATGGCTTCCTGCTGCTCAGCCGAATCCTTGGCCTTGATCGACAGGTTGATGCCGCGCGACTTGCGATCGATGTTGATGATCATCGCGTTGACCTTGTCGCCTTCCTTCAGCACGTTGCGAGCATCTTCCACGCGGTCTTGTGCGATTTCCGAAGCACGCAGGTAGCCTTCGACTTCAGCCGACAGCTGAACCACTGCACCCTTCGCGTCCACCGTCTTGACCACGCCGTCGACGATCGAACCCTTGTCGTTCATTGCAACGAAGTTGCTGAACGGGTCGCCTTCGAGCTGCTTGATGCCGAGCGAAATGCGTTCTTTCTCGACGTCGATGCCGAGAACGATCGCTTCCACTTCGTCGCCCTTCTTGTACTTGCGAACCGCTTCTTCGCCCGTTTCGCTCCACGACAGGTCCGACAGGTGAACCAGACCGTCGATGCCGCCCGGCAGACCGATGAAGACGCCGAAGTCGGTGATCGACTTGATTGCGCCTTGCAGCTTGTCGCCCTTCTTGAAGTTGCGGCTGAAGTCGTCCCACGGGTTCGGCTTGCACTGCTTCATGCCGAGGCTGATACGGCGGCGGTCTTCGTCGATTTCGAGAACCATGACTTCGACTTCGTCGCCCAGTTGCACAACCTTCGACGGTGCAACGTTCTTGTTCGTCCAGTCCATTTCCGACACGTGGACGAGACCTTCGATGCCCGATTCCACTTCGACGAATGCGCCGTAGTCGGTGATGTTGGTGACCTTACCGAACAGGCGCGTGCCCGACGGGTAACGGCGCGAGATGCCTTCCCACGGATCGTCGCCAAGTTGCTTGATACCCAGCGAAACGCGGTTCTTTTCCTGGTCGAACTTGAGGATCTTCGCGGTGACTTCCTGGCCGACCGACAGCACTTCGCTCGGGTGGCGCACACGACGCCATGCGATGTCGGTGATGTGGAGCAGGCCGTCGATACCGCCCAGGTCCACGAACGCGCCGTAGTCGGTGATGTTCTTGACCACGCCTTCCACGATCGCGCCTTCCTTGAGCGTTTCGAGCAGCTTTGCGCGCTCTTCGCCCTGGGTCGCTTCGATCACGGCGCGGCGCGACAATACGACGTTGTTACGCTTGCGGTCGAGCTTGATGACGCGGAATTCCAGCGTCTTGCCTTCGTACGGGGTCGTGTCCTTGACCGGACGCGTGTCGACGAGCGAACCCGGCAGGAACGCGCGGATGCCGTTGACCATCACGGTCATGCCGCCCTTGACCTTGCCCGTGATCGTGCCGGTCACGAGTTCGTTGTTGTCGAGCGCCTTTTCCAGCGACAGCCACGAAGCGAGACGCTTCGCCTTGTCGCGCGACAGGATCGTGTCGCCATAACCGTTTTCCAGCGCGTCGATCGCGACGGAAACGAAGTCGCCCGCCTGCACTTCTACCTCGCCCGCGTCGTTCAGGAACTCTTCGAGCGGGATGTAGGCTTCGGACTTGAGACCAGCGTTGACGACCACGAAGTTGTGGTCGACACGTACGACTTCGGCGGAGATCACTTCGCCGGCGCGCATGTCTTGCTTGGTCAGCGACTCTTCGAACAGAGCCGCAAAAGATTCGGTATTCGGGGTAGAGGTTTGCAGGTCGGACATAAAAATCAAAAGTTGCATGGTTCTCGCGGTGCCCGGCTGGCCGGACGGTCAGCAATTTCGGCAAGAAAGCGAATGCCACGCGGGGTTAAAGGGTTAAAACAACGCTTCACGACCATCGTGAAGCACCTGCCGACAACGAGGTTGCTACTGCTGCCCGCACTGATGCGCCCTCAACTGAAACGCGTACTTCCAGTCAGGCGTGCGGGACTAAGGCTTCATACCACTGCACCACTTGCTCGACCGCCTGGTCCACTGACAATGCGGAGGTTTCAAGCAGCTTTGCATCCGCCGCGGGCTTGAGCGGCGCGACCGCGCGTTGACTGTCACGCTCGTCGCGCTCACGCAAATCCCGGAGCAAGTCATCTATATTAGCAGAAAATCCTTTTTGGATCAATTGCTTATGCCGGCGCGCCGCACGGGCCTCGACGCTGGCCGTCAAGAACACCTTGAGCACGGCGTCCTGGAAGATCACGGTCCCCATGTCGCGGCCGTCGGCGACCAGCCCCGGTTCCTTGCGAAAGGCCCGCTGACGGGCCACTAGTGCGGCTCGCACCGACGCATGCACGGCAATTGCCGAGGCCCGGCTGCCCACTTCCTCGGCGCGAATTTCGGCCGACACATCGACGCCGTCGAGCTGCGCCAGCCCTTCGCGAAAAGTGATATGCAGGTCGTCAATCAGTTTGACAAGGGCGTCGGCGTCATCGGCCGCAACGCCGTAACGCAGGCTGGCGAGCGCGGCAAGCCGGTACAGCGCGCCGCTATCGAGCAGGTGAAAACCGAGGCTCGCGGCAACCAGAGCGGCCACGGTGCCTTTGCCCGAGGCGCTCGGGCCGTCGATCGTAATGACGGGCGTCTGGTGAAAGGGACGGGTCGGTTTCATCGAAAAAGTCGCACGTCAGTCGATTCCGGGTCGAATCAAGGTTGGGCAAGCGCGGTGAAGCGCTCGAAATAATCAGGAAAGGTCTTGCCGACGCACTTCGGGTCGTTGATCCGGATCGGCACGCCACCCAGACTGATCAGCGAGAAGCACATCGCCATCCGGTGGTCGTCGTAGGTGTCGATCGCAGCGTTCGGAATCAGCCTGTCAGGCGGCGTCACGACGAGGAAGTCGTCACCCTCCTGGATCTTCGCGCCGACCTTGCGCAGCTCGGTCGCCATCGCGGCGATCCTGTCCGTTTCCTTCACGCGCCAGCTCCCGATGTTACGCAGCGTGCTCGTGCCGTCCGCGAACAGCGCGGCGACGGCGATCGTCATCGCGGCGTCGGGAATCAGATTGAAGTCCATGTCGATCGGTTCGAGCTTGCCGCTGTCGTGGCCGACGCCGCGCACTTCGATCCAGTCGTCGCCCATCTGCAGGTTCGCGCCCATCCTGATGAGCGCGTCGGCGAAACCGACGTCACCCTGGATGCTCGCGCGGCCCACGCCCTCCACCTTCAGCGGACCGCCGCCAAGCGCGCCGGCCGCCAGAAAGTACGACGCGGACGACGCATCGCCCTCGACCATGATCGTGCCCGGCGACTGATAGCGCTGCCCCGCCGGCACGACGAACTGGTGCCAGCCGTGCCGCTCCACATGGATGCCGAAGCGCGCCATCAGCTTCATGGTGATCTCGATGTACGGCTTCGAGATCAGTTCCCCGTCCACCTGCACGGTGCTCACGCCGCTTTCGGTGCGCACGAGCGGCAGCGTCATCAGCAGCGAGGTCAGGAACTGACTGGAAACGTCGCCGCGCACGCGGATCGGTGCGTCGGCGGCAATCTGCGCCGGGCGGATGCGAAGCGGCGGATAGCCATCATTCCCTTCATAGTCGATCTTCGCGCCAATCTGGCGCAAGCCGTCGACCAGGTCGCCGATCGGCCGCTCATGCATGCGCGGCACGCCGTGAATCCGATAGTCGCCGCCGTTCACCGCCAGCGCCGCGGTCAGCGGACGCACCGCCGTACCCGCGTTGCCGAGGAACAGGTCGGCCTGGCGCGCGGTGAACGCGCCGCGCGTGCCGGTTACGACACAGGTGTCGCCGGCGCGCTTCACGCGCACGCCCAGCTTTGCCAGTGCGTCGAGCATCACGCGGGTGTCGTCGGAGTCGAGCAGGTTCGTGATCGTCGTTTCGCCTTCGGCAAGCGCCGCCAGCAGCAATACCCGGTTCGAAATGCTCTTCGAGCCTGGCAGGCGAATCGTGCCGGACGCACGCGAGAACGGTCCGAGATCGAGAAATTCCATGATTGAGTCCAGTTTCCGGTTATTTGGACGCGTCGCTGCCGGCCCGCCCGGCCGCGCGCTGTTCCTGCCATTGCGTGCGCGCCAGCCGCGAGCGCGCGAAGACGGCTTCGAGCGCGGCGCCGTCGGCGGCTTCGATGGCCGTGCGCAGGCGCGCTAGCACGGCCGTGTACGCGTCCAGTTCGTCGAGCAGCGCGGCCCGGTTGGCGACACACACGTCGCGCCACATTTCCGGACTCGATGCCGCGATGCGCGTGAAGTCGCGAAAGCCGCCCGCTGCGAACGAGAATTTCAATTCGGCGTCGGGCGAATTGAGAATCTGCTCGACCAGCGCGAACGACAGCACGTGCGGCAAGTGACTAACCGACGCGAACACGCGGTCGTGCTGCTCGGGCGTCATCTCGCGCACGACGGCGCCGGTGGCCCGCCACATCGCCGCGACCCGTTCGACCGCCCCTGGCGCATTCTCCGGCAGCGGGCATAGCACGACATTGCGGCCCACGTATAGGTCGGGCAACGCGGCATCCACGCCGCTCGACTCCCTGCCGGCAATCGGATGCCCGGGGACGAACTGGCCGATGCGTGCGCCGAGCGCCGCGCGGGCCGCGCCGACCACGTCCGACTTCGTGCTGCCGGCATCGGTGACGATAGTGGCGGTGTCGAGGTACGGCGCGATGCGCTCGAGCAGCGGCTGCGTCTGCGCGACGGGCGCCGCCAGCAGCACGAAGTCGGCGCCGCGCAGTGCTTCGCGCAGCGCGGCGTCGTCGTGCAACGCGGCCGCGCCGTCGATCACACCCAAGGTCTGCGCCCGCTCGCTCGACGCGGCCGAACGCCCGACGCCGATCACGGCGCGCGCGCCCTCGGCCTCGCCGCGCTCGCGCAACGCGCGCGCGAGCGATCCGCCGATCAGGCCGACACCAAAAATCACCAGCTTGTTAAATGAGAACCCAGCCACGTCGGTCACAGAAAAAGCGCGCCAGTCATGCCGGTGGGTTGGCCGATGAGGCGCGCGGGTCAAGGGTCACGCGGCGCCGCTTACGCGGTGGCGAGCGTTTTTTCGAGCGCCGCGAGGAACGCTTCGTTTTCTTCGGGTAGCCCGATGGTGATACGCAGCCATTGCGGGAGCCCGTAGTTGCCGACCGGACGCACGATCACGCCCTGCTTGAGCAGTTCGAGGTTCACGCGATTGCCGGCGGCGGCATCGTTGCCGACGCGCACCAGCACGAAGTTGCCGTCCGACGGCACGTACTCCAGACCGAGCTTGTCGAACGCCTCGGTCAAGCGGCGGTAGCCTTGGGCGTTCAACGCCGCGCTCTTCTCGAGAAACGCCTGGTCGTTCAGCGCGGCGATCGCCGCCGCTTGCGCCAGCGTGTTCACGTTGAACGGCTGACGCAGACGGTTCAGCAGGTCTGTCAGTGCGGGCTGCGCAATGGCGAAGCCGACGCGCAGCCCGGCGAGGCCAAACGCCTTCGAGAACGTCCGCGATACCAGCAGATTCGGGTAACGGCGCACCCATGCAATCGAGTCGTAGCGCTTTTGCGCGGGCAGATATTCGGTGTACGCCTCGTCGAGCACGACGACCACATGGCGCGGCACCTCATTGAGAAATGCCTCCAGCTTCGGACCGTCGATGAACGTGCCGGTCGGATTGTTCGGGTTGGCGACGAAGACGAGGCGCGTGTCGTCGGTAATCGCGGCGAGCATCGCTTCGAGATCGTGACCGTACTTGACGGCCGGCACGACGATCGCGCGCGCGCCGACGCCCTGGGTGGCCAGCGCGTATACCGCGAACGAATACTGCGCAAACACGATCGACTGGTCTTTCTCGACGAACGCGTGCGCGGCGATTTCGAGAATGTCGTTGCTGCCGTTGCCGAGTGTGACCCAATCGGCGGGCACGCCATAGCGCTCGCTCAACGCCGCTTTCAGCTCGAAACCGTTGGCGTCCGGATAGCGGCCGAGTTCACTGGCGGCCTGCGCCATCGCGCGCTGCGCCGATTCCGGCATGCCAAGCGGATTCTCATTCGATGCCAGCTTCACGATGTTCGCTTCGTCCAGTCCGAACTCGCGGGCCACTTCGGAAATCGGCTTGCCCGCTATGTAAGGCGCGATGGCGCGCACGTAGGAAGGACCGAAAGACGCTGTCATGACTATCTCCGAACGATGATGAATAGGAATTGTGCGGGTAGGCGGTCAAGCGCCGCCAACCCCTCGCCTGCTTGCCGTTAGCGGGCGCGCGGATACGAACCGAGGATCTTCAGGAACGCAGCTCTATCGCCGAGTTCGGTCAACGCGGCCGCAACCGCCGGATCGTCGCGATGGCCTTCGACGTCGATGTAGAAGTAATACTCCCACGTGCCGACCCGCGCCGGACGCGATTCGAAACGCGTCATCGACACGCTATGGCGCGCGAGCGGCTCCAGCAGCTTGACCATCGCGCCCGGCTCGTTGACGACCGATACGATCAACGAAGTCTGGTCATAACCGCTAGGCCCGGCCGGCTGCTTGCCGATCATCACGAAACGCGTGCGGTTGTGCGGGTCGTCCTGGATCAGCGCGTTCACTACCTGCAAGCCGTAATGGGTCGCGGCGCGGTCACCGGCGATCGCCGCGACCGTCGGATCTTCGGCGGCAAGGCGCGCGGCTTGCGCATTGCTCGACACCGCCTGGCGCTCCAGATGCGGCGCGTTGGTCGACAACCAGCGCTGGCATTGGGCGAGCGCCTGCGCATGCGCGCATACGCGCGTTATGCCGGCAAGCCCGCCATTGAGCGTCAGCAGATTGTGGTGAATCGGCAAAGCCAGTTCGCCGCCGATCGTCAGTTGCGTTTGCAACAGCAGGTCCAGTGTGCGCGACACCGCGCCTTCGGTCGAATTCTCGACCGGCACGACGCCGAATTCGGCGGCGCCGGCTTCGACCGAGCGGAACACTTCGTCGATCGACGGGCACGGCAGACCTTCGATGGAGTGACCGAAGTACTCGTGCATCGCCTGTTCGCTGTAGGTGCCGACCGGCCCGAGGTAAGCGGCCTTGATCGTCTTTTCGAGCGCTCGGCTGGCGGCCATGATCTCGCGCCAGATCGCGCTGATGTGCTCGCTCGCGAGCGGCCCTTCGCTCATCTCCTGCAAACGCGCGATCACCTGCTGTTCGCGCTCGGGTCTGAAGACGGGCGCGTTGAAATGCTTCTTGACCTCGCCCACTTCGAGCGCCACGGCGGCGCGCTGGTTCAGCAGTACGATCAACTGCGCGTCGAGCGCGTCGATGCGTTCGCGAAGGGGTTTGAGTCGGGTATTGAGTTCGTCGTCCATGCGTGAAAACGGCCCTGCCGGGTAACTGCTGGAAAAGGATGCGCGCGCCTGCTGATCAGTGTGACTCAGGCGCTGCGTTGCTCGAATTCCTTCATGTATTCGACGAGCGCTTTGACGCCTTCGAGCGGGACGGCGTTATAAATCGACGCCCGCATGCCGCCGACGGACTTGTGGCCCTTGAGCTGCACCATTCCCCGCGCTTTCGCGCCGGCCAGGAAATCTTCGTTGCGCGACTCGTCCGCGAGGAAAAACGGTACGTTCATTCTCGAGCGCGAGCCACGTTCGACCTTGTTCACATAGAAGCTGCTCGAGTCGATCGCGTCGTACAGCAGCTTCGACTTCTCCAAATTGCGCGCTTCGATCGCGGCAAGGCCGCCCTGCTTCTTCAACCACTTGAACACCAGCCCGGCGATATAGATCGCGTAGGTGGGCGGCGTGTTGTACATCGAATTATTCTCGGCGACGATTTTCCATTCGAACGCCGACGGGCAGATCGGCTGCGCGCGATCGAGCATGTCCTCGCGCACGATCACCACCGTCACGCCGGCCATGCCGATGTTCTTCTGCGCGCCGCCGAACAGCACGCAGTATTTGGCGATGTCCATCGGGCGCGACAGGATGTGCGACGACGCATCCGCCACCAGCGGAATATCGCCGAGGTCGGGAATCTCGAACGTTTCGACGCCGTGGATCGTCTCGTTCGTGCACAGATGCACGTACGCCGGATCGTCCGACAGCTGCCATTCCGTGCGCGCCGGCGCCCGCGTGAAGCCCTCGGCCGTCTGGCCGCTGGCGGCCAGATGCATAGTGCCGTACTTCTGCGCTTCCTTGAACGACTTCTGCGACCACGAACCGGTGACGACGAAGTCCGCGCGCGGCTTCGAGCCGAGCAGGTTCATTGGCACGATTGCGTTTTCGCCCAGCCCGCCGCCCTGCAGGAACAGGATGCGATGGCTGGCCGGCACGACGAGCAAGTCGCGCAGATCGACGAGCGCCTCCTCGTGGATCGACATGAACTCTTTGCCGCGATGGCTCATTTCCATCACGCTCATGCCACTGCCTTGCCAATCGAGCATCTCGTCGGCGGCCTGGCGCAGCACTTCTTCGGGCATGGCGGCCGGGCCGGCTGAGAAATTAAAGACGCGCATCGTGAATTCCTGGAAGCGGGCGCGAAAACCGATAGATCGCGCAAAAAACGGCGAGGTCGGCCGCCGCAACGGCGGCCAGGATGAAACGGGCCGCGCCCGATCTGCAGGCGCGGCGCATTTGCGCAGACTGGAAGAAGCGAACGACCGGAACCCATCCGCCCAAAACTGCGCGTCGAAAAGATAATGGCTGTCTGCGCGTGCGCGCAAACAGCCATTATCGCATTGTCACCGCCACCCGCCAAACCCGGCACGCGCTATGGCGTGCCAGGCGAGCCTGCCAGCCGGCGGCTCACGCGATGGCAACGCAGCCTTTCGAGCCTGGAATTACTTGCCCGGCTTGACCGAAGCGACTTCCTTGTCGGCTTGGTCACGCGTTGCCTTGATGGATTGCGGCATGTACTTCTGCATCAGGCCGTTCACGACGTCGCGGCCAACCTGGTCTTGGACCTGGATGAACTTGCGGCCTGTCGGGCTCTTGTAGAACGCGGTCAGATCCTTGATTTCCGAAGTGCTGTAGTACTTCGCGTATGCGTCGTACTGAGCTTGCATTGCGTCCTGACGGAAGCTGTCCGTGGCGAACACCTGGCCCGCGCCGTCAACCAGCTTCGGTACTGCGTTCTTTTGCAGCGCGGGGACGGCTGCCTGCTTTTGCTTGTCCGTCATCGACTTGTTTTCGCTCAGCGCGTCCGACAGGATGGCCGGAACCAGTTGCTTCGCTTGCATTTGCGCGCTGTTGCCGATTGCGCCGACGAGCTTCTGCGCGTCGATTGCGTCCAGCAGGTCCTTGATCGCTGCCTGCTTGGCCGGGTCAACCGGTGCTGCAGCAGCAGCCGGAGCCGCCGGCGCCTGGCTTTGCAGTGCTTGAGCCATGGCGAAGGTCGGCACGACGGCGGCCAGCAACATCAGTTGTTTGAATCGTTTTTGCATCATTACTCCCTCAGAGAAATTAACTTGAACTGCGCGCTGCGCGGGATACGCGTCAGCCCGACACGCCATTGTTCCCTGCGCAGCATTCAACCTGTTACCAGGACCGGAAGCCGCCGACGCGGATCAGGCCACACCGTTGTCTTCACCGCCGTTGTCGCTTTCGACAGGGCCTTCAACGTCGCCTTCCACATCGCCTTCCGCTTCCGCCTCGGCAACCTGCTGCAGACCGGAAAGCTTGGTCCCTTCGTCAAGGCTGATGAGTGTAACACCTTGGGTTGCGCGTCCCATTTCGCGGATTTCCGAAACACGCGTGCGAATCAGCACACCCGTGTTGGTGATCAGCATGATCTGCGCTTCATGATCCACCAGCGTCGCGGCGACGACCTTGCCGTTGCGCTCTGAAGTCTGAATTGCGATCATGCCCTTCGTGCCGCGCCCGTGGCGGGTGTACTCGGTGATCGGCGTGCGCTTGCCGAAGCCATTTTCCGTGGCGGTGAGCACCGACTGCTGTTCGTCGCCGGCGACCAGCAACGCGATCACGCTCTGTCCGTCTTCGAGCTGCATGCCGCGCACCCCGCGCGCCTCGCGGCCCATCGGACGCACGTCGTTCTCGTCGAAGCGAACCGCCTTGCCCGAATCCGAGAACAGCATCACGTCATGCTGGCCGTCCGTGATGGCTGCGCCGATCAGATAATCGCCGTCGTCCAGGCCGACCGCAATAATACCTTTGCGCAACGGGCGGCTAAAGGCTTCCAGCGGCGTCTTCTTGACCGTTCCCAACGCGGTGGCCATGAACACGAACTTGTCTGCGGAGAACTCCTTCACCGGCAGCACGACCGTGATCTTTTCGCCTTCCAGCAACGGGAACATGTTGACGATCGGGCGGCCGCGCGAGTTCCGCGAACCTTGTGGAACTTCATAAACCTTGACCCAATACACCCGGCCCCGGTTGGAGAAGCACAATATGTGATCGTGCGTGTTAGCGATGAACAGGGTATCGATCCAGTCGTCTTCCTTCATGGAAGTCGCCTGTTTGCCGCGGCCGCCGCGCTTCTGCGCACGATATTCGGACAACGGCTGCGATTTCACGTAGCCGGCGTGCGACATGGTCACGACCATCTCTTGCGGTGTGATCAGGTCTTCGGTATTCAGCTCGGTGGCGTTCAGCTCGATCTTCGAGCGGCGCGCGTCGCCGAATTCCGCCTTGATCGATGTGAGTTCGCCGACGATGATCGCCGTAATGCGTTCCGGCCGGGCCAGAATATCCAGCAGGTCGGCGATCTGCGCCATCACTTCGCGATACTCGCCGATGATCTTGTCCTGCTCCAGACCCGTCAGGCGTTGCAGACGCATCTGCAGAATTTCCTGAGCCTGGGTGTCGGACAGACGGTAGAGCCCGTCGGACTGCATACCGAACGACGGATTTAGTCCGTCAGGACGATAGGCTTCGCGGCCCCCCACGGACGCGTTTTCCGCCTCGGCGCGCGACAACATTTCGCGCACCAAGGAAGAATCCCACGGACGCGCCATCAATTCCTGCTTTGCGATCGGCGGCGTCGGCGCGGCCTTGATGATTGCGATGAATTCGTCGATGTTGGCGAGCGCGACCGCGAGGCCTTCGAGCACGTGACCGCGTTCGCGCGCCTTGCGAAGCTCATATACAGTGCGCCGCGTCAGCACTTCCCGGCGATGCGACAGGAAGCACGACAGCATTTCCTTCAGATTCAGCAGCTTCGGCTGGCCGTCGACCAGCGCGACCATGTTCATGCCGAAGGTGTCCTGCAGCTGGGTCGCCTTGTACAGATTGTTGAGCACCACTTCGGGCACTTCGCCGCGCTTGAGCTCGATCACGACGCGCATGCCGCTCTTGTCGGATTCGTCGCGGATGTCGGAAATGCCTTCGAGCTTCTTCTCGTTGACCAGTTCGGCGATGCGCTCGAGCAGCGAGCGCTTGTTCACCTGGTACGGCAGCTCGTCGACGATGATGGCCATACGCTGACCGCGGTCGATCTCCTCGAAGTGCGTGAGCGCGCGCATCACCACGCGCCCGCGCCCCGTGCGATAGCCATCGCGCACGCCGGCCACGCCGTAGATGATGCCGGCGGTCGGAAAGTCGGGAGCCGGAATGATCTCGATGAGCTCGTCGATCGTGGCTTCGGGGTTTTTCAGCAGGTGCTGGCAGGCGTCGACAACCTCGTTCAGGTTGTGCGGCGGAATGTTCGTTGCCATGCCGACCGCGATGCCTGACGAGCCATTGATCAGCAAATTGGGAATGCGCGCGGGCAGGATGGCCGGCTCGTTTTCGCTGCCGTCGTAGTTCGGCGTGAAGTCGACCGTTTCCTTGTCGATGTCGGCCAGCAGTTCGTGGCCGATCTTCGCCATGCGGATTTCGGTGTAGCGCATCGCCGCGGCGTTGTCGCCGTCGACCGAACCGAAGTTGCCCTGACCGTCCACCAGCATGTAGCGCAGCGAGAAGTCCTGCGCCATCCGAACGATAGTGTCGTAGACAGCCGTGTCGCCGTGCGGGTGGTATTTACCGATCACGTCGCCGACAATACGCGCCGACTTCTTGTATGCGCGATTCCAGTCGTTGTTCAGCTCGTGCATCGCATACAGCACGCGCCGGTGCACCGGCTTCAGGCCATCGCGAACGTCGGGAAGCGCACGCCCCACGATCACGCTCATCGCGTAATCGAGATACGAACGGCGCATTTCCTCCTCTAGGGAGATTGGCAGAGTCTCTTTGGCGAATTGATCCATTATCCGTATCTTTTACGTGCGAAGGCGCCGTACGGGCGCATTCGCGTAAGCATTGCAGGCGCAATGCATCACACGATTCTAACATGCCGCAAATCCGCCACCGCCGACGTACGTATACCTATTAGTATGGGCGCGCCACGCCGTGGGCCATCGCGCCGATTGCGAGCTGTCCGGGCGCGATTCGTGCGTGGGGCGATCCGGCGCTCAGCCAAGACTGGCGGTGCGTTGCGGCGATTACTTCTGTTGCGCATGCACCACAATTAAGTGGCGATTTGATCGGGGACGGATTTTTTTATCGTCGGAAGGGAACGATATGGCAAAATGCCAACGCACAAAGAGTTAGACACTGCTCGAAGTCTACACAGCACCGTTTTTGTTCTGCACCAATGTTATACTTCGAGCAATGTATGACTGGTCTTCGTCAACAGGCTCGCAGTAAACCTGCGGTAATCTCAATTTCGAGAGGAGAAATATGAATAAACTTTCAAAGCTCGCGTTCATTGCAGCTACCGCAGTTATGGCTGCATCCGCCGTGGCGCAGTCGGTGCCGGCGTCGCGACAAGCAACTAACGACAACTGGGTGAATGGTACTGGCGAATACGTGTGGATGAACGGCACGAACGAGCTTTGCTGGCGCGATGCATTCTGGACGCCCGCAACGGCCAACGCCAAGTGCGACGGCGCCCTGGTTGCTCAAGCGCCGACTCCGCCGGCTCCGGTCGCACCGCCCGCACCGGCTATCTCCAGCGAAAAGATTACGTATCAAGCTGACGCGCTCTTCGACTTCGACAAGGCAATCCTGAAGCCGGCAGGTCGTGACAAGCTGAGCGAACTCGCATCGAAGATTCAAGGTATCAACCTGGAAGTCGTCGTCGCAACGGGTCACACGGACCGCATCGGTACGGACAAGTACAACGACCGTCTGTCGCTGCGCCGTGCGCAAGCTGTGAAGGCATTCCTGGTCAGCAAGGGCGTCGAAGCCAACCGTATCTATACGGAAGGCAAGGGCCGCCGCAACCCGGTCACGACCGGCTGCAACCAGAAGAACCGCAAGCAACTGATCGCCTGCCTCGCACCGGATCGTCGCGTGGAAGTCGAAGTTGTGGGTACGCCGAAGCAGTAAGCTTCAGGTCACCGCAGTATCAAAGCCCCGCTCCGGCGGGGCTTTTTTTTGCGCGGCCCTCGCTGCGATCAGGGGCGCGCGTACGGTGCCGGCGAACGCAAGCACCGCACTTCCATGGGACGAAGCCATCAAGCGAAGCCTCGTGACAAGCTGCTCCGCAGACACCCTTCCGACCCTTTTGCCGCCCTGTCCCTCGCCCTATATACTCAGGGTTTATCCTCGAGCGTCCGTTCAACGCTCTCATCGAGGCAGCTTCCGTCATGACCAACGCCGATCCCCACGAACTACAGAAATTCAGCGACCTCGCGCATCGGTGGTGGGACCCAAATGCCGAGTTCAAGCCGCTGCATGAGCTCAATCCGGTGCGCCTGAGTTGGATCGACGCTCACGCGCATCTGGCAGGCAAGAGCGTGCTCGACATCGGCTGCGGCGGCGGCATCCTCTCGGAATCGATGGCGGGCCTAGGCGCGCATGTCAAAGGCATCGACCTGTCGACGCAGGCGCTCGGCGTCGCGGATCTTCACAGCCTTGAAAGCGGTGTAACCGTCGATTACGAAGAAATCGCCGCGGAGGCACTCGCCGCCCGCGAACCGGGCACTTTCGACGTCGTCACTTGCATGGAGATGCTGGAGCACGTGCCGCAGCCCGGCGCTATCGTCGAAGCTTGCAAGACACTGGTGAAGCCGGGCGGCTGGGTGTTTTTCTCCACGCTGAACCGCAACGTCAAGTCATACCTGTTCGCGGTGATCGGTGCCGAATACATTGCCCGCATGCTTCCCAAGGGCACGCATGACTACGCCCGTTTCATCCGTCCGTCGGAATTGGCCGGTTTCGTGCGCGCCGCCGGCCTGCGCATGGCCGACATCAAAGGCATTGTCTACAACCCCCTCAGCAAGCATTTCGCGCTGTCCCCCGACACGAGCGTGAACTACATGCTCGCGTGCCGGCGTGACGCCTGAGCCGCCCCGACCCGCTAGACCAGATCGAACAATGAGTGATCCCACCCCCCTGCCGCAACGCGAAGACGACGACAACGCGCTCCGCCTTTACCAGGCTGTGCTGTTCGACCTCGACGGCACGCTGGCCGACACGGCGCCCGACCTCGCGGCGGCCGTCAACAGAATGCGCCACGACCGCGGACTCGAGATGGTGCCGCTCCAGGACCTGCGTCCGCTCGCCTCGGCCGGCGCGCGCGGGCTAATCGGCGGGGCGTTCCACATCGGGCCCGAAGATTACGAATTTGCGTCGATGCGTGAGGAGTTTCTCGCCAACTACGAAGCGGACCTGTGCATCGAGACCACACTGTTTCCGGGCATCCCCGAATTGCTCGACGATCTCGACGCACGCGGGGTGCGCTGGGGCATCGTCACCAACAAGGTCGGCAGGCTCACCGAGCCGCTGGTCGCGCAACTGGGCCTCGAGGAGCGCGCGGGCTGCGTCGTAAGCGGCGACACGACTGCGCATTCGAAGCCGCACCCGGCGCCTTTGCTGCACGCCGCGCGCGAGCTGGGCGTGCAGCCGGAGCGCGTCGTCTACGTCGGCGACGACCTGCGCGACGTGCAGGCGGGCTTCGCGGCCGGCATGAAGACCGTGGCCGCTGCCTACGGCTACTGCGGCAACGACATTCCGCCGACGCAATGGCACGCGCAGCATGTCGTGCAATCGCCGGTCGAATTGCAGAAGCTGTTGCGCGAGATCGGCTAAAGCGGATGACGCCTCCAAGCGTGGCCGCGGCCGCCGCGCCGATGAGCCGGGACGCGGCCGTCGATCTGCTGTAAAATATTCGCTGGCTCGGAAATTTCGAGCAACGAACCGCGGGGGCGACCTGGTTTCGACAGGGGTTGCGAAGCGGCTAGGGCATGTCGAGGACCCGTCACCTCGTTAATCAATGGGAAAAACGTAACTGCAAACGACGATACGTTCGCACTGGCAGCCTAAGGGCCGCCGTCCTCTGCCTAGTTCACTGACGGGCTAGAGTCGCAAGACCGGTAGCAATACCGACAGAGGTCATATACGTCAGTTAAGCTCGGGTGGCGTCACGACATCCGGGTCGAAAATCTAGTGAATCGCCGTAGCGCAGCGTGTTCGTCCGCGTCGCTGCGGTTAAATCAAAAGACAGAACTAAACATGTAGAACTGGTCGTAGAGTGCTTCTGGACGCGGGTTCGATTCCCGCCGCCTCCACCAATTGCTGTTCTCGGATGTTCCCGAGAAATACCGAAAACCCGCTACAGTCAGGGCTGTGCGGGTTTTTTTGTTTCCCGAATGTCACCGAGGAATCCCATCAGTACCACCATGCAGGGGTGGTATTCTCGGTGGTATCCGACAACAACTCGCGACCAATACCACCATCGCACTGACCGAATTACAGGTCAAGAACGCACGCTATAACCCGGATGGCAAAGGCAATCGCCTGACCGATGGCGACCGCATGTACCTGCAGCTCACAGCCTCGGGCGGCAAGCTGTGGCGAATGAACTACCGCTTCAGCGGCAAAGACAAAACCCTGAGTCTCGGCCCGTATCCCGAGGTTACGCTCGTCGAGGCCCGCTGCCGGCGAGCAGCCGCGCGTGAAAAGCGTCGCGCTTGCAGCCCTCGATGCCGTAGGTCGAGTCGATTTCACGGCTTACCTCGACTTCGAATGTCGGCGCATGAACAGCCTCTTCCTCGGCGGTCCTGCGCCGACCGAGCGCTACGATCGTGGGCTGTGGAACACGCCCGGCGAGCTAGGCGAATACGTACTCAAGGCGCTACGGATCACGGGCGAGACGCGCCTCGCCGTACGCGACGCCTTCATGGTGTATTTCTCGCGTGCGCTGGACCTCGCAGGGAACCTTGGACAGTTTGATGGCGCGAGCCTGGAGCCGCTCATCAACGATCTCAGGGGAACACTGGTGGGCCAATTCGCTCGCCGCTTGTAGACCTCTCGCGCAACGCCTGACACGCGCCCACGCGCACAACAGACGCCGCATTGACCTTTGGTCACCCGACTATAAAAAGTAGAAGGATCGCCATGACCGAACTTCCACGCCTCATCATTGCCGCATCGTTCACGGGCCCGCTTGGCATTGCCGCGATTGCAGCTAATAGCCGGACGGACACCGGTGGGTAGCACTCGAGGGAGGGAGTTCAGCCTGGGTCGGTGACCACTCAGGAGGAGGCACCGATTTCAACACTGCAGAAAACTAGCGAGCTTGCGCCGACGTATCCCCCGATCGACGTCCTGCAAGCGGAACGCCCGAATGAAAAACACACGGGATGGTTGGCACGCGAGACGCTATCGGACCGTTGCATTGATTCTGTGAGCCCGTCCGAGCTGATCAAACTAGCCGCAAGTGTTAAGGTGCGATTCAGCACCGTCGACCACCTAGCGTCGAAGTATCAATAACCTGGCGCTGAGAATATGCACCGCGTAAGCGGCCCATATTCGATCGATAGCGATCAGCCGAACTCGGAAATTCATCGGAGATACGTAGCGCATCGTCCTGACCGGCGAACTTCCGCAGTCGACCCTCTCCGGACCTTGAACCCGGCCTGACCTCTAGGGCTGCCTTGATGTGTTTAACGGCCGTCCCCAGTACACAGCGTTTTCCATGGCGAACTCTCTGACGGGCGAAGACTGCCAGCTTCCGCGCCGCGCCAGTAGCGCGTCCGTTAGCCACCGCACTCCGCGCGCGGATTGGCGCTCAATGATAGACGGTCGTTCTGAATTCACGGGGGTGCGTGCGCCCCGCCTTCACTGGCATCATCGCCACATGACCTTCGGGCATGCTCCGTGCAAACTTCACTAGCGTTGGCCCGCAGGGCCATGCTTATTCGCCACTCATCGATATGGACGCCATCCACAACAAAGCTCGCTCGACGCCGCCGTCCGAGGAACCCGCCTTCCCCGGCTTCGTGCGGGTGCGCGGCGCTCGCGAACACAATCTGAAAAACATCGATGTGCAGATTCCGCGCGATGCGCTGGTCGTCTTCACCGGCGTGTCCGGATCTGGCAAATCGTCGCTGGCATTTGGCACGTTGTATGCCGAAGCGCAGCGGCGCTATTTCGAATCGGTCGCGCCGTATGCCCGGCGCCTGATCGAGCAGGTCGGCGTGCCCGAAGTGGACGCCATCGAAGGCCTGCCGCCCGCGGTCGCGTTGCAGCAGCAGCGCGGCACGCCGAGCGCGCGCTCGTCGGTTGGCAGCGTGACCACGCTGTCGAGTCTCGTGCGCATGCTCTATTCGCGCACGGGCGACTACCCGCCGAAGCAGCCCATGCTGTTCGCCGAGGATTTCTCGCCGAACACGGTGCAAGGCGCCTGTCCGACTTGCCATGGACTTGGCCGCGTGTACGAGGTCACGGAAAAATCGATGGTGCCCGACGGCTCGCTGACCATTCGCGAGCGCGCAATCGCTGCATGGCCGCCCGCGTGGCACGGACAAAACCTGCGCGACATTCTGGTGACCCTTGGCTACGACGTCGATAAACCGTGGCGCGATTTGCCGAAGAAAGACCGCGACTGGATTCTCTTCACCGACGAACAGCCGACCGCGCCCGTCTACGCCGGACTCACGCCGAAAGAAACGCGTGCCGCGCTCAAGCGCAAGGACGAACCAAGCTATCAGGGGACATTCACCAGTGCACGCCGCTATGTGCTGCACACGTTCGCGAACACGCAAAGCGCGCTGATGAAAAAACGCGTGGCGCAATTCATGATTGGCAGCGTCTGTCCGGCCTGTCATGGCAAGCGGCTCAAGAAGGAAGCGCTGTCGGTGAAATTCGCCGGGCTCGATATCGGCGCGTTCGCTCAGTTGCCGCTAGCCAGACTCGCCGAGATGCTCGAACCGATCGCGCGCGGCGAATGGCCCGAGCCCGATGCCGCTCATTCGGGCAAAGACGCCGGCAAAGGCAGCGTGCTCAGCAGGAGCGCCATGCGCGATGCCGTCGATAAACGGATCGCCGCAGGCGGGTCCGCGCATAAAGCCTCGCCCGACGTGCGGCGCACACCCAACCTGTCCGAGGAAAAACGCGTCGCCGCGCAACGCATTGCAGCCGAGTTGCTCGAACGCCTGACGACTCTGGTCGATCTGGGTCTGGGCTATCTCGCACTGGAGCGCAGTACGCCCACACTGTCATCCGGCGAACTGCAGCGCTTGCGACTCGCCACGCAGTTGTCGTCGCAGTTGTTCGGCGTCGTGTATGTGCTCGACGAGCCATCGGCCGGCCTGCACCCCGCGGATGGCGAAGCGCTCTTCAGCGCGCTGCAGAGCCTGAAGGCCGCGGGCAATTCGCTGTTTGTCGTCGAACACGATCTGCAGATGATGCGGCGCGCCGACTGGCTCGTCGATGTCGGTCCTGCGGCGGGCGAAGCCGGCGGCCATGTAGTCTATAGTGGGCCGCCCGCCGGCCTCGCCAATGTCGAAGCGTCACATACCCGCCGGCATCTGTTTGCGCCGCCCGCGCCCGTCGCACGGGCGACGCGCGAACCGGCCGGCTGGCTGCGACTCGCCGGCATCACGCGCAACAATCTGCATGGGCTGGACGCCGCGTTTCCGCTCGGCTGCCTGACTGCCGTCACGGGCGTGTCGGGCTCGGGCAAATCGAGCCTCGTGAGCCAGGCGTTGCCGGAACTGGTCGCTAGCCACCTTGGACGCGTCTTTGAAAACCCGGACGACGACGAGCAGGACCCGTTGCTCGCGGGCGCGAGCGCGCCGACCGGCGGCCGCATTGCCGAAGGCATGGACGCGCTGCGCCGCCTCGTGCGCGTCGATCAGAAACCGATCGGCCGCACGCCGCGTTCCAATCTCGCCACCTACACGGGCCTCTTCGACCACGTGCGCAAGCTGTTCGCCGATACGCCACTGGCTCGCAAGCGTCGCTACGGCGCGGGCCGCTTCTCGTTCAACGTGGCGCAAGGCCGTTGCCCGACGTGTGAAGGCGAAGGCTTCGTCAGCGTCGAACTACTGTTCCTGCCAAGCGTCTATGCGCCCTGCTCGACCTGTGACGGCACGCGCTACAACACGCAGACGCTGGAAGTCACATGGCGCGATAAGAACATCGCCGAGGTGCTCGGCTTGACCGTCGACGCCGCCTGCGATTTCTTCGCCGACGAAGCCAGCGTGATGCGCGCACTGAACGTGCTGCGTGACATCGGCCTCGGCTATCTGCGGCTCGGTCAGCCCGCCACCGAACTGTCCGGCGGCGAAGCTCAGCGCATCAAGCTCGCCACGGAACTGCAACGCGCGCAACGCGGCGACACGCTGTATATCCTCGACGAACCGACCACCGGCCTGCATCCCGCCGACGTCGACCGGCTGATGGTGCAACTCCAGGGACTCGTGGATGCCGGCAACACCGTCGTCGTGGTGGAGCACGACATGCGGGTAGCCGCACAAAGCGACTGGATTGTCGACGTCGGCCCGGGCGCCGGCGACGCGGGCGGCAAGATCGTGGCGAGCGGCACACCGGCTCAGGTCGTGCGCGCGAAGGAAAGCCGCACCGCCGAGTATCTGCGGCAGCACCTGGTAGCATGAAAGAAGGAAGCTTGTACGCTAGCGAGCGCGCGCCGCGCTTCTCTTTCAGGAAGTCGATCAGCGCGCGCAGTTTGAGCGGCATTTGCGCGCGGCTCGCCGCGTAGAGACAGAAACCAAGGAAGCTCGGACACCATGCGTCGAGTACGCGCACGAGGCGGCCATGGTCGAGGTGGCCGTTGTCGATCGCGGCTACAAGGGTGTGATCGTTGATGGCGTGAAGATCTACCATCCGGGATTACGGCGTGGAATCACGCGTGGACTACGCGAGATGATCCGAAGGCGAAGTGCGATCGAGCCAGCCATCGGCCACATGAAGGCAGACGGGAAGCTCGACCGGAACTGGCTTAAAGGCGCGCTCGGCGACGCGATACACGCAGTGCTGTGCGGCGCCGGCCATAATCTGCGGATGATCCTCAGGAAGCTGAGGCTTTTTTCGCCGCTGTTCTGGCCGCCTTGCTCAACCGCTCAATCGCTGTCGAATGCCAGCCGTGAGGGCAAGCGTCGTCCAAAGCGAATTATTCAGACCCGACTAAATATCAGCCACTGGTCAAATCGCGAGGCGCAAGCATTTAAGCCTGGACTAGCGTAAAAAGCCGCCTGCGAGATAGCGGGCGAAGTGCGGCGCGAATATTCACTACCGCTCCGGTATTCCGTGCCCTATAACCTAATTGCAGGGCGCTTATTACGTGTCGGGGGTCCACAAAATCCGTTGACATTGCCAGTTGGCACGCCACCTTGCGCCCCGGGATCTCGGCTCGGCGCACTGCTTTCCCCGTTTTTCTAACGACCTGAAAGGTTCGCCTCGGGCAACTGGCCCGCAGATGCGAAGGACACTTGCGTGCCCGATTATGCCGTGAGCACGCACGTGAATAGCGAATCGCATGATTGGAATTCAACGCAATTCAAGGAATTAACATGAAATCAAAATTGATGGTCGCTTCTGCTGCCGGGTTGCTTGTCATGGCAGGAGTTGCTCATTCCCAAAGCACACCGCGGACACCACAACCCACCCCACAAGAAAACGCAGCGACTCCGAGTGCTTCCTCTGCCGGTCCAGGGATGGAAGCATACGGCGGCATGCCTGCTACACGCGTACAAAGCGGCGCAAAACATGCCAGGCCGTGCAGGGTGGACCCGCAATGCAATATTTTTTTCGGGGGGAGCTAAAAATCTGCTGAGGGCGCGCGAGCCAGCAACGGAAGGCAACTGACTGAGCAACGCAACTTGTTGCCGTTGCGGACCCACGAGGTCATTACGTGCAGACTTCCGTGCGACCCTTCAGCACCTGGTCTGCCAGCGCTAATCAGCTACGCACGTATTTAGCGGCGCAGCACCCTCATCCGCACGGTCGCACCCGGTCGCGGCAGTCTCGCGTCGATTCACCGACCACATTGCTCCGCATTCCCCGAAAGACCTCCGTTCCGCAGGTTTCTCTCCTTATCCGACGGTGCAGGGAGCCTCGCTACTCGGGGGGGGCGGAAGTGAAGCCGCAAGTATCCCGAGGTGGTCGTCCGGAAACTTGCTCACCGAGCGAGGCGTCAAGATGAAAGTACAAATGATGGTAACGGCAAGTGCGCTTTGCCTATTGACGGCAGCCGGTGCCGCGTATTCACAGGACGCGCTGCAAACTCCGTCCGCGCAAATGAATCAGTCGGTCAGACAGCAGGGTGCGGCGCCGACAGGAGCAGGTGCCTGACACCTCGGTGGCTGGCATCCGGCGTCCAGAACGCAAACGAGCGGGCGAACACACGGCGCGCCCTGTATTGCGGGGTCGTTCTGCGATATTTACCACGGAAATTAACCGGGCCGCCGTGCCTGGTGCGTACGAGAAAGAGGTGACGAGATGAAAGTGCAACTTTTCGCTGTAATCAGTGCGGTATCACTGCTCACTGCGGGGGCCGCCCATTCGCAGGACATGCAACCTTCGGGCAACGCCGGCCCCTCAGCTTCCCAGCAGCCCCTGACAACTGCACAGCCGGCCACGACTATGGACCGCACCCCTGACCTGGGATACGGACCCCAGCCCGGCGGAAGCAGCGGCAGTGGCAGAGCGAGAAACGGTGCCCCGTGCGTGGTGGGGCTGTCCTGCGATATCTATCAGGGCAGCTAGCAGACCCGACCCGCGCAAGCGCGGGGACCACGGTTCTTCCCCGCACACGCCCGTTGAGAATCTGCCAAGCAGTCGCGAAGACGGTGCCCAGTTCGACGACCGTGGTTATTCCATCAAGCGTGCGGGCATCGAAGTCGCTGGCAAGGGCATCCCATGCGCTCCTGCGCCCCTCCATCGGACACGTGACTGAATCGATACCGACAACCCTTGTAGTCATCGACGACATAGACGACCGGACCGTCGGCTCCTGCGGTTTCAGTCACCATCCGGTGAGTCGAACCAGCAGTCATCTCGGAACCTCACGAAGCCGGAACGCGGTCGCATCACATCACAGCGGAGGTGGGTCTCCACCGTTGCCGGATAGCGGCGCAAACACCACGGTACTTTCAGCAAAATCACCGGCAACCATCGAAATTACCTGACGAGCCAGAGCCAAAGCCGCACGCTGACGAATCGAGGAACGAGCGCCCTTTCGTCCCTTACGAGCGTCTGCAGAAAGTCGTCTTGTACGCTGGGCGTGCGGTCATGTTCCGAGGTCAATGGGATAGATCCTTCGATCGTGCCGGCGATAGCCGAAGCCGCCCCGATGTCACGACGCACGCGCTTACCCGTTATGCAGGCGGGCGAGTTATGCACAGATTTGTGAACAGATTCTGTGGATAGTTCATGCTGTCCGCGACGCAAGTGGATAAGTCTTGACTCACATGCATGGGAATTTCCGGCTGCCGCTGCATCGACCATTCTCGCGGGATTGTCGAACTGCATGCACGCTTGAACGCGGCTTTGCCGCGAGCTATCTTTAAGTTGATTCGGATTGGAGGAGGCGACCATGGAGCGCACTGCGGTGGAGCTGGACTGGTTTCCCGCGGATCATGCCGGTCCACGGATATCCCGACGCCTGCAAGGCAGCAACAGTGCGACTCCCCGCCCAGGAGGCCAGCATGGTGGATCCATCGGTCGTGACAGACAAATCAGCAGTACCAGGCTTGTCTGTTGCCCTCGTGTATCAGCACAGGGGTAAAGCCCCTCGGGCCGGTCATGAAGGCGATACGCTGCGCGAGCTGGCGCGCCAGATCGCCGAGTTGAAGGGCACGCGCGTTGCGGGTGAATTCCGCCACGCTCGGGTGTATCCCGCACATCGGTATCTGATCCCCGACGATACGTTGACCCTTGCGCAAGCGCACAAGCTTGGAGTTTGCTCGGTGCATGACCTGTACGGCGGCGTCGTGCCGTTTCCGTTTGTCGCGACAAAACTGATCGCGCACAGCTTGCCGGCAGGCGCGAGTGCCGCTCCGGCTGGCTGGTCGCATGCATTCGGTGCGCGCATTGCGTCGCTGGTGTTGCCCGGCTATGCGGCGTTTTCGCGCGACGACGCCCGCAGCGCCGCACGCGCGCTCTGGAGAGGCGGCCGCGTGCGCGTCAAGCTTCCATATGGAATCGGCGGCGCCGGACAGGCGCTGATTGCGAACGCAGACGAACTCGATGCGCAACTCGATGCGCTAGGCGATGAAGCGCTCAGAACCGACGGCATTTCGATCGAGCGTCATCTGGAGGCGATCAACACGTTCAGCGTGGGCCAGGTCATGCTCGACGATCTGGTCGTGAGCTACTACGGCGTGCAGCATCTGACGCGCAACAACCATGGCCACGATGTCTACGGCGGCTCGGATCTCGTCGTGGTGCGCGGCGGCTTCGACGTCCTCGAACGGCTCGACCTCACGGCAGACCTGCGCGAATGCATTGCGAAAGCGCGCGCGTTCGATGCCGCCGTGCAGATCGACTACGCCGGGTTCTTCGCGTCCCGGCGCAACTATGACGTGGCCTGCGGCATCGACGAAGCGGGCGTGCGTCATTGCGGCGTGCTCGAGCAATCGTGGCGCGTCGGCGGCGCGACCGGCGCCGAGATCGGCGCGTTGCGCACTTTCAGGGCCGAACCGGAGACCTGTCTGGTGCGCGCATCGACACGCGAAATCTACGGGAAAGACGTGGCGCTGCCCGACGGCGCTTGCCTCGTATATCGCGGCGTCGATACGCAGGCTGGACCCCTCACGAAGTTCTACACGCTCAATCGCGACAAGGTGTAAAGGAGCAGCGACGCATGACCGCAGATCGTTACCAGCTACAAATCAAGCTCGAACATGGCCATCTCGACGGCACGATGCTCGTTCCAAAAACAGCAGTGCCCGGCGTGTTGTTCGTCCACGGTTGGGGCGGCAATCAGGAGCAGTATCTCGAGCGCGCGAGACAGGCGGCGGCCCTGGGCTGCGTCTGCCTGACGTTCGACCTGACAGGCCATGCCCGCACGCACAACGAGCAGCAGACGGTCACGCGCGAAACGAATCTCAACGATCTGCTTGCCGCATATGACACGCTCGCGGCGCATCCATCCATCGACCGCGATGCGATCGCGGTAATCGGCAGCAGCTATGGCGGTTATCTCGCGGCGATTCTCACAGAGCTGCGTCCCGTGCGCTGGCTGGGTCTGCGTGTACCCGCGTTGTATCTCGACGAAGGCTGGACCACGCCAAAGCGCGCGCTGCATGTCGAGCACGATCTTGTCGCGTATCGCAAGCGCATTGTGCCACCGACGGAAAACCGCGCTTTGCGTGCCGCTGCGAACTTCCGCGGCGATGTGCTGCTGGTCGAATCCGAGCATGACCAGATCGTTCCGCACACGGTCATTGCGAGCTATTTGCAGGCGTTTCTGCACTCACATTCGCTGACCTATCGCGTGATCGACGGCGCGGACCACGGCCTCTCCGATGTCGGCAGCCAGCGCGCTTACACGGACCTGATAGTGAACTGGCTTTCGGAGATGGTTCAGGGCTCCCGTGCAGGCAGCCGGGGCGCGGCGCGCAATCACCCCAATGTGTAGGCGAACAGGTCGATTTCTCGCCCCGGCAAACCGCTTGCATTCTCCGCTGATACGCCGTGACGCTTTGTGTACCGCACGGACTCCTAAGCGCCAATCCTTGGTCGTCTGCGTCGAATGATCCAGTCGCACCTGCCCGTCGCGCATATAGCGAGTGATGATGGCGGCCCTGAGACGTGCTGACCGACTGCGCCAGTCTGAATGCAGAGGCAGGCGCGTTGTCGGCGAATAGACGCTTACCGCGCCCCAGTAGCACCGGTTAAATCAGAAGCCGTAGCTCGTCGACCAGATCAGCGGCGCGCAGTTGGGCGACCATGTTGCCGCTGCCGAGCGTCAATAGATTCGCGCCGTCCTGCTGTCCGTGCTGCTGTTTGGGTGCGCGTATCGCGTCGGCGAGGTTTTCCCCGATCGCGCGGCCGTTTTGCCAGTCGAGCGTCTCGAGCCGATGCGTGGCCACATGCTTGGCCACGCAATCGAACAAGTCGGCGATGCCGCGGCTCGGTTAGCCGGCCGGCACATGCGGCCAATACCCCCCGGATATGTCATATGTGCCGCGTCCCAGCAGCAGGTCGAGGCGAAAGTCTGCTTGAGCGAGACCCCGAAACAGTTGATGCTTGCCTTCGAGCTTGGCAAGCGCCGGATTTTGCAGGCTGTGGACCAGAAAGCGTTGCCAGCCACTGGCGAACGGATAACGCTATCGGCCGCTTGTCTCTGACGACGGACGGGCAGCGGCCGGACGTCAAGCCGATTGCGGTATTTCGCCGTCGGGGTGACGGCCCAGCAGCGCCGAGCTTTCGTCCGCATCGATCAATACGAAGCCGGAGGGGTGCTGCTTTGCGCGGCGCTTCGCAAACGCGGCCACGGAAGCGATTTCTTCGCTGCCATAAAGCGACCGGCGGCCGTTCGACGCGACGCGCACGCAACCAATCGCCATCGTCACGAAGCCGAAGAAGGTGGGAACGCCGAGCCGGTCTTCGCCATGGATACCGCCGGCCAGCCGGTCGGCAGCGGCGTAAAAGCGCTGTGCGCCCTGGTTGAAGAGGTTAATTGCGCGCAGCACGCGCTCGCGCCAGTCGTCGCTCTGGAACAGAATCAGGAAGTCGTCGCCGCCGACATGGCCCAGGAAATCGCGAGTCGGCTCGCAGATGTCGGCGAGCACGCCGGCCGCGAACTTCAGCACTTCGTCGCCCTGCCAGTAGCCGTACTGATCGTTGAAGGGCTTGAAGTGGTTTAGATCGACGTAGCACGCGCAGAAACCGGCGTCGTTCGTCAGCAGGCGGGCAATATGTGCACTGATCGGGATGTTGCCAGGCAGGAAGGTCAGGGGATTCGCGTAGCGCGCCGCTTCGATGCGCACCTCTGTTACCGCACGCACCAGGCTCTCGCCGGTGCCGAGGCCTGCGTACTTGCCGTCGTTGTCGATGATAACGAAGCCGTCGGCGAGATAACGCTGGTCGTCGCTCGCGAGCAGCTTGGCCATCTGTTCGACGCTCATGGATTTCTCGATGATGACTGGCGACTCATTCGCAAACTGCATGCACAGGCGCTTGCCGAACAGCTCGCGGTGATACGGCAGCGCATAACGGTCCATGAAGGCGCGGCGGTTGATCAGTGCGATCGGCTCGTCCTGTTCGACTATCGCGACCGCGTGCAGATCCGGCAGCCGGCTGAACAGTTCGAGCACGTCGTTGTTGGTGGCGTGGCGCGGCAGCGTGGGCGCATGCACGAGCATTTTCGCCGAGGCCCTCCCGCCCGAGGGCGACTCGCCGCTTGCCGCGCGCGTGGTCTCCGGGAACACGGCGATGTGGCGCGCGCGCAGCGCGTCGCGGGCGTCGTCAGTCACCTTGCGGGCCGGCTTGGCATGGGGGCGACCGAAAAAGTAGCCTTGGCCGCAGCCGATCCCCATGTCGCGCACCACGATCAGATCCGCTTCGGTCTCGATGCCCTCGGCCAAGAGGCGCGCGCCGCTCGTGCTGGCGAAGTGCTGCATCGCGCGCACGGCTTCGAACTTCAGCGGATCGCTCGCGATGCCGTCGATAAAGAAGCGGTCGATCTTCACGACGTCCGGTTGTAGGAGTACCCAGAGACTCATGCTGGCATTCGCGGTACCGTAGTCATCGAGCGCGAATTGCGCGCCGGCTATGCGCAGCGCCGAAATCGCCGGCATCAGGCTGCCAACGTCGAACATTGCACTTTGCTCGGTCAGCTCAATCACGATCCGCCGCGGATCGAGACCGAGCGGACGCAGCAGCGCCAGCGTCTCATCGCGCGTTTCAGCCAGTTGTTGGATCGCGCCCGCGCTGAAATTGAGGAACAGCTTGCCGTCGAAGTCGAGTCGCGCGAACGCTTCGATACAGGTGCGCGCGGCGGCCTGTTCGAGTTCCATCGCGCAGTTTTCGACGAGCGCCTGTGCAAACAGCGCGAACGGTGTTTCAAGCGGCGTGCCGGCCGGCCCGCGAATCAATCCTTCATAGCCAAGAACTGCACCCTCCTTCAAATCGACAATGGGTTGGAAGACAGCCGACAGATCACCTCGGGCGATCAAATCCTCGATGCCGGGTGCAGCGGATGGCGGAGACGAGTCAAGTGACATGGCAGGATTTCAGGGGAGGATATCCACGTAACGGCGGCAATCGCAGTAACTTCAATGAATCTTGGGTGACACCGTTGATTGCTGACGATCGTGCACTTCGCAGCGCAGTACAAAGGATTCTCGAACTGTGTCATTTATCGCCGGCTACTGACGGGTGAACAGGCGAGTCGGAGCGAGCCAGCGATCGGTAATCAAAAAAATCTCTGCTCTATGTAAACCGCTTCATAGCTATCCCGAACGGACTTTCAGCCTCCTCAAGACCGAACGACCGAAGTCAGGCCGTTATCGCCTTTGGCGACGCCCGCTACTTGCCAGGTAAATGCTCGGGTGAGCGCGACTGATGACATTCACTTTCATGTGTTCGTCGAGGGGGGGGGCGGCACTAGCCGAGGACGGTGATCACTCGAATTCGGAGAAGGGTACCTTAGGTATCCCAGTTCGCCAGGTTACACTTTCTCCTCGCTGCCGCGCTCCGGGAGTCTATACACTTTGGAGAATTTTGATGAGGAAGAAATCGCTGTCCGACGATGCCAGCGCCTCCAACGAAACGACTGAACAGGCACTGGTGGCATTGACAATACAGATCACGAAGTTCGTCCAGAACAGATCGCTCGACAGCCGGTGCGCTGCGAAACTCGTAAAGCGATTGAAAAAGGAAGCTGATGCCATTTCGGAAGGCGGCAACGCCACGAAACCTGGGCAGAAGGAGCTAAAGAAGGCCTTTGAAGCCGTCGAGGCAGTGCTGCTTGACCACGACGCGGCATTGTTAGTTGACGCCAATGCCGCGCTGCGCGAGACGGACGACATGATCGGCAGCAAGAAGTCACAGCGACGACCAACGAAGGGCTGAGCAAGCGTCTGCCGTCGAAAGCGTCCCACTTCCGCAAGCCGGAAAGCGGACCTTTCCCTTGGAGCCACAGGCTTGCTTAGTGCGGTGGCGAAAGGCGTCTGAAACGTTTCCACCGCTTCTTCAATGTCTGATGATCGGCAGCCACGCGTGAAGCGAGATAACCTCGCGCGAAGGCCGCACCCGACGTCGCTTGGGGCGATGTTCGCGGCAGCAGTTTCAACAGCTGGTCGGCGACAACGGCATCGTTGCGCCAGCCTAGGTCATCCTGGAGTTCGGTCAACGCACTGACATAATGTCGGACGGCGCGCCTCGGGCACAGTGACGCAAAGAACTCGGTGGCGTATCGCAATTTCTTCGCGGCAATGCGGGCGCGGTGACGACGATGATCGTCAAGATCGGCGAGCCGCTTGCCGCGTTCGATCAGTTTCCTGTGTCGACCACGCAGAACTTCTGCGGCGAACTGCCGGGCGGGCCTGCCCATTCCCTCACGCTGCTTGTCCGACATCCCGTCCTGCCATCCCTTTCGGTTCAACCAGAGCGAGAGTTGGAGAACCAGCCGGGTATAGCGAACCGACTCGACTGCGGCTGCCGCCCGCTGCCGGTTGCTGACAGCGATCTGCTCGCACGCCTGCCGGACAGGCAGGATTTCGTCCGCGTTGCCGTTGGTCCCCGCATGTTCGAGCGTCGATCCCGCGAGCACTTCCCAGTCACGTGCGGCGCCGAGCTCCGATGCAATCCAGCGCAGTTCGTCGTCAAGGCCGGAGTAAGCGGGGATCAGCTTTGCAAACAGATCCAGCGCCGAGCGGAGACGACGAAGCCCCACGCGCATCTGGTGCACGCTCGACGGATCGTGGCCGGACACGACGCCACGTTCGTTCGCGTGGACCTGATCCAGACAGTTGCGCGCGATATTGCAGAATGCGTCCTCGATCGAATCGCGCTTGTTCAGATGCACCGGTTGTGCCTTGACCGCGTCGCTGTGCTCCGCTACGAGCAGTTCGTAGCCAAGATCGGCCTTGCTGAGATGGTCGATGCGCAGCGGCACGATTTCCAGCAACTCGAGCGCGACGCCGTACAGGCTCTCTGGCTGGCCGTGTTTCAGCTCCAGTTCCACAGCCGCGATCCGCACCGAGCCGGACTCCGCCTCGACAGTCCCCTCGTCGAGCGCAACTTCGAGTTCATCTCCGGACGGCAAGCGCAGCGGAATGACGGATCGATTGATCCGGGTGACAAACACCGGCTTTAACCGGGCGGCAGTGGCACTGTCACGGATCAGCCTGCCGCAGTCGGTATCAGCGGAGATCTGGTCCTGCAGCAACTTCAGATCGGGCGTGTCGCCATCGACGGGCATCTCGAACTCCTCCCTGTCGAACAAGCCCGCCTGCACCGATCCTTCCAGTTTCAGCGTCTGGACTCGCTCGTTCCCCGCGGCACGCACGCGCAGCGAAGACTTGCACCAGTGGAACGCAAGCTCGGGCGTATCGAAATACGTACTTACTAGCAATCGGGGAGCGTCCCCTTCGCCTTTCAGTGGCGAAAGCAAAGGCGCGCGGCGCAACGTCTCGAGATCTTCGGTGGGGATTCGCAGCTTCAACTCCCGTTCCATGCTGCCTCCTATTTGCGTTCCCGACTATCAGCCTATACCGAAACCACGAGATTGCACGTCAGGCGTGCGGCTCGCTGGCGAGTGCGATACTTGACGCTCGATGCCAGACGTTGCGCTTGGTCCGACCGATGTCCGCGGAAAAACGATGCACCCAATTCCCCGACCGTCGTCAAACGAGTCACGCCCGCTGCTCCTTCGCTCGCGGGTTGTGGACGCGAAGGGCAAGCGGCGGCCGAAGCACCTGCTGCCGCCTCATGCCGCATCACCGCGCGAGTGGCCCGGTATGGATCGATGAGGCCACGAAAGCAGCGGGCACAAGGCAAACTCCCGGCTCGCAGCCCATTGCAGATGCCTGTGACGTGCTGATCCAGTATCGCTGCTGCGCGGCATCGTACTGAACATGGCCGCGCGAGACCTGACACCCTAACCACTGAAGCACTGCCTCCCGATCGGTCCCCGTCCTCTTCGCAAGCTGCTGGGCGGAGATGGGATTGTCAGCGAGTGCTCCATACAAGCGGAGCGCGTCCACTTGGGCCGGCGTTGCTTCCGAACCTGAGGCCTCGCATCGATGCACCACTGCGCCGACGTATTCGAAGAGCTTGCCCTGATAGTTAGCCATGTTGACCTCCATTGATTTCCGGTAGCAGCGCATTCCACTCTGGTAGTAATCTGGGCGTAAGCGGCGATCGGATGTTTGCTGTTTGACGGAATCAGCGTGCGCCCGGAAGGTTGTATTGAGCGTTGGAGCCATCGTGGGAAACGTCGAAACTGCTGACGCTTCGTGCGGCCCACTGCGTATTCGCCTCCTCGGCGAACTCGAACTGACGCGCGGTGGCGCCCGGATTCCGTTGCCCGCATCGCGCCGCACGCGCGCGCTGCTGGGCTATCTCGTTGTGGTCGGCGACCCGGTATCGAGATCGGCGCTGTGCGACCTGCTTTGGGAGGGTCCCGACGATCCGCGCGCAGCACTTCGCTGGGGTCTGTCCAAGCTGCGCCCTCTGCTCGACGACGCATCGCACGAACGCATCGTGGCGAGCCGCACGTATGTGGCGTTTGAAGCCGCCGATGCATTTATCGATGTAACCAGACTTCAGGCGCTGCTCGGACGGGGAGTGGAACAGACACCCGTTGCTGCGCTGCAGGAAGCAGCGCAGTTGCTGCGTGGTGACTTTCTTGGCGGGCTCGAGCTTCCCAGCTGCTACCGCTTCTACAACTGGTGTGTTAGCCAGCGTGAACGATTCGGCCGGATTCGTGGCGCAGTGCTGCGCACGCTGGTCGCGACGCTGGCGTCAGATGTACCGCGCGCGTTGCAGTACGGGCGCGAACTGATCGACGCCGATCCGCTCGACGAGTCGGCCCACGCAACGCTGATCGGCCTGCTGGACGCGGCAGACCGTCATGCGGATGCGCAGGAGCATTACCAATATGCGCGCGAGTTGCTCCAACGCGAGATGGGCGGGAGCGCGTGTGCGAGCCTCGACGACGCGGTTCGGCGCAATCGGGAAGAGGCATGCCGGCGTCGCGCCGGTCACGGTAGCGATCGTGTGCAGCGCGCTGACAATCTTGCGCCTGATGACCGTCTCCGGACTGCCGTGCAACGCGGGTATGGGAGCACCCGCGATCAGGAACCGGGCTCGCGTTTGCCTCTGGTTGGGCGCGAAGTGGAGCGCGCACGGCTCGATGACGTGTTGGCGTCGTCGTCGGGCGCCGGAACGTTGACGCTGTTGACGGGCGAGCCGGGCATCGGCAAGACGCGCCTGCTCGAGTATTTCGGCCAGTGCGCTTCGAATGCCGCCTATCGCGTGCTGCGTGCTCGTTGCTACGAAGCCGAGACGATCCGCCCATACGGCATCTGGATAGACGCATTGCGCCACGCCACGAGCGACACGGCGCCTCAGGCCGTTGACGAAACGCTCGCGCCGCTCTTACGTACAACTGTCAACAGCACGTCCGACATGCAGCGCGATGAGGGCAGCCGCGAGCGGCTTTTCGAGGCGGTCGTCGCCCTGCTCGGCCGTCTGTCGGTCGAACAGCGGCTGGCCGTCGTCTTCGACGATGTTCATTGGCTCGACGAAGCATCGGCGGCGCTCCTGCATTTCGTTCTGCGGCGGCTTACGCCCGACCTGCCGGTTGTCTTTGTCGCCGCCGCGCGTCCTGCCGAAACCGAGGACAACCGGTTTGCAGCGACTTTGCTGCAGTCGCTCGCGCGCGACGGCAAGGTGACGCGCGTCGAGTTGGCGCCACTATCCGCTGCCCAGGTGGCCGCACTGATCGACGCGTCGGGAAGCGATCTCCAGATCGAACAGGCGATGAAAGACAGTGGCGGCAATCCCCTCTTTGTGCTCGAAATGGCCCGCGCAAAATGCGCGCATCGTGAAGCCTCGACGCCCAATGTCGAGGCCTTGATCGGGGAGCGGCTCGCACCGATCGATGCGCGCACGCGCGACCTGCTGTCGTTCGCGGCTTCTATCGGGCGCGAATTCGCGCCCGAGCAGCTTGCGCATCTGCTCGACCGACCGCTCGCCGACGTGCTGTCGAGCCTGGCCGAACTGCAACGTCGACGCGTTCTTGCCGCGGTCTCCCAGACTGGGTTCGATTTCACCCATGATCTGGTGCGACAGATCGTCTATCGGATGCTCCCGCAGCCGCACCGGCGAGCGATTCACCAGCAGATCGCGCGGCAACTGCTGGCCGCGAGCCCGCACGACCCGCGACTGCACGGCGAAGTCGTTCATCACGCGACGTTGGCTGGCGACTCGCGCATGACGGCGCTAGCGTGCGTCGAAGCCAGCCACCACTGCCAGGCAGTGTTCGCGGCCAGCGAGGCTCGCGCTGTCGCGGAACGCGGTCTGGCTCATGCGCGCTCATTGCCGCGCGGGAGCGAGCGGGTTCGGCTCGAAATCCGGTTACTCGCCGCGCGACTCGTATCCATGGCGAGTTCCGGCTCGGCATGTCCTGCGTCGATGGAACAGGAATTTGAGCAGGCCATTCAGGAAGCAGAAGCGCTGTCGCTACATGCTGAGGTGGTGGAAGGTCTCCATAGCCTGTCGTGGCTCACACAACAGGCGAACGACGTCGAACGCACGCGTGAAGTCACGATCCGCGCAGCAGCTGCGGCGCGCAAAGCCGATGCGGCGACGCGGTGCAAACAGCTTGCCAATACCGGGCGGTGTCTGCTCGAACTGGAGCGCGACCTGCAGCGGGCACGCACCGTTCTGGAGGAAGCGCAGAAGCTGGCTGGACGCCTCGATCTGCGCGTCGTGGAACTGATGTGGGGCGAAGCGCTGCTTGCGCGAGCCGACGGAGCACTGGATGCGGGATCCGCACAGTTGAACGACGCGGTCCGGCAGGCGCAAGCGATCGGGGACCACTGGCGCGAGTATCAGTGTCTCGTCTGGCTCGCGACCGTCGATTTCGAGCGCGGCGCTTACTCGCAGGTCACGCGGTTGGCCGACGCGATCGGCGTGGCCGCGCGTCGTATGGGCTACCCGGGTGCGCCCTACGCCGAGGTCATCAGCGCCATTGCGTCGCTCCGTCTGACGGGCGGCGACGCGCGCGCGTGCGGGTTCGAAGGGCTCGACGCATTACGCAAGGCCGACGACAAGCGGCATCTTTGCTATGCGCTCAACGCGGTGGCGCAGATCTGTCTGGACTGTGGAGACAGCGGCCGTGCGAGCGTTCACGCAAGTGAAGCGCTCGAGGCAGCGAAAGTCCTCGATTCACCGACCGGGAAAATCGTTGCGACAGCGGTGCTGGTCGAGGCCGCGCTCGCGAGAAGCGAGATGGAATCCGCCGAGTCCCTTCTCGCTTCGCTGCGTGAGTTGCTCGCCGGCAAGCCGATTTCGCCTGGGAGCAAGGCAGCACTGCAACGAATCCCTGAGCGCTACCCCTCGACTACAACCATCGTTCAAACGCACATGGAATAGATTGCAGCAGATGCAGTTTTTCTCGCCCCACGGAGCATTACCATGTCGCACGTCGTCGTTGAAAGGAGCTTTCCGAGGCCACAGTCGGATGCGGACCTGTCCATAGTGGAAGACCGCCTCGCACCGTGCAGCGAAATGTACGGCGTCATCTGGAAGCGCAGCGTGGTTTCCCTGGATCGCAGACATATGATCTGCGAATACGATGCCCCCGACGCGGAAACCGTCCGCAAGGTGCAACGGGAAGCTGGCGCTGCCTTTGACCACATCTGGTCAGGCGAGGTGATAGGAAGCTGAAGCCGCAGGAGCCGAGAGCCTCGACCAGGCGTCAAGGAACTCCTTGCTGCGGCGAGCGCGCCGGTACTCGGCCCTGCTAGTCTGCTGACGCGTTCGGAGAAGACTTACAAACCGGACCGGCATGCGTGTAATGGGAGACTCGTGACACAACCAGGAACGACCGAACGGCAGGACGACTAGAAAAGCACTCATGTTTAATCCGCGCCGACGGCGAACGCACCAAACCGACCCCGAGCGGACGATTAATGTCGGACGACAAACGTCTGCTGTCACCAAGATTGCGGCCCTTCAACACGCCATTGTTGACGTCGCTTCCTACGAACCGGGGTCGACGACGAACTGCCGCACCGGCCCCATCCCGAACAACCAGCGGCGTCCCCGAAGCAGACGCACGGTGTGCCCCTTTGCGCAAAGGTGATTTCGATTCCCGGCACTTCTGAGGCCAGCGACCCGCGCCTATAGTCGGATCAGCTTTCGGACGCTATCCCCAACTGCATGAGGGGACCCGCACGAAGCTTCCCTAATCTGAAGGAGCAAAACATGTTGACCAAGACGTCCCCGGCGCTTCTCGCCGAACCAGCTGTCGCGACCTTGGACGCGCAATACTTCGAGTACACGTCGTCCGCCAATCCGATCGGCGCGAAGCTCATCTCCCGCGTGCCTTTCCGCAATTTCCCGCCTTCGCTGTACGCGGACGGCGCAACCCGAGTCGTGCCGCTCGACCTCTCAGCGGAGTTGGGTTGCCCCGGCCCCGCGACCGGTCCCGGCTTGAGCGCCAGTTTCCTGCGCATCAACGCGGGGGACGCATTGACGCTCGCCCCGAACGCGACCTCGCAGGTTTGCTACGTCATCAGCGGAACCGGCAGCGTCACGCAGGCTGAGACCCGCTTCCCGTTCGCGCAGGGCGATTTCTTCACCCTACCAGGCGGCGAAGCCGCTGTGCTGTCCGCCGACGCGACGGCCACGCTCTATTACGTCAACGACGCGCCGCTGCTCACCTATCTCGGCACGACCGGCGTCCGGGCGCGTTTTGCGCCGACGCTCTATCCGGCCGCCCAGGCGCAGGCGGAATTGCGTAAGGTCTCGGAAGAAGCCAATGCGGGCCGCCGAAACCGCATCAGCGTGCTGATGGGCAACGCCAACTTCCCGCAGACGCGAACGGTCACGCATGTGTTGTGGGCCATGTTCGGCATCGTGCCGCCCAACTCAATGCAGAAGCCGCACCGCCACCAGTCGATTGCACTCGACTTCATCGCCGGGGGCACGCCAGGCGTCTATACGCTAGTCGGTACCGAACTGGACGAGAACGGCAATATCGCGAATCCGACACGCGTCGATTGGGAAGCCGGGATGGCGTTTGTTACACCGCCGGGATACTGGCATGCACATTTCAATGAAACGAACGAGAACGCCTATGTGATTCCGATCCAGGATGCCGGCTTGCAAACCTGGTTGCGCACGCTCGACATCCGCTTCGCCCGCTAAGGCCGAAGCGCCTGCGCGAGTCCGTCGTCCCAGTACGGCGGCTCGCCAATCGCCTCGGCGTAGAAATCCACGAAGGCGCGTACCTTCGACGATACGATTTTCTTCGGCGGGTAGACCGCCCAGACGGCTGGCTCGGCTCGCCCCGTGCGCGCCTCCCATGCAGGCAGCGCGTGCTGCAGGCGCCCTTCGCGCAGGGCCGTAGCCGCAAGCCAGGTCGGCAGGAGAGCAAGGCCGCAGCCGGCCACAGCGAGTTCCAGCACGGCTTCGGAGTCGTCGGCGCGCAAGCGCCCTTGCAATTCCACCTGCACCTGCTCCGGCGATGCCTGTGCATCTGCGGTGCAAGTGAAAGACCATTTGTCGTCGGGCAGCAGGGCCAAGCGAAGCGCATCGTGCGCGGCCAGATCGTGAGGGACACGAGGCATCCCGCTCCGCTCGAAATACGCCGGGCTGCCGCAGACGATACGACGATGCGGCGCAATGCGTTTGGCCATCAATGACGAATCCGGCAACACGCCGATACGGATCGCCACGTCAATGCCAGCTTCGATCATGTTGAGCTTTTCGTCGGTCGATACGATATCGAGGTCGATGTCAGGGTAGCGCGTCATAAACGCTGGCAGATGCGGCACGATATGCCGGCGCCCGAATGCCGGCGGCATCGTGATTCGCAGCACGCCTTGCGGTGTGCGATTCAGTGACGACGTAACCTGGCGCGCGTCATCGAGCGCCTGCAGGGCAACCATGGCGTGTTCACGAAATAGCTTGCCGCCCTCCGTCAGGACGAGCCCCCGCGTCGACCGGTTAAACAGGGCAATGCCCAGATCCTTTTCCAGCTCACTCACGTAGCGCGAGATGGTCGAGGTCTTGACTGCCATCTCATGGGCCGTCTTGCTGAAGCTCTGCAGTTCCGCTGCGCAAACGAAGGCCCGTACCGCGGCAAAATAATCCATGGCATTTCTGACGCGAATTGAGCGTTCTGCAAGGAGCTTCACGAAGTGAGGACCGGAACCCGCGAAACGCTCTGTCCGCGGGACCTCGGCGCATGCGCGCGAACCGGATAATCCGGATTTGCTTAGGCGGGTAGTGTACTGGTACGGCGCTGCTAACGTGAAGAGGAGCCGATCGCAGCGTCAAAGCCATAGCGTTGAAATGCGAAAGTCCGCTTCACGGGACCGTTCGGCCGCTGGTTACAGGTCCGCGAGTGTCGCTTGTTGGCCGCGCACTGCCTTACATCCCACAAGCCTGTGTGTCGTCCAGTTGAGGCGCACCTCAACCGGACCGCCGGGCAGCCGCGGAATACTAGTCTCGCGCGGTCAGCAAACAGGAAGGCAGCATGATGTTGGCCGTCGCCCGCCCCACCAAACATCCCGTAGGCAACGCTGCTTTTACAAAACCCCCGCTCGCTTGAGGCTCGCGGGGGTTTTGTTGCCAAATCGCTTGGCGCGCTGGTCAGCGCGTCGCCGCAAGCGCTCGGTGCTGCGCGAGGCGCAACGCGTCAATCGGCGTCATCACCGGCGTACCCGCATCCGCCGCTGGCTGTTGCCCGCTTTGGACGACGGCACTTTGCTCATTTAGCGCATGCGCCGGCCGATCCGCCGCAGCGACCGCCATCGCAGCCGCAGCTGCGGGATTTACGACCACCGCCGGCCGCTCCACCACGAAGCCGCCGTCCTCCGCAGCATCAGCCAGCAACCCGTTGACCCGCGCAACCTCGTCCGCGTCCAGCGCCGCCGTCGCGGCCTTGAGCTGCAGCAACGCGACAATCGCCGTATAACGCGCCCGAATCAGATCGCGACGGGCCGTATAAAACGAATCCGCTGCTCGCAGTACATCGGTGCTCGTACGGCTGCCCACCTTGTAGCCCACCTGCGTCGCGTTCAACGCGGCACGCGAGGTCTGCACGACCCGCATCAACTGTTCGACCCGCGTCACGCCGTCGTGGAAGCGCGACCAGTTTTCCCGCGCGGTCGCGCCCGCTATTCGCGTCGCGCCGAGCAGTTCCTCGCGCGCTTTGTCCTGGAGTGCCAGGGTTTCGTCGATGATCGCATCCGTCTCGCCACCCTCGAAAATCGGAATCGTCACCGACAGCATCGCGGTCGTGGTGGTGGTCGGCCGCACGTAGCCGGAGGCCGCGCCAGCCGGCGTATGGCTCGCCGTCAAATTGACGACCGGCAAGTGCCGCGCGCGCGCTTTCTGCACTTCGAACTGCGCGATCCGCTCGTCGATCTGCTTCAACTGCACCATGTAGTCGTGCGCCTGTGCGCGAGCAACCCAGCTATCGCGGTCGTCGGGACTCAAGCGTGGCATCAATGCGGCCTCCGACAAATGCGCCAGTGACGTAAACGGCTGGCCCGTGATCTGTTCTAGCGCCTGGCGCCGCAGCTGCACATCGCTGCGTGCATCGGCCTGCTGCAGCCGGGCCTGCTCGCGCGCAGCGTCAGCGTCCCGCAAGTCGATGACGGTCGCCTCGCCCGCCGCCCGCCGACGCTGCAATTGCTCGATATGCTGTTCGAGCGCGAGCGTGTAGTCGTCGGCGCGCGCCAGTTCGTCTTCGCTGGCGAGTTCGTCGAAGTACGCGCGCACCGCCTGCAGGATGGCCCCTTGCTGCGCTCGCGCAGCGTCGAGCGCGCCGCGCGCACTGATCAAGTCGGCCTGGCGGTAGGTCGTCCAGCGGCTCCAGTCAAAGACCGGCTGCGTCAGCGTGACGGTCCAGCCGTTTTGCCAATAGCTATCGGTCGGAACACCGTCGATGGAGGTTCGGTTATACGCGCGCCCCCAGCCGCCCGCCAGTTGCGGCAACAACGCGGCGCGCGCCTTCGGCACCGCGAGCCGCGCGGCCCTCGAGCCCGCGCGCGACGCCGCCAGCTCCGCGTCGTGCGCGACCGCCTGGTCGGCAACGGTGAGCAGGTTGACGGCTGCGGCGGGGCTCGCGTAACCGAGCGACGCGAGCGCGATCAGCAGGCCCGGCGCCATCCGCTTATTCATCGACGAGCGCTTCCGCACGCGCCTCGCAAAGCAGCGCACCGTCGACCAGCCGATAACGCGTATCGAATGCAGCCGCGAGCGACATGTCGTGCGTGATCACCACGATGGTCCGCTCGATACGCCGCAGCAATCCGACGATCTTGCGCACCGACGCGGGATCGAGGTTCGACGTCGGTTCGTCGAGCAGCAGCAGTTCGCGTTGCTGGTATAGCGCCCGCGCTAGCAGCAAACGCTGCCGCTGCCCGGCCGAAATGTTCGCGATCGTGTCGCTGATCACGGTGCGAGTGCGCATCGGCAGGCGCATCACGTCGGGCAGCAGGCCGACATCGTCGAGCAGCGCGTGAATGCGCGCTTCGTCCGCGTTGCCGGCGAAGAGCGATACGTTATCCGCAATCGAGCCGTGCAGAATCAGATCGCCCTGCCGCATATGAACGGCATGCCGGCGGATTTCGTCGACGGTGAGATTCGGCCACGCGATGCCGTTCAGCAGGATCTCGCCTTCCTGAACCGGCTCAGCCGCGGCGAGCAGCTTGAACAGCGTGGACTTCCCGCTGCCCGACGCGCCGGTGATAACGATCTTCTCGCCCTTGCGGATCACCAGGTTCGCATTCCTGAGCACCGGTTGATCCGACACACCGTAGCGGAACGTGACGTCGCGCACGTCGATACGCTCGAAGCTGCGCACCTCGACGGTCTTATGCACGTCGCCCGGCGGCGTGTAGCGCTCCGCTTCGACGCCGACGATATCGCCCACCCGCGCGACCGGCACGCTCAGCATGAAGTAGGCGAACGCCGCGTTGATCGAGCGCGCGAAGCGCTCCGATAGCAACGACTTGTAGATCAGAAACGAATAGAACACGCCCACCGAGATCGCGCCACCGAGCATCAGGCGCGCGGCAAACCAGGTGATCGCAATCATGTCGGCGTAGTTGACCAGCTTGAGGATCGCGTCGCGCGCGCTGCCGAGGCGGCTGTTATGCACGAGCGCCGCGAAATACGCGCGGTACTTCGCCATGAAGATCGCGGTACGCCGCGTCTCCCCCTGCGACAGCTTGATCAGCGACGCGCCGCGAATCGTCTCGATCAGCGTGTCGTCGCAGCGCGCCGACGCTTCCAGCACGAGCGCGTGCGTGTCGCGCATGCGCGTAAAAAGTGCGAACGACACCACCACGTAGAGAACGAAAACAAGCAGCGCGATCAACGTCAGTGGGGGGCTTTGCGCGAGCATTAGCGCCAGCGCGAGCAAGCCGACCACCAGGTCGATGCCGAGCGCGATCATGGTACGAGTCGCGTACGCGCTGATCTCGTCCTGCGCTTTCACGCGCGCGAACAGGTCGCCGACGTGACGCTTCTCGAAGTACGGGATCGGATTGCTCAGCAGCTTCGCCAGCAGCCCCTCGGTCAGGTTCATCTGCACGAGGCCGTGCAACAGTTCGACGAGGTAGGTTTCGATGTACTGGCTCAGCGCGC
This sequence comes from Paraburkholderia suaedae, assembly GCF_040812055.1. Lineage (NCBI taxonomy): Bacteria > Pseudomonadati > Pseudomonadota > Betaproteobacteria > Burkholderiales > Burkholderiaceae > Paraburkholderia > Paraburkholderia suaedae. The sequence continues at coordinate 151,034 of NZ_JBFOAH010000002.1, read as the reverse complement.
CGACTATGAAGATGCCGGAGAACGTCAGGACCAGAACGTTGAGCAGATTCAGGTTGTCGGCCGCGACGACGTCGTCGAGCACCAGATTGCCGAGATAAGGCATCGCGAGAATCGCGAACTGGCTGCCGAGCGCGATGAACATCACCTTGGCGATCTGCGCGCTGAGCTGCGGATTGAGTGCGCGCACCCGCGCGAGCGCCGCCGGCACGCGCGACTTGTTGCCGATGCGCGGCATCGTCGCGCTGGGCGCGCATTCGAGCAGATAGCCGGATACGTTGGCGACGAAGGTGTCCATCGAAATGCGCCGACGGCCGCATGCCGGATCGATCACCTGCACATAACCGCGCCCGCATTTCTCGAACACGACGAAATGCGCGCCGCCGAAATGCAGGATCGACCCGCGTTTGACGCTCGGAAGATCGCCGCTGGCGAAACGGTAGGCCTGCACCGCCAGCCCGAATTCGATGGCGACGTCGTACAGGTCCATCAGCGACAAGCCGTTTGCCGAGACCGGCCTGAACGCCTGCAATTCGTGCACTTCGGTCGCCCGGCCGAAGTGCGACAGCACCATCGCGAGGCAGGCGTAGCCGCATTCGGCGACTTCGTTCTGATAGATTGCGCGCACCGTCAGCCTCGCAGCACACGGAACAGTGGCGCAAGCACCCATTCGGCGATGGTGCGGCGCTCGATCACGATGCTCGCCGTCGCAACCATGCCGGGCAGGATGTCGAAGCGTTGCCGCTCGAAGTTGAACGTGTCGCCGCCCAGCGTGGCCCATGCCATGTAATCGCCCTCTGGACTGCGCGGCTCGGAGGCGCCTGCCTGCGACATCGGCGAGCGCACCGTAGTGCGGGAAATCGAGTCGATCCGCGCTGGGTAACTGCCGAATCTCGCATACGGAAACGCGTCGAATTTGAGCCGCACGATTTGCCCTTCGCGGACGAAGCCGCGCCGCCGCGACGGAATGCGCAACGCGGCGCGCAGTGCGCCCTTCTCGCCGGTCGAGATGACGAGCGCCACGTCGTCCGGCGCGAGCGTGCGCCCGGGAACCAGTGCGGAATAGGTCACGACGCCCGCTTTCGGCGCGGAAATCGTGGCGTCGTGACGACTTTGTTCGAAGCGCATGCGAATGTCCTGCAACTCGCGCGCGTGGCGCGCATCGAGTTCGTTGAGCTGGGCGCCGAGGCCCGCTTGAGTGCTGAGCGCGGCACCCAGATCCGCCGCGAGCTGCTGACGACGAGCAGCGCTTTGCGCAAGCGCAACTTTCGCCTGATGCGTGTCGGCGCTCGCCTGCTCGATGCGGTCGGCGGCGACGTAGTCCGCCACCGACTCGAGCCGCGCGAGTTTGCGGCCAGCTTCATCGGCGAGCGCGCGGTTTTGCGCCAACTGCTCGCCGAGCGCGGCGATTTCCGCGTGCCGGCTTTGCGCGGCGAGCCGCGCGGCATCGAGTTGTGCGCGTAGATCGGCCTTGCGCTGAAGGTACTGGGCATCGCTCGTGCGAATCTGCTCATCGCGCTCATGTTCATCGAAAGCCGTGCGTTGCAGGCCGTTGCTCGCGAGCGAGAAATCGCGGTCGAGACGAAACAACGGCTCGCCCGGCGCCACGCGCGACGCACGGCTCACGTAGATCTCCGATATGAGCCCGCTCAGCCCTTGAATCTTGATCTCGGCCGGCGACACGATTTCGGCGCGCACGTCCTGCTTCAATTCGACCTCGCGAACAAACGCGAACGCGATCGCGACGGCTATGAGCGTGGATGTCGCATACGCGATCCAGCGCCACGAGATGTCCCTGAACTGCGGAAGTTGAATGGGTTCCATAGGGTTATTGCCGTCGGTTGGCAACCGGCGCTGGGTCTGTCCGCCCGAGGCGGGCGTCGGGCCGCGCGACGGGATTGCCTCACGGACGAATGTCTAGCGGGTTGGCGCGAACGCGTACATCGACGGGTGTCCGGCGACGAGCCAGTCGCGATAGTTGTCACGCACCGCTCGTTCTATGTACGTGGCTAGCCGTTGGGGCGCGTCGGGACCGGCGAGCGGCAGCGGCTCGAACGATTCGCCGCTGAAGCGGCCCCGCTCGAAACGCAGATAAAACGGCAACAGCACTGCGTCGAACGGTGCGCCCAGCCGGAACACGCCGTTATGGATGCGCGCGTCACGTCCGAATATCGACACGCTAACGGTCTCCATCGGGTAGCGGTACAGCGTGAACGGCGGCACATCGGCGAACAGCACCGCGACGCCATTGCGTCTCAAGGTTCGGGCCACCCGCAGGCCCAGCCCGTTGCGGTCGCTCTCGCCGTACGTGTAGAGCACGGTGACGCTGGGAATGAGCGTCTGGTCCTCGCCGTACATGTCGCGTGGCACACCGGACACCACGGAGATCGAATTGAGCCCGAGCAATTCGCGCAGCGCGTCGATCACATAAATGTTTGCATATTGCGATACATAGTGAAACGGCGACACGATGACGGGCCGTGCCGGCGCGTCCGCCTGCAACTGGCGGATCTTTCCGGCAAGCGTTGCCGCGACGGCTTGCAGATCCGGCCATACCTCGCTGCCGCGCGACTGCCGGCCATAATAGATCCGCTGGTCGATCAGTCTTTCGCGCAGGCTGCCGGACGACACATGTATTGCGCTGAACCGCTCGAGCCGCAACACGTCACGGCCGATCTCACAGCGAGCGATACCGTTCCAGCGCGTGCGCGCGTCGACGAGACTGTGGATTGTCCATACGGCAGCAGCGAATGGTTCGATTGCCGAAGCCGGCATGCGGGCGATCAATCGGCCTTGCAGTCGGCGCATTACCCGCGCGATCCCGTTGCGCAGCGAAGCCAGCAGAACCGACCCGTTGACCCACCACCCCATGTTTGGCTCCACGTTGATGCGTTAGACCGGGGAGACGTCCGCGCGGACCTCCCCGGCATGCCGGCTATTACGCCTTGACTACCGGCGCGGGCGTTGTCGGCGTCGTCGCGCAGGAAGTCTTGCAGCAGCCCCCCGCGACAGCGGATTTAGCCAGTTCATTGCGATTAATTTTTTGCATTGTTCAAGTACCTTTTAGCGATTGAATAAATTAGCTCGAAAGCAATTCCCTGCATCGAGCAACGCAATCCTAACATTAGAAATTATTGAGCCGCCACGACCTGCTTTATTTTAGGAAATTTCGCTTTATTGGATCAAACGCGTTGTCGTCCGAATAGCTGCGCTCCCAGTATGCGGCAGCCACGATAGGCCGGTGGCGCGCGTCAAGGCGGCCTGTCCGGATTGACCAGAAGGCAAAGCGAGCTGTTTGTTGGCCATTCAGACAATAATTAATCTGACGCAACCAATTAACCACTTGCGGACAGATGAGTGAATCTGACGAAACCGAAAATCAGCAACAACAAATATCCGAAGCTCAACGGAAATTTCCCAAATCGATTCGACGAATTCCCATTCATCAATTAACGCTCATTTAGTTGCGCGACAAAATTACGTCGCCACGCCAGGGATCACCCCAACTCATGGAATATCCCTGGCATCCATGCGTTTATTGCAGGCGAACGGCCGCCCGCCACCTCTGCTCGAACCCTATGTTGTCAATTCAGGAGCCATATCATGCGCAAGACGATCCTCTTTCTCGCCCCGCTCGCGCTGGTCGCGCTGCAACAGAGCGCGCTCGCCGACCCGCCGAGACTCAGCAACGGCCGCTTCGTCAGCGCTGACGGCATGACGCTTTACACGTTCGACAAGGACACGACGCCCGGCGCGAGCGCCTGCACCGGCGGCTGCATGAGCAACTGGCCGGCCGCGAACGCGAGCCCGACCGACAAGCCATCAGGCGACTGGACGTTGATTGCGGGCGCCGACGGCAAACAGCAATGGGCGTACAAGGGCCATCCGCTGTATCGCTACGCGGCGGACAAGGAGGTGGGGGATGCGAAGGGAGACGGCTTCAAGGACATGTGGCACACGGCCAAGCCCTGAGCGCGAGCCGGCTGCTGTTGCTGCAGACGGGCCGCTAGCCGCGGCGCCTGGTTACGCCGGCGCCGCGGCGAGCGTGACGTCACTCGTCTTTGGGACACTGCAGATTGCAGCCGTTCGGGTCGCCCATGTCGCCGCGCTTGCGCCGGCCCGAGACTTTGCCGTGTTGATATTTGTCCGAAGGCGCCGACGCGGCGAACGGCATTTGCGGATGCTCGGCAAGACGGAACTGGTCCTGCAGGATGCCGCCCGGCACGCCGGGCGAATTCTGGGCAAAGACAAGCGGCATGGTGGCGAGCAGCACACCCGCCGTTGCGGCGGCGGCACACGTGTGTAGAAGAACTTTCATATCGATTCAGGGGCGCGGCGTGGCGCGCATCAAGGCGGGACGGAAGGTGAGAGATTAGCGGAAACGGAAGCCTTGCGCAGCGATAAAGGCGGCGCGATGGTTACCCGGTCTTACTGCGGCCTGTCACAGCAGCTTCTCACTGCCAGTATCAGCGCGGTTCGCCGAGCGCGGCCGCGACATCGACCAGCTTGCCGCATTCACGCGGATCGTAGCCTTCCAGATGCTCGACGCTGTGCAAAAACGCGCTGTCTCGCAGCAACCTGATCACCCCCGCGAGCGGTGCGCGCTCAAGACTCGCGCGCTCGCATGCAAAGTAATAATCCTCGTCGACGACAGGAATGAAGTCGAGCCCGAAGTGATGCGCCGCGGGTGCCACGCCGAAACCCACGTCCGCCATTCCGCTCGCGACGAACGCCGCGATCGCCGAATGCGTGAGTTCGCTGGACGCATAGCCGTTGACGCGGTCGGGATCCACACCGATCTGGCGCAGCGCGAGATCGAGCAGCATGCGCGTGCCGGAGCCCGGCTGACGATTGACGAAGCGAATGTCGTCGCGGGCGAGATCGCGCAAGCCGCCGATCCGCTTCGGATTACCCTTGCCGATGAAGAGCCCCTGCATGCGCCGCGTGAGATGCACCAGCACATGACGTTGCGGATCGAGCCAGCGCCGGTACGTATCGGCGCAGACCGCGCGGAATTCGCCGAGCGGCAGGTGAAAGCCCGCCAGATCGCACTCGCCGCGCGCCAGTGCGCTGACCGCTTCCGCGCTGTCGCGATACTTGATGGTGACCGGCAGATGGTCGGCCACCAGCGCCGTCACCAGCGCGGCCACCGCGTAGCCGTGCGACGCGTGTATGCGCACGTCGTTGACAGGGGACGCGAGCCAGCGGTTCAGGTCGCTTGCCACTTCGCTCGCAAGCGCCTGCATATTGCCGTTCAGCCGCTCGCCGCACAGACGCTGCGCGCGCAGCACCGCTTGCCCCAATTCGGACAGCACCGACCCGCGGCCGCGCTCTTTGGCGATCAGCGGACCACCGAGCCGCTCTTCGATACTGCGCAGCAACCCCCACGCGTGCCGGTAGGACAAACCCTTAAGCGCCGCCGCCTGGGCGATGCTACCGGATTCGTCGACGAGCGCGAGCAGCGGCACGAGGTCCGACAGGCTTGCCTCGCGGCCGTCCGCGCCCGTCACCATGAGCTGCGCTTGGCATTCGACCCTGATCATATATGTTCCACTATTTCCTATTGCGCGCGCCGGTCCACCCGCCTATCGTTCGGCTATACAACATTGACGAAACGAAGCATACGTGCACGCATTATGAATGACAAGTGCATATATGACTTTCGGAGGAGCCCCCTTTTGGACGATTCCCACGCCATCGCGCCCGAGCAGGTCGTGCAGAAGCACGCGCGGCCAGGCATGTCGCTGCTCGCCGTGCTGCATGCGATTCAGGACGAACTCGGCTACGTGCCCCCGGCCGCTGTTGCGCCGCTTGCGCGTGCGCTGAACCTGTCGCGCGCCGAAGTGCACGGCGTCATCACCTATTACCACCACTTTCGCAGCGAGCCCCCCGCGCCCGTCACCGTGCAACTGTGCCGCGCGGAGTCGTGCCGCAGCATGGGCACCGAAGCGCTCGCGCAGCACATCGAGGCGCACACCGGCTGTCGCTTCGACGCAGGGCACCAGAACGGCGCCACCGTGGAGCTGGAATCGGTGTATTGCCTCGGCCAATGCGCGCTGTCCCCGGCCATGATGGTCAACGGCACGCTGCACGCCAGGGTCACGCCGCAGAAGTTCGACGCGATTTTCGCCGCCGCGAGCAAATGCGTGGAGGTGACGGCATGACGCGCATCTATGTTCCCCGCGATTCGTCGGCACTCGCGCTCGGCGCCGACGATGTGGCGCGGGCCATCCAGACAGAAGCCGCCCGCCGCGGCATCGAGATCGAACTGGTTCGCAACGGCACCCGCGGTCTGCTGTGGCTCGAACCGCTCGTCGAAGTGGCTACCGCCGACGGTCGCGTCGGCTACGCGAACGTCGAAGCGAACGACGTGGCGGGCCTGTTCGATGCGGGCCTCGTCGACGGCGGCGAGCATGCGCGGCGCGTCGGCGTGGTCGACGAGATTCCCTATCTGAAGAAGCAGCAGCGCCTGACCTTTGCGCGTATCGGCATCACCGATCCGCTCTCCATCGACGACTATGTCGCACATGGCGGCCTCGAAGGCTTGCGCCGCGCGCTCGAAACCGACGGCGACGCCGCCTGTGAAGCGCTGATCGAGTCGGGTCTGCGCGGGCGTGGCGGCGCCGCCTTCCCGGCCGGCATCAAGTGGCGCACGGTGCGCGGGACCCAGGCGGCGCAGAAGTACATCGTCTGCAACGCCGACGAAGGCGACTCCGGTACGTTCTCCGATCGCCTCGTGATGGAAAGCGACCCGTACCTGCTGATCGAAGGAATGCTGATTGCGGGTGTCGTGACCGGCGCGACGGTCGGCTACATCTACGTGCGCAGCGAGTATCCGCACTCGATCGCGACGCTCGAAGCGGCCATCGCCCGCGCGCGCGCCGCAGGCTGGCTCGGCGATAGCGTGCTCGGTTCGCCTGCGCATCGCTTCGAGCTGTTCGTCGCGAAGGGCGCGGGGTCGTACGTGTGCGGCGAGGAAACGGCGCTGCTGGAATCGCTCGAAGGCAAGCGCGGCATCGTGCGGGCAAAGCCGCCGGTGCCGGCGCTCGTGGGCCTGTTCGGTCAGCCCACGGTGATCAATAACGTGATCACGCTCGCCACCGTGCCGATCATCTTCGCGCGCGGCGCGGCGTTCTACAGGAACTACGGCATGGGCCGCTCGCACGGCACGCTGCCGTTCCAGCTCGCCGGCAACATCAAGCAAGGCGGCCTCGTCGAGCTCGCGTTCGGCGTGACGCTGCGCGAATTGCTGTACGACTACGGCGGTGGCACCGCGAGCGGCCGGCCCGCACGCGCGGTACAGGTAGGCGGCCCGCTCGGCACCTATCTGCCCGAAAGCCAGTGGGACATTCCGATGGACTACGAAGCGTATGCGGCCGTCGGCGCGGTGATCGGCCACGGCGGCCTGGTCGTGCACGACGACACCTCCAATCTCGCCGAACTCGCGCAGTACGCGATGCACTTCTGCGCGATCGAATCGTGCGGCAAGTGCACGCCCTGCCGGATCGGCTCGACGCGCGGCGTCGAAGTGATCGGGCGGATCCGCAACGGCGACACGTCCACCCGCCAGGTGCAGTTGCTGCGCGATCTGTGCGACACGATGGTGTCCGGCTCGCTGTGCGCGATGGGCGGCATGACGCCGTTCCCTGTGCTGTCCGCGCTCGACCATTTCCCCGAAGACTTCGGTCTCGCCGACGTGCCCACCAACGCCGCTGCGGCCTGACCCAGGAGCCCACCATGTCCGACGTATTCAACTCCCCCACCGGCGGCTGCGGTTCGGGCAACTGCGCGTGCAAGTCGCAGGCCCGACAACGCGCGAACGGCGCCTTCCTCGACGACATCGACTACGGCACGCCCGCGCGTCATGCGGACGTCGACGTCACGCTCGAAATCGACGGCCAGACGGTGACGGTTCCCGCCGGCACTTCGGTGATGCGCGCGGCCGCCGAAGCCGGCGTCAACGTGCCCAAGCTGTGCGCGACCGATTCGCTCGAACCGTTCGGCTCGTGCCGACTGTGCCTCGTCGAAATCGAGGGCCGGCGCGGCTATCCCGCGTCGTGCACGACGCCGGTCGAAGCGGGCATGAAGGTCAGCACCCAAACCGATCGTCTGCAATCGCTGCGCCGCAACGTGATGGAGCTCTACATCTCCGATCACCCGCTCGATTGCCTCACCTGCCCCGCCAACGGCGACTGCGAACTGCAGGACATGGCGGGCGTGACAGGGCTGCGAGAAGTGCGCTATGGCTTTGACGGCGCGAATCACCTCAAGGACAAGAAAGACGAGTCCAACCCGTATTTCACCTACGACCCGGCGAAGTGCATTGTCTGCAACCGCTGCGTGCGCGCGTGCGAAGAAACCCAGGGCACCTTCGCGCTGACCATCACGGCGCGCGGTTTCGAATCGCGCGTGGCGGCGAGCGAGAACCAGCCGTTCATGGAATCGGAGTGCGTGTCGTGCGGCGCGTGCGTCGCCGCGTGCCCGACGGCGACGTTGCAGGAGAAGTCCGTGGTCATGCTCGGCCAGCCCGAGCATTCGGTTGTCACCACTTGCGCGTATTGCGGCGTCGGCTGCTCGTTCAAGGCGGAGATGAAAGGCAACCAGGTCGTGCGGATGGTGCCGTACAGGAACGGCCAGGCCAATGAAGGCCACGCGTGCGTGAAGGGACGCTTCGCATGGGGCTACGCCACGCACAAGGACCGCATCACGAAGCCGATGATCCGCGCAAAGATCACCGACCCGTGGCGCGAAGTCAGCTGGGAAGAAGCGATCGCTTATGCCGCGTCCGAGTTCCGCCGCATTCAGGCCAAGCATGGGCGCGACTCGATCGGCGGCATTACGTCGTCGCGCTGTACGAACGAAGAAACCTATCTGGTGCAGAAGCTGGTGCGCGCCGCGTTCGGCAACAACAACGTCGATACGTGCGCGCGCGTGTGCCATTCGCCGACCGGTTATGGGTTGAAGACGACACTTGGCGAATCGGCGGGCACACAGACCTTCGCGTCGGTCGACAAGTCCGACGTGATCATGGTGATCGGCGCGAATCCGACCGACGGGCACCCGGTGTTCGCCTCGCGTCTGAAGCGCCGCGTGCGCGAAGGCGCAAAGCTGATCGTCGTCGATCCGCGGCGTATCGACATCGTCGATACTCCGCATGTGAAGGCAACGCATCACCTGCAATTGCGGCCGGGCACCAACGTCGCCATCGTGAATGCCCTCGCGCACGTGATCGTGACCGAAGGCCTGCTCGACGAAGCCTTCATCGCCGAGCGCTGCGAAGCGCGCGCGTTCGAGCAATGGCGCGATTTCGTCGCGCTGCCGGAGAACGCGCCGGAAGCCACCGAAGCGCTGAGCGGCGTGCCGGCCCAGCAAGTGCGGGAAGCCGCCCGCCTTTATGCGACCGGCGGCAAGGCCAGCGCAAGTGCCAGAGGCAACGCGGCCATCTACTACGGGCTCGGTGTCACGGAACACGCGCAGGGCTCGACGATGGTGATCGGTATCGCCAACCTCGCGATGGCGACCGGCAACGTCGGCCGCGAAGGCGTCGGCGTGAATCCGCTGCGCGGCCAGAACAACGTGCAGGGTTCGTGCGACATGGGCTCGTTCCCGCACGAACTGCCGGGCTACCGCCATATCGGCGACACGCTCACGCGCACGCTGTTCGAAGAAGCGTGGAACGTCACGCTGCAGCCCGAACCCGGTCTGCGCATTCCGAACATGTTCGACGCCGCCGTGCACGGCACCTTCAAGGGTCTTTACTGCCAGGGCGAAGACATCGTGCAGTCGGACCCGAACACGCATCATGTGTCGGCGGCGCTGTCGTCGATGGAATGCATCGTCGTGCAGGACATCTTCCTCAACGAGACCGCCAAATACGCGCACGTGCTGCTGCCCGGTTCGTCGTTCCTCGAAAAGGACGGCACCTTCACCAACGCCGAGCGGCGCATTTCGCGGGTGCGCAAGGTGATGCCGCCGATCCCGGGCTACGCCGACTGGGAAGTCACCATGCTGCTCTCGCGCGCGCTCGGCTACGAGATGGACTACACGCATCCGTCGCAGATCATGGACGAGATCGCGCGTCTCACGCCGACTTTCCGCGGCGTGTCGTACCGCAAGCTCGACGAGCTCGGCAGTATCCAGTGGCCCTGCAATGACGCGGCGCCGCAGGGCACACCGACCATGCACGTCGATACGTTTGTACGCGGCAAGGGCAGGTTCGTGATTACGAAGTTCATCGCATCGCCGGAAAAGGTCACGCGCAAATTCCCGTTGCTGCTCACGACCGGCCGGATTCTGTCGCAGTACAACGTGGGCGCGCAAACGCGCCGCACCGAGAACTCGCGCTGGCATGAAGAGGACCTGCTCGAACTGCATCCGCACGACGCCGAAGAGCGCGGCATCAAGACCGGCGACTGGGTCGGCATCGAATCGCGTGCGGGACAGACCGTGATGCGCGCGAAGGTGACCGAGCGGATGCAGCCGGGCGTGGTCTACACCACGTTCCACTTCCCCGAGTCGGGCGCGAACGTGATCACCACCGATAGCTCCGACTGGGCTACCAACTGTCCGGAATACAAGGTGACCGCGGTGCAGGTGATGCCGGTGCAGCAGCCGTCGCAATGGCAGCAGGCGTATTCGCGCTTCAATACCGAGCAGCTCGCGCTGCTCAAACAGCGCGAGCTGGCCAACGCGACGTCGGGCAAGTGAGGCGGCGATGGACACTGACAACCTTATCGACATGGCGAACCGGATCGGCGACTTCTTCGATTCGATGCCCGACCGCGAAGAGGCGCTCACCGGCGCCGCCGATCATATCCGCCACTTCTGGGAACCCCGCATGCGTCGCGAGCTGCTGGCCACGCTCGACGACGCGCCTAACGCGCACGGCGTCGTGATGTCGGCGTTCGTCCGGGAAGCGCTCGTCAAGCACCGCGAGGAGTTGATGCCTGCGGCCGCGACGCCGGCATAGGCGACGCGGCGCACTTGCGGTTCGAGCCGCTCGCGCGCCACGCCGCTTCGTTCAGTGCGTCACAGTCGACGACCGGACACGGGTGCGCATCACAGCGCGGCTTGCTCCGGTATCTCACCACCCACCGTCAGCCACGCTTCGCAATGCCGCAGCAGCGCCAGCAGATCGGAGCCAGTGCGCCCGCGCGCGCTGATATACCCGTCTGGCCGCACCAGATAGAACGACGGCCGCGTGCGCCCATACGATTCCGAGAGCGGCGGGCCGCCATCGCCGGTGGTATCGGTGATGCGCCAGATCCGCACCGCGTCCGGCAACAGCCGCTCGACCTCGGCGGCGAGCCGCTCCACTTCCGCGTCCTGCGCCGGTGCATGTTTGGCGGCCGGATCGAGCGGGGTGTCGTCGACGGACAGCGGCCGCAGCAGTAGAAACAGCGAGAAGAACGCCGGATCGTGCAAATCGAAAATGCAGCCGACACCCGGCGCGCGACCCAGCGGTCCGTCCACCACATGCACCAGCGCATCGGGCGCGCGTTCGCCGGCGCGCGGCCCTCCGTCGAGCACCCGTTCGAGCGTGAGCGGACTGCGCCGGTACTGGATCGACAACTCGCTGATGGTCAGCCGCGCGGCATCGCGCAGCGGGCCGAGCGCGGCCAGCACCGGCATCACGCGCTCGCGCAGCAGTTTCAGCGGACCATGATCGGCCTCGGCCAACTGCGTGATGAAGCCGGTCTGCCGCAGCACGTCGCGCTCGATCGGATGCCGTTCGAGATGGTAGGTGTCGAGCAGGCGGTCCGGGGCCGCGCCCTTGAGCGCGCGCGCAAGCTTCCAGCCCAGATTGAAGGCTTCCTGAATGCCCGTGTTCATCCCTTGCGCGCCGGCCGGACTGTGCACGTGCGCGGCGTCGCCGGCAAGGAAGATGCGGCCGACCCGCAACCGGTCCACCATGCGGCTGTTCACATGGAAATACGACGACCAGGCGAGCTCGGACACGTCCACCCGTTCGCGCACGCGCCGCGCGATCAACGCCTTGCATTGCTCGAGCGACGGCGCGGCCACCCGGTCGAGCGGCGGCTCGCCCAGCACCGCGGGCGTCAGGGGCGCGGCGACGGGTGGCGGCTCCGCCGCGTGATCCGCGATCAGCCGATGGCGCCCGTGACCCATTGGAAACAGCGCCACGAGGCCCTCGCCCGACGCGAAGATATGGAACTCGTCGTCGGGCCAATCGGTTTCGGCGTGCAGATCGGCGAGCAGGAAAGTCTGCTCGAAGCTCTTGCCCTCGAAGTTCAGACCTAGCTGATGACGGATCGAACTATGCGCGCCGTCCGCGGCGATCATGTAGGACGGCCGGATCGTTTCGGTGTGCCCGTCGGCGCGGCGCAGCGTGGCTTGCAGGCTCGCCGCGCCTTGCGAGAACATCGTCAGTTCGACGCCCCGCTCGATCTGCACGCCCAGCGTTGCGAGATGCTCGGTGAGCAGGCGCTCGGTCACGGACTGATCGAGAAACAGCAGGTACGGATAGCGCGTGTGCAGCGGGTCGAAGTCGAGTTGCGCGAGACGCATGCCGTTCGAAAACAGATTGGCGATGCGCGCGCGATGGCCGAGTTCGAGAAACGGTTCGATCAGCCGATGCTGTTCGAGCAGTTCCAGCGTGCGCGCCTGAATGCCGATAGCCCGCGAATAGGCGTTCGGCTGCGGCGCTTTGTCGATCAGACGCACGGGGATGTGGGCACGCGCCAGACTCATCGCCGCGGCGAGCCCGGTGGGACCCGCACCGACGATCAGCACCGGCGACGCATTGTATGCAGCAGCGTCCATGCGGCACTCCGGAGGCAGCAAATGCGCTCTAGTGTACGCCGCGCGGGCCCTGCCTAGCGGTGCGGTGCATCATTGGCGGGCTTGCTGGATGGGGTGGATGATGCGGCTTGCATGTCCGGGGCGTTGGGCGTTGGGCGTTGGGCGTTGGGCGTTGGGCGTTGGGCGTTGGGCGTCGGGCGTTGGGCGTTGGGCGTCGGGCGTTGAAAGCCCGGCGTGGTTACAACGTCAATGCGCGTGCGGCGCGTGATCCATCGCGCAGCGATGCCTGGTGGTGCCCAGGTCGACTTGCAGCGTCGCGTGCTGCATCGAAAAGCGCTCGTGCAATGCAACGACGACGCAATCGAGCCACTCGTCGCCGGGATGGCCGGCCGGCATCACCAGATGCGCGCTGAGCGCATTGCCGGTGGTCGACAGCGCCCACACATGCAGGTCGTGCACGTCGATCACGCCGGGTTGCGCCGCGAGGTACTCGTGGATGCTTTGCAGATCGACGCCGGACGGCACCGCGTCGAGCGCAAGGCGCAGCGAATCGCGCAACAGGCCCCAGGTGCCCCCCACCACCACGGCGACCACGAGCAGGCTCATCACCGGATCGAGCCACAGCCAGTGCGTGTACAGAATCGCCAGGCCGCTGAGCGCGACCGCCGCCGAGATACCGGCATCGGCAGCCATGTGCAGGAAAGCGCCGCGGATATTGAGGTCTTCGTGCTGACCACGCATGAAGAGCCATGCGGAGATGCCATTGATCACCATACCGATCGTCGCGACGACGAACACCGCGAGGCCGGCCACCGGCGCGGGGTTCATCAGCCGTCCAAGCGCCTCGGCGACGATCACGCCGCATGCGAACAGCAACAGTCCCGCGTTGACGAGCGATGCGAGGATCGACGAGCCGCCGTAGCCGAACGTGTAACGCGCCGACGGACGCCAGGTGGCGAGCCAGGCGGCGCCCCATGCGAGCAGCAGGCCGAGCACGTCGGAGAGGTTGTGGCCAGCGTCGGCGAGCAGCGCGGTGGAGTGCGCGAGCACGCCGTACACCGCCTGCATGACGACGATCGCGATGTTCAGCGCCACCGCGATGGCGAACGCGCGGCCGTGGCCTTCGACGGGGGCGTGCGCGTGGTGATGATGGCCAGCGTAATGGTGCGCGTGGTTTGCGTGAGCAACTTTGCCGGTGGAGCTTGGGTGGTCGTGCTTGCCGTGGTCGTGGCCGCTGTGGTCGTGAGCAATGGAGTCGTGACCACTGCGGCCATGACCGCTATGCTCATGACCGCTGTGGTCCTGCCCGCCCAGCTGGTTACCGGCGACCTCATGATCGCCCTGCTCGCGACGATGGCCTTCATGCCCGGCAAGCCCGCCAAACTCACCTTGCGCTTCATGATCGCGGTCCGGCCTATCGGCTTTCTTCATCGCTCGTCCTGGGAAAAGTCGTCGGCCGGCTCGGCGACGTGTTCGCGCATGCCGGCCAGCATTGCGCTGATATGGCTATCCGCCGCGCGATAGAGCACCTGTTTGCCCTGCCGCTGCGCGCGCACGATCCGCGCCGCGCGCAGCAACCGCAAATGATGGCTAACCAGCGACGGCGACAGGTTCAGCGCCCGCGCAATCGCGCCGACCGCGCGCTGGCCGTCGACGCACGCGAGCACGATGCGCAAGCGAGTCGGGTCGCCGAGCAGGCGGAACAGTTCGGCGAGCGGCACGACGGCATCCGGCGCGCTCACCGGCGGCAAAGCCGAAGCGCAGACACCACCGCCACCGCCGGCAGAGGCAGCGCAAGCGGCAACCGGAACAGCGCCAGCAGCGGACGGACCCAAAGCACACTCCCCAAAAAAGGCACAGCGACAGCAGCCACATATGAACAGCCGTTCAAATGTTATAGACGGCTACCGAAGCGGTCAAATCCGAGGGTCGTGCAACGAGTGTGGGAAAATGCGGCCTCTGCCTCATCCAGAACCATCCTCCGTCATGCAATCTGTATTTGAGAGCGCCTTCGCGGCGCATCGTGACGGCCGCCTCGACGACGCCGAACGCGGCTATCGCGCGACGCTCGACGGCAATCCCACGCACGTCGACGCGTTGCACCTGCTGGGCGTGCTGCGCCACCAGCAAGGCCAGCACGCCGAAGCCGCCAACCTAGTGCGGCGCGCGGTGCACCTGCGCCCGGAAGACGCCGCGCTGCAACTGAACCTGGGCAATGCGCTGAAGGCGCTCGGCCAGATCGACGACGCGATCGAGCAGTTCCGCAATGCGCTGACGCTGGCGCCGACGTTTCCGATGGCGCACTACAACCTGGGCAACGCCTATGCGTCGCTGGGCCGCCACGAAGACGCCGCCGACGCGTTCGAGAAGTCGCTGCGTCTGCAACCCGAAGACGCGTCGTCGCATAACAACCTGGGCAACGCGCTGCACGCGCTCGGCCGGCACACGGAAGCGATCGCGTCGTTTCAGCGCGCGCTCGAACTGCGTCCGGGCCACGCCGGCGCGTTGAACAACATGGGCATGTCGCTGAACGCACTGGGCCGCGCCGATGAGGCGATCCCCTGCTTTCAGGCGGCGCTCGCCGTCGAGCCGCGCTTCGTCGCGGCGCACTTCAATCTCGCCAATACGTTCGACGCCATCGGCCGGCATGCCGAAGCGGTCGCGTCGTTCGAGGCCGCGCTGAGCTACCAGCCCAATCTGCCGCCGGCCATCTACGGGATGGGCAACGCGCTGGCGGCCCAGGGACGCCCCGCGCAGGCGCTGCCGTATCTGGAGCGCGCGGTCGGTCTCGATCCGCAATTCGCGCTCGCCTGGCTGAGCCTGGGCAGCGCGCACCAGGCGCTGAACGCCCATGCGCCGGCCGTGCGCGCGTTCGACCAGGCGCTGCGGCTGCGCCCCGACCTCGCGAGCGCGCATCTGAACCGCGCGCTCGCGTGGCTGGCGCAGCGCGATTTCGCACGCGGCCTGCCGGAGTACGAATGGCGGTTGCAAATCGCCGCGCAGCCGGTCATCCAGACGCTACCGCGCTGGCACGGCGAGCCGATCGACCAGCGCACGCTGTTGATCCATGCCGAACAGGGTTTCGGCGACACGCTGCAATTCGTGCGCTTCGTGCCGCTCGCCGCGCGGCGCGCCGCACGCGTCGTGCTGGAAGTGCAGCCGAAACTGCTGCCCTTGCTGGCGCCCGCCGCCCAGGCCTGGCGCGTGACGCTGATCGCCCAGGGCGCGCCGCGCCCCGCCGCCGATCTGCAATGCCCGCTGCTGAGTTTGCCGCTCGCGCTCGGCATCGGCTTCGACACCATTGCTCAGCGCACGCCCTATCTGCGCGTGCCGCCCGCCTATGGCCGCAAATGGCGCGGCTCGCTCGGGGGTCACGCCAAACGCAAGATCGGCATCGCGTGGTCGGGGCGCATCCAGCAGAACGAAACGCGCTCCATGCCGCTCGCCGCCCTCGAACCGCTGTTCGCGCTCCACGGCATCGACTGGATCGTGCTGCAGCCCGAACTGGACGCCGAGCAACGCGTGGCGCTCGACGCGCATCCGCGCGCCGCGTCGATTCATCGCTTCGACGCGCGGATCGGCGACTTCGCGGATACCGCGGCGATCATCGAGCGGCTCGATGCGGTCGTGTCGATCGACACGTCCATCGCTCACCTGGCCGGTGCACTGGGCAAGCCGCTGTGGCTGATGCTGCCGTTCGCGGCGGATTGGCGCTGGTTCGTCGGCGAGACGCGCAGCCCGTGGTATCCGGGCGCCACGCTGGTGCGTCAGCCGCGTCCCGGCGCGTGGGACGCGGTCGTAGACGTGGTGGCGAACGAATTGCGCAAAGGCTAGCCGGGCGCGCGGTTCGTGGCACAAGCCACGCAAGGCAACGCAACGCAACGCTGCATTAAACCTCGCCGCGCTGCTTTCAATAAAAAACCCCGCCTTCTCGCGAACGCGGGGTGTTGGCCCAAATCGCCGGGTCAGGCCGCCCGATACTGATTACGAGACTCCTGCGTGCGATACAGCACCAGCGTCGCGATCAGCCCGCAGATCGCCGCCACGCCCAGGAAGAGGCCAGGCGCCGCCTTGTTGCCCGTAACGTGGATCAGCAGCGTGGCGATCGCCGGCGTAAATCCGCCGACCGTCGTCGCCAAGCTGTAAGCCAGCGAGAACCCGGCGGTGCGCACTTCGACCGGCATCACTTCGGTCAGCGCCACCACCATCGCGCCGTTGTAGCTTCCGTACAGGAACGACAGCCACAACTGGACCGCCAGCAGGCGTCCGAACGACGGCTCGGCGACCAGCCATTGCAGCGCCGGATACGCCGTGACGATGGTCAGGACCGTGAACGCGAGCAGCACCGGACGACGGCCGATGCGGTCCGACAGCGCACCCGAGAGCGGCAGCCAGACGAGGTTCGACAGGCCCACGCAGACCGTGACCACGAGCGTGTCGATCGCCGAGAGCTTCAGCACTTCCCTGCCGAAGGTCGGCGTGTAAGCGGTGATCATGTAGAACGACACCGTGGTCATGATGACCATGCCCATGCCGCCTAGCACGACGCCCCAGTTGGTGACCATCGACTTCATGATCTCGGTCATGCTGGGACGATGCTTGCGCGCCTCGAATTCTTCGGTCTCCTTCAGCGACCGGCGAATCATGAACAGGAACGGCACGATCAGGCAGCCGATCAGGAACGGCACACGCCAGCCCCACGCGGTCATCTGGTCGGCGGGCAACAGCTTGTTCAGCAGCACGCCGATCAGCGCTGCGAACACCACGGCGACCTGCTGGCTGCCCGACTGCCACGAGCAGTAGAAGCCCTTGTTGCCCTTGGTGGCGATCTCCGACAGATACACGGACACGCCGCCCAGTTCGACGCCGGCGGAGAAACCCTGCAACAGCCGGCCGAGCAGCACGAGCACCGGCGCGACGAGACCGATGCTCGCGTAGCCCGGAATCGACGCGACCGTCAGCGTGCCGAGCGCCATCAGGCCGAGCGTGAGGATCAGGCCTTTGCGGCGGCCGTGATGGTCGATGTACGCGCCCAGCACGATCGCACCGAGCGGTCGCATCAGGAAGCCTGCGCCGAACACCGACAGCGACAGCATCAGCGACGCGAATTCGTTGCCGCTAGGGAAATAGGTCTTGGCGATCGCCGAGGCATAGTAGCCGTAGACCATGAAGTCGTACATCTCAAGAAAGTTGCCGCTGACCACCCGGAAAACTGACTTGAGCTTGGATTCTTTCTTAACGGAAAGCGCGTGCGACGCAGTAGACATGAGATTCTCTAAGAAACCTGCCGCCAATGGGAGACGACGGGCAGGCGGTTTGAACAATCCGCCGGGATGGGGCGCGGACGCCGCGGGCGAACAGGCGGGAAAGGCCGCGCCGCGGGCGCGGCATTCTCACATGGAGCGCCTTTACGCGACATCAGATACAGGTTGTAGTTTTGGGGGGGGGCCGCGTCCGGTCATGTTACCGTTGATGGGGAGTCGCGAAAAGCATACGGTTTGCTTACTGACCGACTGGCCGCCGGCGCGTCGGACGGGCATCATCACTGTAGACTTTGCGGCCCCGCCTTTCCGTTGAACATGATGCCGATGCAAACCACCTCCGCTCTTTCGCTGCGCCCGGCGACCCTCGCCGACGCCGCACTCATCGCTTCCATCCACAGCGCGAGCTGGCAAGCCACGTACCGGGGGTTGCTGCCGGACGCGTTCCTCGACGGCGAAGTCGCACGCGAGCGCGCCGCCTATTGGGAAGCACGGCTGGGCGCGCCGGGCGCAGAGCGCCGCATCGTGCTTATCGCCGAGTTGGCGGCCGAGCCGATCGGCTTCGTGTGCGTCGAACGGCAGCCGGGGTCGGCGTGGGGCGTGTTGCTCGACAACCTGCACGCGCTGCCCGGCTACCAGGGCATGGGCGTCGGCAAACTGCTGATGCGCGCCGCCGAGGACTGGGCCCGCGCGCAAGGCGAGACGCAACTGTATCTGTACGTGCTCGAAGGCAACACATCCGCCATCGGCTTCTATGAACGGCAGGGCTGGCAGTTTGTCGGCGCCGAGCCGGATCATATGGGCGGCGTCGACATCACCGCATTGCGCTACGTGTATAGGCTAAAACGCTGATCGCGCGGTCGCGGGGACGGGGCCGCCGGCGGTGCGTCGTCCGTGGCTGAGCAGACCGTGACGTTTTTCGGACCTATCTGATCGTCGGATCGGCCCGCTGCAAGCATCATCGTGGGTAGCCGATGGCTTCACCGCGTGGCATCCGCGCACCCATCATCCGTTCATGTCCGGCTTCGCTTTACGCGCATGCCGTATTCCGCATGCGGAACATCTGCGTTCGCACCATCGCACGGCGTGCATGAAGGCGTTCCGCGCGCATCGCCCCGAGGCCTGAGTTCCTACGACCCCGCGGCCGCCCACCGGCGGCCCCACTAAGAGGCGCCGCGACAGACCCATGTCCACCATTCCGCTTACCTTCGTCGAAGGCTCCATTGCAATCCCGCGCGCGCGGCCGTTCGACCGTCTGCCAGCACCCTTCGGCCGTGACTGGGCGCTGCTGCCGCCAGGCCACAGCTGGCGGGTGGAACTCAAGGCGCTGTATGCAGCGATGCTGCACACGTTCTGCATGAGCAACAAGACCATTCTTTCGTTGTGCAGATGGGTGCCATTGAGCGCGACGCGTGCCGCGGCTCCTGATCGCGCTGCGGCCGCGATGCGTGCAACCGTGTTGGAGGCGCCGCGCACGCATGCCGCGCAGCCGCTTGCCGAACCAACGCTGCTGCCGGAACGGGAACGGCCCGCGCTTGGCTCCGTGTCCCGGCGCTCGTCGCCGCATCGGGCAGTGCTGGCGGGCGGCGTGTGCGCACTTAGCGGCGCGGCAATGCTGGCGTGGATCGCGTTCACTCATCTGGGGCATCGCCCGGCCATTGAGGCGGCGAAGCCCGCGGACAACGGAACTGCGAGCGGCGAAACAGAGGCGGCGCAGCGGCGCAACTCTGATGCGGCTGCGGTCGAAGGGTTGAGCCGCGAAGCAGTCACTCATCTGGCGCATGGCCCGGCCACTGACGCGGCGAAGCCAGCGGACAACGGAACTGCAAGCGGCGAAACACGGGCGGCGCAGCGGCGCAACTCTGATGCGGCTGCGGTCGAAGCGTTGAGCCGCGAAGCAGTCACTCATCTGGCGCATGGCCCGGCCATTGACGCGG
This sequence comes from Paraburkholderia suaedae, assembly GCF_040812055.1. Classification (NCBI taxonomy): domain Bacteria; kingdom Pseudomonadati; phylum Pseudomonadota; class Betaproteobacteria; order Burkholderiales; family Burkholderiaceae; genus Paraburkholderia; species Paraburkholderia suaedae. Next base: position 131,077 of record NZ_JBFOAH010000002.1, on the reverse strand, counting down.
CGAAGCCAGGGGACAATGGAACTGCGAGCGGCGAAACACGGGCGGCGCAGCGGCGCAACTCTGATGCGGCAGCGGAAGGGTTGGGCCGCGAAGCAGTGAGTGAAGGAGCTGCCGGCAAGTTGCAGGCACCGCCTGCAAGCGTCGCATCGGCAAACGGGCGCGTTGCGCCCAGGCATGCCCATACGCCCGCTTCTCTCAGCGCCGGGCCAGCGACGCACGCAGTGAACAACGATGCGTTCTCGCGCCGCCGCGAAGCGGTGAACAAACCACGGGAAACAAACGACCACCGCACGGCGCGCAGCGCTATAGCAAACCGGTTCGCGCGAGTCGCGCCAATGAGCGACGACATGCCGCGCATCGCCGTGCCTCGAACCGCGCAACGAGCGTCGCCAGCGCCGTCTGCACGGGGCGCTTATTCACCGCCCGCGCCGGCACAACCCGGTTTCGACGAATACGCCGACGTAACGATGTCCGCCGCGACGCCAGTGCGCGATATGGCGTCGTCCCGCTCGGCCACGTCCAACCGTGTACCGGCAGCTAGTTCGACGGAATGGATGAGTCATATGTCACAGCGTCGCGTGACCGAGATTCCGGATCAGTTCGCGAAGTAGCTTGAGTGCGCCGCTAGCCGGAAAAACGCGGCGCACAGAAAGCCCGGCAATGGGTAACCGGTGCTTTCTTCATTCAGCGCGGCAGCCTGGAGGCCGGCAATCCTTCTTCGGACTGCCGCTGTAGTTCCATGATTTCGCTTTGCACCTGCCGCAGTTGCGCCTGCGCCCTTTCCTTCTCGGCATGCAGCATCAGCGCCTCGCCCAGCGCCTGACGCTGATGATCGTTGACCTCCGCCTGCTGCGTGCGCGCTACGTCGAGATCGGCCTGCAAGCGGTTGGCGTGATCCTGCGAAATCGCAATGATGTCTTCGATGTACGCCTTTTGCGCCTGCAGCCGTACGCGGCGAATTTCGACTTCGGAGAGCTGCGCCGTTTGCTGCGCAAAATCGGCGTAAATCGCTTCTGCGCGCTCCACGTTCTCCGACTTGATCACGCGCCAGAAATGTTTGTTCTGAAACAAAGCGACGTAGTACGTCACCTGCTGCGGATAGAAAAACAGACTCGCACCATAACTGCCGTTGTAGGTGGTGCGCAGTTCGCTCAGCTTTGCGTCGTGAATCATCTGGGTCAATTCGGCGACGACGCCTTGCGCGTCGTTGGCCGGCGTATCGCCTGCGCCTGGGGCGTTGGCTGTGTCCGCAGGGTTCTTTGCGTCCGGCTCGACCGCCTGCGTGTGAGGTGGCGCGGCGCCATCGGCCGACTGCGCGCCCACCACCGGCCGCATACCGGCTATCAATGCTGCTTCCACGCTTTGCGCCGCCTGCGCACTGCCGCCATACGGCAACAGCGCACACAAGGCCGCGAGCAGCACCGCACGCCGCGTTATTGAGGGGTACTTCATACCTGCTTGCTCCATGCAATGCCGAAATAGCCGCAGATTATCGCGCGGATTGGCCGTTAAGCGAAGCAGGCAAAGGTCGCGTCAAGACCCTCTAAATTGAGATAAAACGGAAGGAGATGATTCCCGGCAAATGCACCCGCCCATCGGATATCAAAACGTGTCGAGATGCGGCGAAAACACGGCAAACGGACTCGCTCGGACGGTTCCGAATCTTCGATCGACCGGGACAAATAGAAGCGTGAGCCGGTTTGCAATATTGCGATGGACAAGCGGACCGTGCACGCGAACCGATGGATAATCGATTGTGTTTTGAAATTGCGAAACGAAGCGACACGCACCGCCTTCTACCGCGACGGTGGGCCACGCGCTTCAGCATTCGTCAACGAAACGGCGCGGGACCGCAAACTCAAGCGTGGACGAGACCCGAACCACGCCGCGCAGTGACAAACCTCACGCCCCCATCCATCTCAAAACCGTGTCTCACGCGCAACGCGCAGAAAGGTGTCGAGCAAAGGCGTGCAATCGAGCAACTCCGGACCGCCCGCGCGATGAAACTCGGGATGCCACTGCACTCCCATGACAAACGGCGCGCGCCGGTAGCGCACGGCTTCGATGATGCCGTCCGACGCCGATACTGCTTCGATATTCAGATCGCGCCCGAGCGTCTTCACGGCCTGATGGTGGATCGAGTTGACGATCGCATCGCGCCGGCCGGGGAACATGTTCACCAGCGTCGAGCCATCCGGAAAGTGAATCCCGTGGCGGTGCTGCTCGTAGTTTTCGTTGACGTGCGTGCCCGCGGTCGGCACGTCGGTCGCGATGTCCTGATATAAGGTGCCGCCGAATGCGACGTTGATCAGTTGACAGCCGCGGCACACGCCGAGCACCGGCTTGCCCGACTCGATGAACTCGTGCAGCAGCTCCAGCTCGTACATGTCGCGCACGCGGTCGCCCGGCCACTCGTGACTGGTCGCCGCTTCCGCGTAGGTCTGCGGAGAGACGTCGGCGCCGCCTTGCAGCAGCAGGCCATCGAGATGCTTCGCGTAGTCGCGCAGGCGGATATTGCTCGGATGCAGCATGCCCTGATGCCCGACCGTCGGGATCATGAACACCAGCACGTCGCGCGACATCACCCAATGTGCGATCGACTCTTCCAGGTACTGCAAGGTCTTGCCGCGCAAGCCTTTTGCGCCCGGCTCCGGATGGAAGATGCGCGCCGATACGCCGATGCGCAGCGTGCGCTGCGTGATCCGTTGCCCGGCGCGATCGAACAGCTGACGCGCGCGCGCCGCGACGATGCGGCCGAACACGGTCCACGCCGAATCGCTCTGCCTCAGATAGCGCGGCGGCGACGGCGGCAACGCGTTGGGCGGCGGCGGATTGGCCGCGGTGAAGTCGGGTGCCGCGCCGAAGCCGGCCGGCGGCGCGCCAGCTGCACGCGCGCGGGTCGCGGCGGTTTCTTCGGCGACGGTGTCGTCGGCGGACTGGGTCAGCTCGCCTGCCAGCGGCTCGCTGCTCGTGAAGCTCGGCGCGGAAGACGTGGTCTGTGTGGTCGCGGTGCCGATGGTGCCAAGGGTGCCTGCGCTGCCCAGGCTACTGGCCGTCCCCTGCAACCCCACCGCGCCTTTCATGATCTCCGGCCGCGCCGCAGGCGCTCCGGCCCGCCGCGCTTCGCGCTCATGAACCTCGGCTTCCTGCTTCGCGGTGGATGCCGCAGCCGAACTGCGCGCCAGGGCCGCGTCGCGTTGCCGGGCCGTGGGCGCAGCGGTGGGCGTGATGGCCGACGCGCTGGCGGGCTCGTCGGTCGATGACCTCGCGACCGCTTCTTCGGCGGCCCGCGTCAGGGGTTCCTTGATCGGCGACTGGATCGCGTCTTCAGGCGAGGGAGCGAGCGAAGCTGCCGGTTCGGCCGGCGTGGCGCTGGGCTCGTGCGCGCCGGAGGTGGGTCCGGACGGCACCGGTGACGCCGATGACGACGGTGGGCTGCCGGGCGTTGCTGCGTTGTCGGGTTTTATTTCGCTCATGACAGTCAGACAGGCGCCTTACACGCGAACGGAATGAATATGCCCTGATTATCCGCTAGCGCAGCACGCCCGGCAAATCCGCACACAATTGCTCACATTGTTGCGAAGCGTTAAAGGAATGTGCCGTTGTGCCTTGCCCGTGCCTTGTCGCCGAGTCGCCGAGTCGAAAGAAGCGTGCTAGAAAACGGCCCGTAGATTGCAACGACTCACGGGTCCGGCTGCTCCTCGAAAGTTTCACGCAAGGCGATCTGCATCGCCGCGTGAATCTTCACGCACCAGCGCCATACGAACGCGAGCAGCACGGCCGCGCAGACCAGCACTGCGGCGAGCAAACCCGCCGGCGGCAGAATGCTGCCCGAGAGCGCCGCGACCAGCAGAAACACGCCGGCCATCGACACCACCGGCACCAGATCCGAGATCGCATAACGAAGCGCGCTCGTGAAGCGGCCCGCGGTCGCCGGCTGCACGCTGACTTCGGCGAGCAGCAGCGCGAGCGACTTCGTCTTGCGGTAGACCGCCACCAGAAACGGCATCGACACGACCAGCGCGACGCCCCACTGCACCGCGCGCTGCATCGGTTCGGCATCGATCCAGTGCGCGAGCACCCTGCCCGTGTAAGGCGCGCTGTATGAAACGCCGAGAAAGATCGCGGCCACCAGCGCCAGATTGACGGCAATCTGCAACACGATGCGCCGCGTCATGCTGAATAGCGTCGGCTCGCCGCTCGCCGTGCTGAGGCTGCGCAACCACTGTCCGTACAGGCTGAACACGTTGGCGAGCGTGTCCGGCATCCCGCGGCCGAGGCGCCGCGTGAGAGGATCGGCCCCGCGGATCAGATACGGCGTGAACAGCGTCGTCAACGCGGACACCGCCACCGCGATCGGATACAGAAACGCGCTGGTCACCTTCAGCGTCAAGCCGAGCGACGCGATGATGAACGAGAATTCGCCGATCTGCGAAACGGTCATGCCGACGCGCATCGACGTGCGCGCGTCCTTTCCCGACAGAAACGTGCCGAGCCCGCACGAGACGATCTTGCCGAAGATGACCGCCACCGTGATCGCCGCAATCGGCCACGCGTAGTCGAGCAGCACGGCGGGGTTGAGCATCAGCCCGATCGTCACGAAGAAGATCGCGGAAAAGGCGTCGCGCAACGGCGCGATCAGATGCTCGATCCGATGCAAATGGCGCGATTCGGCCATGATCGCGCCGATCAGGAATGCGCCCAGAGCAATGCTGTAGTCGAGCTTGACGACGAGCAGACAGAAACCGAAGCAAAAGCCGAGCACCGACACCAGCAGCATCTCGTCGCTGCGCGTGCGCGCCACGTAGTTCAGCGCGCGCGGCACCACCAGCACGCCGATCAGCAGCGACACCGTCATGAACAGCAGCAGCTTGCCGAGCGTGACCATCGCGAGGCCGGCGCTCAGCTACCCGCTCTGCGCGATGCCGGTGAGCAGCACGAGCATCGCGATGCCCAGAATGTCTTCGACGATCAGGATGCCGAACACCAGTTGCGCGAAGCTTTCGCGCTTTAAGCCCAACTCGGACAGCGCCTTGACGATGATCGTGGTCGACGAGATCGCGAGGATCGCGCCGAGGAACAGCGAATCCATCGAACTCCAGCCGAATGCGCTGCCGATTTCGTAGCCGATCCACAGCATCAGCACGATCTCGGAGAGCGCCGCCACGATCGCGGTCGCGCCGACCTGGAAGAGCTTGCGCAGGCTGAATTCGAGGCCCAGCGAAAACATCAGGAACACCACGCCGAGTTCGCCGAGCGTCTGAATCGTCTGCTCGTCGTGAATCAGCTGGAACGGCGGCGTGTACGGCCCGATGATCACCCCCGCGGCGATATAACCGAGCACCACCGGCTGCTTCAGGCGATGGAACAGCACGGTGACGACGCCGGCGAGCGCCATCACGACCGCCAGGTCCTGAATGAAGCCAATGCCGTGGTGCATGAATGCATTCCTTACAAAAAGTAATCAAAAGAAGCGCAGTGTAGCAGCCGCGGCAGCGCCACCGAATCTCACAAATTCCTTGCAAGCGGCAGGGCGGACGAACTGCCATTGGCCGCCCCGGAATGTTTTTGACACACTGGACGTCTGTGAAATATCACAATAATATTTGCGGAATATTTTTCGGGGAGCCGAGCCATGCCGCAGTTGTCGTTCAATGTTATAGACCGCGCCGGAGAGAATCGCGCCGTGCACGTCGAGGTGGCCCGCCTGACGATTGCGGGGTGGGCCGGTCGGGATCAGGCGGCCATCGAGCACCACATTGCCGAGCTGGCCGAGCTAGGCGTGAAGCGCCCGTCCACTACGCCGTGCTTCTACCGCCTGGGCGCGCAACTGCTGACGCAGGCCGAACAGATCGACGTGGTCGGCGTGAAGTCGAGCGGTGAAGCCGAATGCGTGCTGGTGCAGTCGCACACCGGCGTGCTCGTCACGATCGGCTCGGACCACACCGACCGCGAGCTCGAGGCATACGGCGTAACCGTCTCCAAGCAGGTCTGCCCGAAGCCGCTCGCACGCGACGCATGGCGTTTCGATGAGATCGCCGGGCATTGGGACCAGCTCGAACTGCGCGCCTATGCGCTGGCGAACGGCGCGCGGCGTGTGTATCAGGAAGGCAGCGTCGCGTCCCTGCTGCCGGCCGCCGAGCTGGTCGCGCGTGCGCCGCTCGCGCCGGGCGCCGCGATGTTCTGCGGCACGCTGGCGGTGCAGGGCGACATCGTCGGAATGGCCGACGGGGACGCGCTCGAACTCGAACTGCACGACCCCATCCTGAACCGCTCGCTGCGCCACACGTATCGCGTGCGCGCATTACCCATCGTCGAATGAGGCCCGCATGAACTCCCGCTCGCCCTCCGTCAGCGCCAACGCCTCGTCCGACGCGTGGCTCGAAGCCGCCGCGCTGCGCAAGATCACCTGGCGCATCATGCCGTTCCTGTTTCTCGTCTACGTGCTCTCGTACCTGGACCGTGTCAACATCGGTTACGCGAAGCTGCAGTTCACCGGCGACCTCGGCCTGTCGAACGCGGCCTACGGACTTGGGGCGGGGATCTTTTTCTTCGGCTACTTCGTGTTCGAGGTGCCGAGCAATCTGCTGCTCAAGAAGTTCGGGGCGCGTGCCACCATCGCCCGCATCACGATGCTGTGGGGCCTGCTGTCGTGCCTCATGATGTTCGTGCGCAGCGAAACGATGTTCTACGTGCTGCGCTTTTTGCTCGGCGTGGCAGAAGCGGGGCTCGTGCCGGGCGTGGTGCTGTATCTGACCTTCTGGTTTCCGTCCGACCGGCGCGCGCGGATGGTCGCGGTGTTCATGGCGGCGATTCCGGTGGCGGGGATCATCGGCGCACCGCTGTCGGGCTTTCTGATGTCGGCCCTGCATGACGCGCACGGCCTGCGCGGCTGGCAGTGGATGTTCCTGATCGAAGGCATTCCGTCGATCCTCGCGGGCTGCTGGGCGCTCGCCGTGCTGCGCAACACACCCGCCGAAGCGGCGTGGCTCAGCGCCGACGAAAAGCGCGTGATCACGAGCCGCATCGCGCGAGACGACAGCGCGGCCGCGGCGGCCGGCGCCGAGCATAGTCTCGCCACCGCGCTGCGTTCGGGCCGCTTCTGGCTGCTCACGCTGATCTACTTTTGCCTCGTCACCGGCAACGCGGGCTTCTCGTTCTGGCTGCCGCAGATCGTCAAGGACCTCGGCGTGACCAATCTCGTCAGCAATGGCTTCGTCACCGCGATTCCGTATCTGGCCGCGGGTATCGGCATGATCGTGATCGGGCGCTCGTCGGACATCACGGGCGAACGGCGCTGGCATTACGCGGTGTGCTGCTTCGTCGGCGCGGCGGGGCTGCTGGGCAGCGCGTCGGTGACGAACTCGATTCCGCTCGCCGTCACCGGCCTGTCGATCGCGTATATCGGCATCCTCGCGGGCTTCGGCATCTTCTGGTCGATGTCGACGACCTTCCTGCAAGGCACCGCCGCTGTCGCCGGCATCGCGGTGATCAACTCGATTGCGAACCTCGCGGGCTATGTGAGCCCGTACGTGCTCGGCATCGTCAAGGACGCGACGCACAGCGTGACTTTCGGACTGGTGCTGATTGCGGGGGCGTTGATCGTCGGCGGACTGGTGACGCTGACGATGCCGCGCGTGAAGGTGCAGCATGCGGCGGCGGTGTCGCCGGGGCGTGCCTGAGTTGTCGCCGACCTTTGTCACAGACATGCCGCCGGATTGCGACTGCGTTGCGCGCGGGCGCGGGTGGAGGGCGCGCCGACCGCCCTCGCCTGCCCGCTCAAGCAAAACCTTGCTCTACAATGCGGACGACCTTGCCCGCCCGCCTTTGCCATGACGCTTTCGCAGACCGCCCGCCCTTCCCAGCCCACCCGCGCGAGCGCCGCCGCGAGCCTCGCCGAGCAGGCGTATGCATTCGTCAAGCGCGAGATCATCACGATGCGGCTGCGGCCGAGCGAAGTGCTCAACGAAGCCGAACTGATGGCGCTGACCGGGATCGGCAGAACCCCGGTTCACCAGGCGCTGCATCGCCTCGTCCACGAGGGCATGCTGACCATCATGCCGAGAAAGGGCATCATGGTGAGGCCGGTTTCGCTCGACGACGTGCTGGCGATCATCGACGTGCGCCTCGTCAACGAAAGCTACTGCGTGGAACTGGCCGCACGCCACGCGCAGCAGCACGATTACGACGCGATGCAGGCGCTGCTGGAGCGTTCCTCGCGCTGCGTCGCCGCGCACGACATCGAAGGGATGATGGAGATCGACCGCGAGTTCCATCTGGCGATCTCGGCCGCCTCGCGCAACCCGGTGCTGGCCGATATCCTGCGCGGTCTGCATGAACGCTCGCTGCGCTTCTGGTTCATTTCGCTGTCGCAGCCGCATCATCTGGAAGACGTGCACGAAGAGCATCTCGAACTGTTTGGCCTGCTGCGCGAACGCGATGCCGAAGGCGCGCGTCGATCGGTGCAAAAGCATATCGAGGCGTTTCGCGCGACGCTGTTCAAGCGGATCTGAACGCATGCAACACGGCGAGCCGCGCGGCTTGCCACGACCCGCAGCGGGCAGACCACTGGCGCGCCGCCGCGTTTCGCCGATCAACCGGCTTCACCCCGCTCAACCGGATTCCTACCCACATCATGGCCACTGAATTCACGCCCTTCCCGCCGCTAGCCCAACTGGCCGCCGACCTCGCGGCCGGCCGCACCACGAGCCGCGCGCTCGTCGAAACCGCGCTCGAGCGTATCGCCGATCCAGCCGGCCAGGGCGCGCTCGCCTTCATGCACGTCGACGCCGACAACGCTCGCGCCGCCGCCGACGCGCACGACCGTCTGCGCGCCGCCGGCACGGTGCTCTCGCCGCTCGCCGGCATTCCGGTGTCGGTCAAGGACCTGTTCGACATCGAAGGCCAGCCGACCCGCGCCGGTTCCATCGTGCTCGCCGACGCCCCCGCCGCCAAAGCAGACGCCGTTGCGGTCGCGCGGCTGAAGCGGGCCGGCGCGGTGATCGTCGGGCGCACCAATATGAGCGAGTTCGCGTTTTCCGGGCTGGGCCTGAACCCGCACTACGGTCACCCGCTGTCGCCGTATCGGCGCAATGTGAAAGGCGACGAACGCATTTCCGGCGGCTCGTCGTCGGGCGCGGCGGCCTCGGTCGCGGACGGCATGGCGGCCGTCGCGCTCGGCACCGACACCGGCGGCTCGATCCGCATCCCGGCCGCGCTGTGCGGCCTGACCGGCTTCAAGCCGACCGCCGCGCGCATCCCCAGGCAAGGCGGCGTGCCGCTGTCGTCGACGCTCGACTCGTTCGGGCCGATCGGCGTGTCGGTCGCGTGCTGCGCGCTGGTCGACCGGATGCTCGCGGGGCTCGAACCGCGCATCCCGGCCGCCCGGCCGCTCGAAGGCGTGCGCCTCGGCGTGCTGACTCACTACGTCACCGATGGCGTCGAGCCGGCGGTCGCCGCCGCGATCGACACCGCGCTCAAGCATCTGGAAGCCGCCGGCGCGATCGTGAGCGAAGTGCGCTTCGCGCCGCTCGATCGCTTGCCGGAGATCAACCGCTTCGGCTTTTCGCCGATCGAAGCGTATGCGTGGCATCGTCCGCTGCTGGACAAGCATCGCGAGCAATACGACCCGCGCGTGCTCACCCGCATTCTCAAAGGCCAGCCGGCCAGCGCCGCCGACTACCTCGATCTCGTCGCGGAGCGCGACGCGATGCTGCAGGAAGCCGCCCGCACGCTGTGGCAGCGCTTTGACGCGGTGGTCGCGCCCACCGTGCCGGTCGTGCCGCCGCGCGTGGCCGACCTGATCCACGACGACGACGCATTCGGCCGCACTAACGCGCTGATCCTGCGCAACCCGGGCGTGTTCAACTTCCTCGACAGCTGCGCGCTGTCGTTGCCCTGTCATCTGCGTGGCGATGCGCCGGTCGGTCTGATGCTCGCCGGTGCGCCGTACGCCGACGACGCGTTGCTGGCGATCGGCCGCGGCGCCGAGGCGGTGCTCAGCGCGATCCGCTGAGTCAGCGGGGCGGGGCGGCGCGGGCAGGCGCGCAATAGTGCGATAAGCGTCGGGATGAGGGTTCGCGCTAGAATCGCGGGCACCCGCCCCTACTTTTTGCTTCGAGAGCGCTCCAAAGATCCATGAATAACGACATTGTGATGCTGCGCCGCGAGCGCTCCCTGCTGGTTCTGCTTGGCCTGATCTGCGTCGCCCTGGTGGGCGGCGCGTTGTATCTGCAGTATTTCCTGCACGAAGACCCGTGCCCGTTGTGCATCATCCAGCGCTATTTCTTCCTGCTGATTGCGGTCTTCGCGTTCCTCGGCGCGCGGTTTCACAGCTGGCGCGGCGTGCGCCTGCTGGAACTGCTGGCGGCGTTGTCGGCGCTCGCAGGCATCGTCACCGCCGCACGGCATGTGTATGTGCAGGCACGGCCAGGCTTCAGTTGCGGCTTCGACGCGCTGCAGCCGGCGGTCGACAGCCTGCCGCCCGCGCATTGGTTGCCGGGCGTGTTCAAGGTCGCGGGCTTATGCGAAACGGCCTATCCGCCGATTCTCGGCCTGACGCTGCCGATGTGGTCGCTGGTCGCGTTCGTGGCGGCGTTCATTCCGCTGGCGCTGAGCCTGCTGCGCAATCGCCGCCGGTTCGTCTGATTCGGCTGGGCGGTTGGCGAGTCGTCGCTCCGAGCGCTGATACGAGGCACGGCTTCGCGTCGCCCAGGTCGGCTTTTCGTGCGTGCGGCGTCCCCGCCCTGACGCGCCGCCGCGCGATCCGGCCAATGGCCCGCCGTCCATGCCCGCCAAGGCCCGCGCCGCCGGGCTTCGCGCACTCCGCTGGTTTGCGCTGGAACTTCCCGGCTTCGCACGAGCCCGCTCGCAAGCACCGCAACCTCCCGGGCTCGCTCAATCCGTCCGCTCCCGCAGCAACTTCCCTGGTTCGCGTGGATCATGACCGCTGCCGCATAAGCTTCATGCGACACCGGAAATATTTTCGGCGCGCGCTAATGCTATCTTCGCAACTGGATGGCGATCTACGTGCGCGAGGTGGGCTTTGGCGACCCCCTGCGTAACGCGCGCCCGGTCCGCACTGTCTTTTGGATTCGCCATGACAACGCACACCATCCGCTTTTATCACCAGGGGTCCATCCGCGAAGTGGCGGGCGTCCCGGCCACGCGCACCGTGCTTCAGCACCTGCGCGAGGACCTCCATTGCACCGGCACGAAGGAAGGCTGCGCGGAGGGCGACTGCGGCGCCTGCACCGTGGTCGTCGGCGAACTCGACGCGCGCGGCGCGCTCGCGCTCAAGGCGGTCAACGCGTGCATCCAGTTCCTGCCCACGTTGGACGGCAAGGCGCTCTTCACCGTCGAAGACCTGCGCGCAGCCGACGGCGCGCTGCGCCCCGTGCAGCAGGCGCTGGTCGACTGCCACGGTTCGCAATGCGGCTTCTGCACGCCCGGCTTCGCGATGTCGATGTGGGCGCTCTACGAAAACCAGCCGCCCGACGCCGGCCTGCCCACCCGCGACGAAATCAACGCCGCACTGTCCGGCAACCTGTGCCGCTGCACCGGCTACCGGCCGATCGTCGACGCGTCGCAGAAGATGTTCGACTACGCGCAATACCCTCGGGTGACGCTCCAGCGCGACGCCGTGGTGGACACACTGCGCAGCCTGCAACGCGACGACACCTTCGAATACAGCGCGCCCGACACGCGCGGCGCGGCGTTCGGCTCGCCCACCTTCCGGGCTCCGCTCACACTCGACGCGTTTGCCACGCTGCGCGCGGCGCATCCCCAGGCGCGGCTGCTCGCGGGAAGCACCGACGTCGGCCTGTGGGTCACCAAGCAGTTCCGCGATCTCGGCGACGTCCTGTACATCGGCAACGTCGCCGAACTGAAGACCGTCGAGCGCGATGCGCAAACGCTGACGATCGGCGCGGCCGTCACGCTCGAAGACGCGTACGCCGCGCTCGCCGCCGACTATCCCGAACTCGCCGAACTCTGGACGCGCTTCGCCTCGCTGCCGATCCGCAACGCCGGCACGCTCGGCGGCAATGTCGCGAACGGCTCGCCGATCGGCGATTCGATGCCGGCGCTGCTCGCGCTAGGCGCCGAGGTCGTCCTGCGCCACGGCGGGACAACGCGCACCCTGCCGCTCGACGCGTTCTACGTCGGCTATCAGAAGACCGCGCTCGCGGCCGGAGAATTCGTCGTGGCGCTGCGCGTGCCGCGTCCGGCGGGCCATCTGCGCTTTCGCACGTACAAGGTGTCGAAGCGTTACGATCAGGACATCTCGGCAGTGTGCGCGGCGTTCGCACTGCAACTGGGCGACGACGGCGCGATTCAGCAAGCCCGCATCGCATTCGGCGGCATGGCGGCTACCCCCAAACGCGCCGCGCAGACCGAAGCCGTGCTGAACGGCGCGCCCTGGAACGAAGGCACCGCGCGGCAAGCCATGAACGCACTCGTCGCCGATTACCAGCCGCTCACCGACATGCGCGCATCGAGCGCCTATCGGCTCAAGGTGGCGCGCAACCTGTTGTGGCGCTTCCACCTCGAAACGCGCATTGACGCACCGCTCGCCCTTCTCGACGTGAATGCGTTCGCGTTCGCAGCCGCGATGCCGGGCTTGCCGGAAGTCTCGCGCACAGCGGACGGGGCCGTTGCGAAGGAGCCGTCATGATGAACCGCACTGATGCTTTCGTCGAACACGCCGGCGGCACGCTTGCCGCGCAGCCCGCGTCCGCGCATGAGCGCGAACCCGACGCGGCGATCGGCGTGCCGCTGCCGCACGAATCGGCAGCGCTGCACGCGAGCGGCGAGGCCACCTATACCGACGACATCGCCGAACTGCAAGGCACGCTGCACGCCGCGCTCGGCCTGTCGCGCCATGCCCATGCACGCATCCTGTCGATGGATCTGGACGCGGTCAGACGTGCGCCCGGCGTAATCGCCGTACTGAGCGCCGATGACATTCCCGGCGAAAACAATTGCGGCCCGGTGCTGCACGACGACCCGATTCTCGCCGCCGGCGAGGTGCTGTACCTCGGCCAGCCGGTGTTCGCGGTCATCGCCGAGACGCACGAGCTGGCGCGCCGCGCCGCCGCGCTCGCGAAAAGCGACGACGTGGTCCGCTACGAACCGCTCGAAGCCATCCTTACTGCGGCCGAGGCCAAGGCCGCAAGGCAGTTCGTGCTGCCGCCGCTGCATCTCAGACGCGGCGAGCCCGACGCGAGGATCGCCGCCGCGCCGCACAGAATCAGCGGCACATTCGAAGTGGGCGGCCAGGAGCAGTTCTATCTGGAAGGGCAGATCGCCTATGCGGTGCCGAAGGAAATGGACGGCATGCTCGTCTATAGCTCGACGCAGCATCCGAGCGAAATGCAGCAAGTGGTCGCGCACATGCTCGACTGGCCCGCGCACAACGTGGTGTGCGAATGCCGGCGCATGGGCGGTGGCTTCGGCGGCAAGGAATCGCAGTCGGCGCTGTTCGCGTGCGTGGCGGCGCTGGCGGCGAAACGGCTGCGCCGTCCGGTCAAGCTGCGCGCCGACCGCGACGACGATTTCATGATCACCGGCAAGCGGCACGATGCGGTGTACGAGTACGAAGCCGGCTTCGACGACGCCGGCCGCATTCTCGGCGCGCGCGTCGAAATCGCTTTGCGCGCCGGCTATTCGGCCGATCTTTCCGGCGCCGTCGCGACGCGCGCCGTTTGCCACTTCGACAACGCGTACTACCTGTCCGATGTCGACATCGTGGCGCTGTGCTGCAAGACCAACACGCAGTCGAACACCGCGTTCCGCGGCTTCGGCGGTCCGCAAGGCGCGCTCGTGATGGAAGTGATGCTCGACGGCATCGCGCGTCAGTTAAAGCGCGATCCGCTCGACGTGCGCGTCGCCAACTACTACGGCGTCGGCGAGCGCAATACGACGCCCTACGGTCAGCGCGTCGAGGACAACATCATCGCGCCGCTCACCGACGCGCTGCTCCGGAGCAGCGACTATCGCGCGCGCCGCGCGGCGCTCGCGGACTTCAACGCACGGAGCCCGGTGCTCAAGCGCGGCCTTGCGTTTTCGCCGGTCAAGTTCGGCATCTCCTTCAACGTGCCGTTTCTGAACCAGGCCGGCGCGCTGGTGCACGTGTACAAGGACGGCTCGGTGCTCGTCAATCACGGCGGCACCGAGATGGGCCAGGGGCTGAACACGAAAGTCGCGCAGGTGGTCGCCAATCAGTTCGGCTTGCCGCTCTCGCGCGTGCGCGTCACCGCCACCGACACATCGAAGGTCGCCAATACATCGGCGACCGCGGCCTCGACCGGCAGCGATCTAAACGGCAAAGCCGCCGAGGCCGCCGCGCAAACGATCCGCGCGCGGCTTGCCGAACTCGCGGCGACACAACTCGGCGGCAACCCGCACGACGTGACGTTCGCCCACGGCGTGGTGTCGGTGAACGGCGGCGCGATGCCGTTCGAGCAGCTGGTCGGCGCGGCGTATCTCGCACGCGTGCAGCTCTGGTCGGACGGTTTCTACGCGACGCCGAAAGTCCATTGGGATGCCAAAACGCTGACCGGTCATCCGTTCTACTACTTCGCATACGGCGCGGCGGTATCGGAAGTCGTAATCGACACGCTGACCGGCGAATGGAAGCTGATCCGCGTGGACGTGCTGCACGACGCCGGCCAGTCGATCAACCCGGCGATCGACCTGGGCCAGGTGGAAGGCGGCTTCATTCAGGGCATGGGCTGGCTCACCACCGAGGAACTGTGGTGGAACCGCGATGGCCGTCTGATGACGCACGCGCCGTCCACGTACAAGATCCCCGCGGTGAGCGATACGCCCGCCGCGTTCAACGTACAGCTCTACCGCAACGAGAACGCGGAGCCGACCGTGTTCCGCTCGAAGGCTGTCGGCGAGCCGCCGTTGCTGCTGCCGTTCTCGGTGTTTCTTGCGATTCGCGACGCCATCGCGGCGGCGGTGCCGGGCGCGCAACAGGCTCCGCCGTTGCGGGCGCCGGCCACGCCTGAAGCGATACTCGATGCGCTGGACACGTTGCAGGCGGGCTGCGCAGCTGAGCCCCCAACCGAGCCGGCCATCATCGACACAACGGCGTGAACACCGGCTCGTCGAGTCATGCGAACGATCGAAGCGAAACAAAGCAACGGCCTGACGTGACCCGAACGTGCCGGGCCGCACCTGGACGCGATAGCGCATCAACACAACCGGCCGCGCGGAACCCTCGCGCGGCACCCATGGAGAGCCGCCGGATGCAAGCCTGGCTACCTGAGCTGCAACAACTGCTCGCGCACGGCGACGCCGCCGTGCTGGTGACGGTCGCGCGCGTCGAAGGTTCGGCGCCGCGCGAAGCCGGCACCAAGATGATCGTCACACGCGACTCGGCGAGGCACACGATCGGCGGCGGCCACCTCGAATGGAAGGCCATCGAGACCGCGCGCCAGGTGCTGCGCGACGGCACGCGCTCGCCGCACATGCGCCGGCTCGAGCGCTTCGCGCTCGGCCCGAGCCTCGGCCAGTGCTGCGGCGGCGCGGTGATTCTCGCATTCGAGCGGCTCGACATCGGCGACCTCGGCTGGATTTCGTCGCTGGCCAAGCGCGTGGCCGCCGGTCTTTCGACGGTGCGCAGCGTGTCGTTCGGTCCTGCGCCCGACGCGGTGATGCTGTCCGACCCCGAGCCGGGCGTCGATGCCGCCGACTGCCTGCTGTGGGACGGCGCCGGTTTCGACGACAGCAGCGCGCTGCTCACCGAGACCATCGTGCCGCGCGAGTTCCCCGTCGTGCTATTCGGCGCCGGTCACGTCGGCGCCGCGCTGGTGCGCGTGCTGGCCACACTGCCCTGCACGGTCCGCTGGGTCGACGAACGCGATGCGCAGTTTCCGCCGGTCGAATCGTTGCACGCGCCGAACGTCAAGCTCGATCCAAACGACGCGCCCGACGAAGCGATCGACGAGGCCGCGCCCAACACGTACTTCATCGTGATGACGCACAATCATGCGCGCGATCTGGAGTTGGCCGAGCGCATTTTGCGGCGCGGCGACTTCGCGTTCTTCGGCATGATCGGCTCGCATAGCAAGCGCAAGCAATTCGAGCACCGGCTGGCGGCGCGCGGCATCGACCCGGCGCGGATCGCGCGGATGAAATGCCCGCTCGGCGTCGAGGGCATCGTCGACAAGTCGCCGGAGGTCATCGCGATTTCGGCGGCCGCGCAGCTGCTGCAAGCCGTCGATATGCACGCGAGCGCGCCTCGCACGACGCAGCCGGTGTGAGGCGCGGCACGCCGGCCGCTACCGCACCGGCGCACCTGCATGACAGCGTATCCGGCGCGAATGCACTCCAACAAACTCATAACCGACCATGACTACAACGACCGCACCCATCTCATCGCTCGCCGACAAAACCGCGCGGGCTCCGAAGGCCGAGCTGCATATCCATATCGAAGGCTCGCTCGAACCGGAGCTGATCTTCGCACTCGCCGCGCGCAACGGCGTAAAGCTCGCGTACGACTCGATCGACGCGCTGCGCGCCGCGTATGCGTTCACCGACCTGCAATCGTTTCTCGACATCTACTACGCGGGCGCGAGCGTGCTGCTGCACGAGCAGGACTTCTACGACATGACGACGGCGTATGTCGAGCGGTGTCTTGCCGACCACGTGGTTCACAGTGAAATCTTCTTCGACCCGCAGACGCACACCGAACGCGGCGTGCCGATCGCGACGGTGGTGGCCGGCATCGAACGCGCACTCGCCGACGCGGAAAAGCGCGGCATGTCGAGCAAGCTGATTCTGTGCTTCCTGCGTCATCTGCCGGAAGAGGACGCGCTCGCCACCTTCGAAGAAGCGCGGCCGCTGTTCGAGCAGTACAAGCATCGGCTGATCGGTGTCGGGCTGGATTCGTCGGAGCGCGGCCATCCGCCTTCGAAGTTCGAGCGCGTGTTCGCGAAGGCGCGCGCGCTCGGCCTGAAGCTCGTCGCGCATGCGGGCGAGGAAGGACCGCCCGCGTACATCTACGAAGCGCTCGATCTGCTGAAGGTGGACCGCGTCGATCACGGCGTGCGCAGCATCGAGGACCCGGCGCTGGTCGCGCGGCTAGCCGACTCGCGCGTGGCCCTCACCGTGTGCCCGCTGTCGAACCTGAAGCTGTGCGTGTTCGACGATCTCACGAGGCACACGCTGAAGGACCTGCTCGATCGCGGCGTCGCGGTAACGGTCAATTCCGACGATCCGGCCTACTTCGGCGGCTACGTCAACGCCAATTATTTCGCCACCATAGACGCGTTGAAGCTCAACGATGCCGAGGTCTACACGATCATTCGCAACGGCTTCGAAGCATCGTTCGTGACGCCCGAGGAGCGCCGCGAGCTGATCTCGAAGCTCGACGCGCACTGGCATCGAAGCGGCCCGCATTGACGGGCCGGCACAAGAAGGCCGACAGCGGCGCGGGTGCTCTCGAACACAGCATGAACCCGTCGTCCGCGCTGTCGGCTGCTCACATTGGAGACGGTTTTTCCATGACTCAATCGACTCACCCGACTAGCGCGGGCAGCCCGGCCAAAGCAGCGCAGTCGGCATTTCGCGCGCAACTGCTGACCTTCACCGGCGACCCTGCGCAATCGCCCGATGCGGCGGTCTTCCACGAGGACGGGCTGTTGATCGTCGAAGACGGTCGCGTGGCGGCGGCGGGCGCGTATGCGGCGCTCGCATCGCGGCTCGCGCCGGGCATCGAGGCGCAGGACATGCGCGAGAAGCTGATCGTGCCGGGTTTCATCGACACGCACATTCATTTCCCGCAGACGGACATGATCGCGTCGCCGGCGCCGGGCTTGCTGCCGTGGCTCGACACCTACACGTTTCCGACCGAACGCCGCTTCGCCGACCCCGCCTATGCGCGCGAGACCGCGAGCTTCTTCATCGACGAACTGCTCGCGTGCGGCACGACCACCGCGCTCGTGTACTGCACGGTCCACAAGCAATCCGCCGACGCGCTGTTCGCCGAGAGTGAAGCGCGCAATCTGCGCATGGTGGCGGGCAAGGTGCTGATGGACCGCAACTGCCCCGAGTTCCTGCGCGACACCGCGCAATCGGGCTACGACGACAGCGCCGAGCTGATCGGCCGCTGGCACAACCGCGGGCGCCAGCTGTACGCGCTCACGCCGCGCTTCGCACCGACTTCGACCGAAGCGCAGCTACAAGCGTGCGGCGTGCTGGCGAGCAAGCATCCGGACGTGTTCATCCAGAGCCATGTCGCGGAAAACACCGACGAAGTGAAATGGGTCGCGCAGCTGTTCCCGGGCCAGCGCAGCTATCTGGACGTCTACGATCACTATGGCCTGCTGCGCCGCCGCGCGGTGTACGGGCATTGCATCCACTTTGACGAAGAGGACCGCAAGCGCATGGCGCAAACCGGCGCGCTCGCCTCGCACTGCCCGACTTCGAACCTCTTTCTCGGCAGCGGCCTGTTCGACTTCGACAAGGCCGACGCGGCGGGCATGCCGATCGCGCTGGCGACCGACGTCGGCGGCGGCACATCGTTCTCGATGTTGCAAACGATGAACGAAGCGCACAAGGTCGCGCGTCTGGGCGGATATCATCTGACGGCCACGCGGATGTTCTATCTGGCGAGCGCGGGTGCCGCCGAAGCGCTCGATCTCGCGGACAAGGCCGGCACGTTGAAGCCGGACTCCGAGGCGGACTTCGTGGTGCTCGATCCGCAGGCAACGCCGTTGCTCGCGCGCCGCACCGCGCGCCGCGAATCGCTGGAAGAGTTGCTGTTCGCGTTCGCGCTGCTCGGCGACGATCGCGCGGTTCATGAAACGTATGCGGCCGGCAAGCGGGTGCATCGTCGCGACGATGCGCGTCGGCATGTGGCGCGAGCAGCGCGGATCGCGGCTTGATCGTGCTGCGACAGGAATTGGGGTGGTTCAATGAGAACGGCGCCTCGTTCGCGAAGCGCCGTTCTCGCTTCAGGCCTTGAAACAAGGTCCAGTCCGTTCAACTCAGGTCTTCAGGCCGCTCACCGCTGCGCGCACACCTCATGCAACGCCGCGAGCCGCCGCACCGGATCCGCGACATACGGGTTCGATTCATCCCACGCATAGCCCGCCAGCACCGCCGTAATCATGCGACGGATCGACGGCGTCTGGTCCGCGTGAAAGATGATGTCCTGCAACTCGCCGCTGTACCAGCGCTCGACAAACGCGCGGAACGTATCGATGCCCTTGCGCAATGGCGCGTCGTAATCCGCGGACCAGTCGACCGCCGCGCCGTCCAGTTGCCGGTTCAGCGTGTGCGCGGCGAGATGGGCGGAGCGCAGCGCGATCGTCACGCCGGACGAGAACACCGGATCGAGAAACTCGCCGGCATTGCCGAGCAGCGCATAGCCCGGCCCATGCAGGCGCTCGACATTCGCCGCATAGCCGCCGATATGGCGCACCGGCATCAGGAACGGCGCGTCGCCGATCAGCCGGTTCAGCGTCGACTCCTGCCGGATCAGCGTGCGCAGCGTCGCGTCGCGCTGTGCTTGCGGCACGTCGAGAAAGCTCGCCTCGGCCACACACCCCACCGACGAGCGGCCGCCCGCCAGCGGAATCATCCAGAACCACACGTCGCGGCGCTCGGGATGCGTCGCGACGCAAATCTTGTTGCGATCGCTGGCGTCGACCGGAATGCCGTCGCGTACATGCGTGAAAAGTGCGGCGCGCGCAGGCATGCGGGTCGGCGACTCGAGGTTGAGCAGACGCGGCAGCACGCGTCCGAACCCGCTCGCGTCCAGCACGAAGCGCGCTTCGACCTGATACGCGCGATCGGCCTCGTCGACCACGTCGACAAGCGGCATATGAACCGTGGAGCTCACGTGGACCGCGCGCACCGTGTGGCCGAAGCGCACGTCGGCGCCTTGCGCGGCGGCGCAGCGAATCAGGATGTCGTCGAACACCGCGCGCTCGACCTGGTAGGTCGTGCCCCATCCGGGCGAATGCTTGTCGCGAAAGTCGAACGACGACGACTGGTCGCGATACACGAAGTGCGCGCCGTTCTTGTACTGGAAGCCGGCTTCGACCACTGCTTGCAGCATGCCGGCCTCTTCCAGGTAGGTCATGCTTTGCGGCAGCAGGCTCTCGCCGATCGAGAAACGTGGAAAATGCTGACGTTCCAGCACGAGGACCGAACGGCCCGCTTTGCGCAATAGCGCGGCGGCGACCGCGCCGGCCGGACCGGCGCCGATGACCGCGACGTCGAAGGTGAGCCGCGTTGATGAATGTTTGCTCAAATTTGCCTCAATTGTTTGCATGGCTGGCGCAGCGGCACGCCGCACACTGACTTCTCGTTACAATCGTGTCTCTGACAGCAAGAACGACTTTTCCGCGGGGAATGCATTATGTCGTCATCCGAACTATCCAGGGTGCCCTTCGTACCGGAGACGGCCTTCGGCATCTGGTTTCTGCGCACGCATACATGGGAGCATCATGTGCTGCGAGTTGCGATCGCCGACCTCAAGCGCCTGATCGATGCGCCTTTGCCCGATGCGCCGGTGATCGTAGACGTCGGCTGCGGGCAGGGCATCTCGTTCCGGCTGCTCGCCGAAGCGTTCAAGCCGCGCCGCATCGTCGGCATCGATTTCCACAGGCCCTCGCTCGCGGCCGCCGCCAACGCGGCGCACGCCTGCCGCCCTACGGTTGCCGATATCGAACTGCTGCACGGGGACTGCGCGAACCTGCCGCTGCCCGACGCCAGCGCCGATATCGTGTTCTGCCATCAAACGTTCCACCATCTGGTCGAACAGGACCGCGCGCTCGCCGAATTCCGCCGCGTGCTCAAACCGGGCGGCATCCTGCTGTTCGCCGAATCGACCGACGCCTACATCAGGTCGTGGGTGATCCGGCTGCTGTTCCGTCATCCGATGCAGGTGCAAAAGAGCGCGGACGGCTACCTCGACATGCTGCGCGGCGCCGGGTTTTGTTTCGGACAGCGCAACGTGTCGCTGCCGTACCTGTGGTGGAGCCGCGCGAAAGACTTCGGCCTGCTCGAACGGCTGCGGCTGTATCGGCCGAAGCCCGGCAAGCGCCGGGAGACCCTCGTCAATGTCGCGGCGTTCAAGGCCGCTTAAATTGCACAACCGCTCTACCACCAGGCCACGACAGGGCGGGCTCCAACTCAGTGCGCTTCCAGCACCACGAGTTGCCCGCGCACGCCAATCGCGGCCGCGCTCTGACTGACGCCGCACATGAACTCCGTCGACGAAGCGGTTTCGGTGCTGTGAAAACGCGTCGCCACGTCGATTACCGCATTCGCGTGGCGCTCGCGTGCCGCATCGCGCAGCTTGCGCACCGCTTCGGCGAGCGCTTCGTGGCATGCGTCGTCGGCATTGGCGACCTTGCGCGCGATCCGCACCGAGTATGTCACCTCGCCGAGCTTGCTCTTCACCGCCGGATGATCCTGCTGGCCGAAAAACACCGGCACTTCGCCGCGCGACTCGCCACCGGCCGCGGCGAACGGCAGCGACTTCACCTGCGTCGCGCAACCGGTCTGCGTCAACGTCACCACCGCGAGAAAAGCTAGTACACCGAATTTTTTCATTGTTGTCACCCTGGTTGTTGAAAAAAGTGGCGGTCGTTTCAACCGCCCTGCCATGCTTCGAACATCAGGCTCGCGCAACTGCCGCCGAACCCGAACGAAACCGACATTGCCGTGTCGATGCGCGCGGCGCGCGTGCTGCGCACGAGCGGCATGCCGCGCATTTGCGGCTCGGCCGCGCCCCTATCCGCCGTGCCCGCGATGAAGCCGTCGCGCATCATCAGCAACGTGTAGATCGCCTCGTGCACGCCGCACGCGCCGAGCGAATGGCCGGTCATGCCTTTGGTCGACGAAAATGCCGGCAGGCGGTGGTCCAACTCGGCGTCGAATACGTCATTGAATGCGCGAAGTTCTTCGAGGTCGCCAAGCGGTGTCGACGGCGCGTGCATGTTGACGTAGTCGGGGCGTATGCCCGCTTCGGCCAGCGCGCCGCGCATTGCCCGCGCGATGCCTGCCGCACGCGGCGCGACCATCCCCGCGCTGTCCGTGCAAGCGCCGAAGCCGGTGAGCTCTGCGTAGATGCGCGCGCCGCGGGCGAGCGCGTGATCGAGCGATTCGAGCACCAGCACGCCGCCGCCCGACGCGATCACGAAGCCATCGCGCAGCAGGTCGTACGGGCGCGACGCGTGCTGCGGCTCGTCGTTGAAGCGGCGCGACAGCGCG
This sequence comes from Paraburkholderia suaedae, assembly GCF_040812055.1. Classification (NCBI taxonomy): domain Bacteria; kingdom Pseudomonadati; phylum Pseudomonadota; class Betaproteobacteria; order Burkholderiales; family Burkholderiaceae; genus Paraburkholderia; species Paraburkholderia suaedae. Next base: position 108,841 of record NZ_JBFOAH010000002.1, on the reverse strand, counting down.
CCCATCGCGTCGAACATCAACGTCATGTTGTCGTGCAGCGACTCGCTGCCGCCGGCCAGCACGATCTGCTGGCGGCCGGTCTGGATCAGCTGCATTGCCTGGCCGATCGCGAGCGCCGAGGTCGTGCACGCCGACGACGGCGCATAGCTCGCCCCTTCGAGTCCGAATACTTGCGCGACGTTGGCCGACGCAGTGCTGCTCATCGCGTGGGGCACGACGTAGGGCGGCACCTTTTCGACGCCGCGCGCGTGGGCGATGGCGAGCGCCGCGTCATAGCTCGCCATCGTGCCTACGCCCGAGCCGATCACCGCGCCGGCGTGCGGCGAGCGCAACGCCGCGGACGCGAGCCCCGCGTCATCGATCGCGTAGCGCGCGGCATGGCACGCAAACCGCGCGGTGTCGCCCATGAAGCGTTCGAGCTTGCGTTGGAACGGCGGCTCGTGCTGAACCGACGCGACACCCGCCACCTGCGACGCGAACCCGCGCTCGCGCCACGCATCCACCCGCTCGATGCGCGAGCGGCCCGCGCGCAACGCGAGTGCCACGGCGTCGAGCGTATTGCCCAGGCACGACACGATCCCCATGCCGGTGACGACCACGCGTTGCAGCGCGGCGCTCATCGCACGCGCCTGAAAATCAGCGACGTATTGATGCCGCCGAACGCGAAGTTGTTGCTCATCACATGTTCAGCGTCGATCTGCCGCCCCGTGCCGACGATGTAGTCGAGCGGCGCACAAGCCGGATCGACGTTGTCCAGATTCAAGGTCGGCGCGTACCAGTTGCGCTTCATCATCTCGATGGTCCACCACGCTTCGAGCGCGCCGCATGCGCCCAGCGTATGCCCGACGTAGCTCTTGAGCGAGCTGATCGGCATGCGCGCGCCGAAGGTCTGCGCAGTCGCCAGGCTTTCGGCGACGTCGCCGCGATCGGTCGACGTGCCGTGCGCGTTGACATAGGCGATCGCTTCGGGCGGCAGTTGCGCGTCGCGCAGCGCGAGCTGCATAGCGAGGGCCATCGTGCCGGCGGTCGGCTGGGTCATGTGCGCGCCGTCCGAGTTGCAACCGAAGCCGACGATCTCCGCGTGAATCCGCGCGCCGCGCGCGAGCGCGTGTTCATAATCTTCGAGCACCAGCGTCGCCGCGCCTTCGCCGACCACGAGGCCGTCGCGCGCGGCATCGAAAGGACGCGGCGTCAGGTGCGGCGCGTCGTTGCGCGTGCTGGTCGCATACAGCGTGTCGAACACCGCGACCGCCGGGCCCGACAGTTCTTCCGCGCCGCCTGCCAGCATCAGCGTCTGCTTGCCGGACTGGATCGCCTCGAACGCGTAGCCGATCGCCTGGCTGCCCGACGCGCACGCGCACGAGGTCGGAACGATGCGCCCTTTCAGGTCCCAGAACAGGCTGACGTTGACCGCCGTGGTGTGCGGCATCATCTGCACGTAGCTGTTCGACGTCACGTTGGCCATCGAGCCGGTTTCGAGCATCGTGCCGAACGCGCGGATCGGCTGCACCGAGCCCGACGACGAGCCGTACGCGACGCCCATGCGGCCGTCCGCGATGCTCGGGTCGTCGGCGAGGCCCGCGTCGGCAAGCGCCAGTTCGCTCGCGCGCACCGCATACATCGACACCGGCCCCATCGCCCGCGTCTTCTTGCGCGGATAGTGGGCGGGCGCGCTGAACTCGGGCAGCGGACAGGCGAGCCGCGTATGCAGCGACTCGAAGTAGTCCCACTCGGGCATGCGCCGCACCGCGTTCTCGCCGCGCCTCAGGCGCGCTTCGATCGACTCCCAGCTATCGCCGAACGCGGTGACGCCGCCCATGCCGGTAATGACGACGCGCTTCATCACACCATCCCGCCGTTCACGCCGATCACCTGGCGCGTCACATACGAGGCCGCATCCGACATCAGGAAGCTCACCACGGAGGCGACCTCCGCAGGCTGGCCGACGCGGTTCATCGGCACGCTCTTCAACGCCTGTTCGAGCGGCATCTGCTCGAGCATGCCGGTCTCGATGAGGCCGGGCGCGACGCAGTTGACGGTGATGTTGCGCGTGGCCAGCTCCACCGCGAGCGCCTTGCTCGCGCCGATCAGCCCGGCCTTCGCCGCGCTGTAGTTGACCTGACCGCGATTGCCCGTGACGCCGGACACCGACGCGATGGTGACGATGCGCCCGCCACTGCGGGCGCGCACCATCGGCATGGTCAGCGGATGGACGACGTTGTAGAAGGCGTCGAGACCGGTCTCGATCACGATGTCCCAATCTTCTTCGGTGAGCGCGGGAAACGCGGCGTCGCGGGTCACGCCCGCGCTGCACACGATGCCGTAGTACGGACCGTGCGCCGCGACATCCGCTTCCAGCACTGCGCGGCACACGGCGCGCTCGCGCACGTCGAATTGCAGCACGCGCGCGGTGCCGCCTTGCGCGGCGATGCCCGTCGCCACCGCATCGGCTTCGCTGCGTCCCGTGCGGCAGTGCACGGAGACCGCAAAGCCGTCGGCGGCCAACTTGTACGCAATCGCGCGGCCGATGCCGCGGCTTGCGCCGGTAACGAGAACACGCCGGCTCATGAACTGACACTCCCTTCGATGAATGACTGAAAATCGGTCGGCTGGAAAATCTTGATGACGGCTTGCGCGCAACACACGCCGTCCTGATGGATCGTGCATTCATACGCACCGTGGCCGGCTTCGCCGCGCAGCAGTTCGCTCACGTCGACGAGCAGCGGTGCGCCGACCGCGAACGCGGGCCGCAGCGCGTGATAGCTGCGCGAGCCGAGCAGCACGCCGGGCCGCGCCCGGCCGCCGCCGCGCATCGCCAGTAGCGCGACGTGCGCGGCGATCGCCTGCGCCATCAGTTCGATGCCGATCCATGCGGGCATTGCGCCGTCGGCGCCGGCGTACCACGCATGCGGGTCGACACTGGCGCGCGCGCTCAGCGCCGTGTCGCTGAAACTGTCGACGGCCCCGATCAGCAGCATGGTGCCGCGATGCGGGATGATCGCCTCGATCGGTTGCTGCACGAGTTGCTCGACGCCCGGTATGGGATGGGTCATGTGCGTCACCGTGCAAGAATCAGGCTGACGTTGCTGCCGCCGAAAGCGAACGAATTGCTCATCACGTATTGCGTGCCAGCGCCGCGCGGCAAAAAGCGTTCGCTCTCTACGAGGTCGAGCGCCGGCAACGCCGGATCGGCCTGTCCGTCCCACAGATGACGCGGCAGCGGCACGTCGTCGCGCACGAGCGTGAGCCACGCGAAGCCGAGTTCGGTCGCGCCCGCCGCGCCGAGTTGATGGCCGGTCAACGGCTTGGTGCCGCTCGTCGCCACCCCGTGCGCGAACACCCGCGCCATCAGCTTCGCTTCCATCTCATCGTTCTTCGGCGTGGCGGTCGCGTGCAGGTTCACGTAGCCGAGCCCCGCCGCGGCGACGCCCGCATCAGACAGCGCTGCGCGCAACGCGAGTTCGCCGCCCGCGCCTTGCGGGTCCGGCGACGAAATGTGATGCGCGTCGCTCGATTCGCCGACGCCCGCGAGGCGCACCGCCGCTTCGTCGCGGCTCATCAGGAAGACGGCCGCGCCCTCGCCGACATTGATGCCACAGCGGTTGACGCTCATCGGATTGCTGCGCACGGCGCTAGTCGATTCGAGCGACGCGAAGCCCTGCATCGTCAGTTCGCATAACGAATCGACGCCGCCTACCACCACTGCATCGCACAGTTGCAATTGCAGCAGCCGACGCGCCGACGCGAAAGCTTTCGCGCTCGACGTGCAGGCGGTCGAGATCGTGAAGGCCGGGCCCTGTACACCGAGCGCGGCGGCGGCGAATGGCGCGGCCGTGCCGATTTCCATCTGACGGTAGTTGAAGTGCTCGGGCAGCGCGCCGGCTTTGGCGTGATAGACGAACGCGGCTTCGGCCGCCTCGATGCCCGATGTGCTCGTGCCGAGCACCACGCCGATCCGCGCGGCGCCGTAGCGCTCGCGCGCGGCCTCGACGGCCGGCGCGATTTGCGCGAGCGCGGCCAGCAGCAAGCGGTTGTTGCGGCAGTCGTAGCGCGCGAGCTCGGCGCGCGGCGCGAGCTCCAGCGGCGCGAGCACGCTGCCCGCGAACGCGTCGCCGATTCCCGTGTGCACGTTCGCCATGCCCGGCGCGCGCGCGGCGGCGAGCGCCGGCACGATTTCATCGACGTTGCCGCCGAGCGCGTTGATCATGCCGAGCGCGTGTAGATAGACTGATGGCGCGCTCATGTCGCTCTCCTCGAATCCAATGGCATGCCGATCGGCGCAAGCAGCACCGCGACCGCGATGCCGAGCGCGAGCGTCGCGCCGAAGCTCTTCAGCGCGGGCATCGCGCTCATGGCGAGCATGCCGAACGACAACAGCGTGGTGGCCGCCGACAGCAGCACGCCGGTCCAGACCGCACCGAGATCCGCGTCTGCGCGCAGGCAGCCTTCGCGCAGAAACACCGCATAGTTGGCGCCCACGCCGAGCACCAGCATCAGCGCGAGCCAGTTGAACAGGTTGAGCGGGACGCGGGCGTAGCCGAAGATTGCAAGAGTGACGCCGACCGCGAGTGCCACCGGCAGCGTCGTGGCGATGCCGCCACGCAGGCGGTCTGGCAGGGTGAGTTTGTTCGCGTCTGCGGAGCGGGCTTCCTTCGAGGCGCCCTCCAGGCAGGCTTCTTTCGGGGCGTCCGCCAAGCGGGCTTCCTTTGTGGCGCTTCGCAAGGAGAGTTCCTTCGCGGCGCCCCCCAAGGGGGCTTCCTTCGGGGCGTATCGGAGAGTCAACACGATAAGCACCAGCGCAAGCGCGCCGCCGAGCCACCAGCCGCTATCCACCCGATATGCGCCGAACAGCTTCGACACGCTCGCGGCCTTGTCGACGAACGTGACGCCAGGCAAGCGCTCGGCGAGCGCAAACAGCGCGGGCTCGTTGCGCGGCGTCACGCCTTGCGGAATCACGACCGCCGCATAGGCGTGCGTGGCGGCATCGACTTCGCCGAGCCACAGATGCCGGTACGGTTGCGACCAGGGCGTCGCCAGCCATCGCTCAACGCTCAGCGGCGGCTGTGTCTGTGCTTGCGCGAATGCGGCGAGCCACGCATCGGCGACTTCGTCCTTGAAGCCTGCTTGCAGCAACGTCGCACGCAACGCGGCGCGGTCGTCGAAGACACGCTGCGCGAGCAGCGCGTAGTCTGCCTTCTGCTGCTTCGCGGACGGCACGAATTGCGCCACCGACTGATAACCGCCGACCTGGTCGGCGGTGCCGTCCAATGCATCCAGCTTCGCGCCCAGCGCTTGGGCGCGTTGCAGCACCGCTTCGGGGGTGTTTGCGCGCACGACGAAAAACTGCGCGCTGTTATCGACGCCCACCGCCTCGCGCACCTTGTCCTCCTGCGCGACCAGCGATGCATCGCGCTGGATCAGCAGATGGATATCGTCGTCACTGGTCAGACGCAGCCAGCCGGGCAGCGCGACGACCAGCAACAGCGCCGCCACGTACCACGCGCGCCGCCCGCCGATCGCGCGCTGCCAGCGCGCCAGCAAACCGGCCGCCGCCGCGAACACACGTTGCGGGCTGCGCCTGGGCGCGCGCGTCAGCAACGCGGGCAACAGCCACAGCACGGATGCGAATGCGGTCGTGATGCCCACCATCGCGAAGCATGCAATCTGCTTGAGTGCGGGAAACGGCACCCACATCAGGATCGCGTAGCCGAGCAGGCTCGTCAGCAGTGCGACCGTCAGCGCGGGACGCACCGCGCGCGCGCCGCGCCGCGCGTCCCAGTCGCGCTGCGCGCTGAGGTACAGGATGAAATACTGGATCGAATAATCGACGGCTTCGCCGATCAGGCTCGCGCCGAACACCAGCGTCAACAGATGCAGCTTGCCGAACACCAGCAGCGTCGCGGCGAGCGCGCACACGATGCCGAGCGCCGTGGACACGAAGCCGAGCAGCAGCAGGCGCGGCGAGCGGAACACCCACAACATCAGCAGCGCGATACCGCACAACGACGCGACGCCGATCAGATGCACTTCGCGTTCGGCCGCGCTGCGGGCCGACTCCGCGTAGAACACGGCGCCGGTGCGCGCCACCGAGACATCGGGGAACGTTTGTCGCAACACGTTTTCGCTTCGGGCGAGCGCCGCGTGCACCGCGCGCTGCGTTTGCGTTTCGTAGGCCGAGCCCGGCAAGGTCGCGACGATCAGCACGCTGGTTGCGTCACCGCGATGCGCGACCAGCAGATTGTCTTCGACTTCCAGATGGGATGTCGCGAGCGGCAGGCCGCCGAGCCAGCGTTCGAGCCAGCCGAACGGATCGTCGGCGAGCGGGGTGGCGAGGCCGCCGTGCAATGGGCTGTAGATGCGCTGCGCGAGCGTGTCGCGCAACGTCGCGCCGGATGGGCCCGCGGCGCTGGCCGCTAGCGCCGCGCGGTCGACCGGCGCTAGCAGGCCGAAGCGATACGGCATATACAACGCGGCGATCTGCGCGAGGTCGAACGGCGGCAACTCGGCCGTCACCGAGCGGAACGCCCCGCTCTTTTGCAGCGACGCGCCGAGTTGCCTCGCCGCCGCTTTCGCGTGCGCGTCGTCGTTGCTGCTGACGAGCAATACCGTGCGGTCGCCGAGCGCGCTCGCCAGAGTGTCGACCGCTTTTTCGGCGACCGGGTCCGCTTCGGTGGCGGGCAGAAGCGCTAGCAAATCGGTCTGCAACGGCGACGGCCCGGCAAAGCGCCACGCGCAATACAACGCCGCGATCAGCGCGAGCAGCAGCCATGCGGCCCGTATGGCCCACGTCTGCCGCACGGATCGCCGTGGTGGCGCCTCGTGCTGTTGTGTATCGCGCACGTCGCGCAGATCCCGCAGGTTCATTACGGCGCTCCGAGCATGCTGCGTTCAGCCGCAGTCGGTTCGGTCGTCGCCTCGCTCTTCGTGAAGTCGAGCTTCGTCACGTCGCCGTTGGGCAGCGCGATGCGCAGGCTTTCCAGGTAGTCGCCGCCATCCATCTCCAGACCTTTGATCGACTGCGCGAGCTGCGGCTGATTCGGCGTCAGCCGCATGCGCCATCGCGCGGTGCTGCCTTGGGCCTCTATGTCGAACTGCGAGTACAGCGCCGACAGGTCACCGCTGAGCATCGCGCGCATCATCTTCGAGACCTGCGCGACACCGCGTGCGCCGGCCGCGCTATGGGCGCTCACGCGCCGGCCAGCGGCGTCGAACTGGGTGACGCCCGCGTCGGTGATGACATAGGTGGCTTTGTACGGCGTATCGATCCGCCAGATCACGCCGCGCTCGCGAAAGAACACCAATGCGCCGTTGCTGACGAGCGGCTCTTTCATCGCGGCAAGCGTCTGCGTCTGCGTGAATTGCGCGCGCACGCCTTTGGGCTGTGCGAGATGGGCGGCGATCCGCGATACGAGTGCGGGGTTGCCGGTGGTCGATGTCGTTGCTGTTGCCGTTGGCGATGCCGTGGGCGCCGGCGTAGCCGATGTAGTAGCCGATCGCGTTGTTGCTGGCGTTATTGAACCCGTTGTTGATGCCGTTGTTGATGCCGTTGTTGCTGGCGTAGCTGATCCCGTTGCCGATGTAGTAATTGACGGCGCTGCGCTCCCCGCGCTCGCGACGCTCGCCGTCGCCACTGCCGCCAGGCCAAGCACACCGGTCACGCTCAACCGGCCAAGCGCTCTGATCGGCAACGCTCGCCATTTCATCATCCCCATACCCGCTCCAGCTTTTCGAATACGACCGGCGGCGACACGAACTGCAACTCCTGGGTGGCGGCATCGACCGCGACCTGGATCGTGTAGCCCTTCGTCAGCCGCGCGCCGGACGCGCAATCGACGATTTCATAGCCTATTTTCAGGCGGTTTTCGTGTTCGAGCAGTTGCGTGCGCACATCGAGCCGCTGACCATACACGGCTGGCCGCACGTACTTCAGATGCGCCTCCACGATCGGCCAAAGATAGCCCGACGCCTGCATCTCGCGATAGTCGTAATCGAACGCGCGCAGCAGCGCCGCGCGGCCGATCTCGAAGTACTTCAGATAGTGGCCGTGCCAGCACACGTTCATCGCGTCGACGTCGTGGAACGGCACTTCGACTGTCGCGCTGGCGCTCAGCAGTTTCGGCGTCGCGCTCATGCGTTCGATCCTTCGGGATAGTCGTCGAGCAGATCGCAGGCGGCAATGCGCGCGGTCAACGCGCGCAGTTCGCTTTCCAGCGCGCGGTCTTCATCGACGAACGGCGAGCCTGCGCTCACGTCGCCCATAAAGCGCTGCAGCGGCGCCGGCAGCGGCGCCGCGCTGTCGATCCGCATACGCAGACGCGCTGCCTGCACCGTCGCGAGCGTATGCGCGGCGCCTACCTGCTCGGTCAGCTCGAGCACGCGCAAACAGTCGCGCGCGGCGATCGTACCCATGCTGACCTTGTCCTGATTGTGCGACTCGGTCGAGCGCGAAAAGACGCTGGCGGGCATGGTGTTCTTCAACGCTTCCGCCGTCCATGCCGAGGACGAAATCTGCACGGCCTTGAAGCCGTGATTGATCGCGGCGCGCGCGGGCGCGGCGCCGGACAGATTGCGCGGCAAGCCGTTGTTGAAATTCACGTCGACCAAAAGCGCCAACTGCCGGTCCATCAGATCGGCGAGATTGGCGACCGCGACTTTGAGCGCATCCATCGCGAACGCGATGTGGCCGCCGTAGAAATTGCCGCCGTGCAGTACGCGCTCGTTGTCCGGATCGATCAGCGGGTTGTCGTTGGCGCTGTTCAATTCGTTCTCGACATCGCGGCGCACCCACGTCAGCGCATCGCGCGCCACGCCGATCACGTGCGGCGCGCAGCGAATCGAATAGCGGTCCTGCAGGCGATGCCCCGGTGTATCGTCGCGGCCCGCCAGATCGGCGCGAATCCACGCGGCCGCTTGCGCCTGGCCGGCGTGCGGCTTGACGTCGAACAGCGTCGCGTCGAAGTGCGCGGCACGGCCGTCGAGCGCCACCGTCGAGAGCGCGGTCAAACGCGCGGCGAGCCGCGTCAGATGATCCGCGCGGGCAAACGCGAGACAGGCGAGGCCCGTCATCACGGCAGTGCCGTTCATCAGCGCGAGACCTTCTTTCGGTGCCAGCGCGAGCGGCGCGAGACCGAGCCCGGCCCACACGTCGCAAACGTCGCGCAGCGCACCTTCGAACTTGACGTCGCGCTCGCCGGCGAGCGCCGCCGCCACATACGACAGCGGCGTCAGATCGCCGCTCGCCCCGACCGAGCCTTCGGCCGGAATGCGCGGTAGAACGCGGTGATTGATCAGATCGGCAAGGCGTTCGAGCAGTACCGGACGCACGCCCGAAAAGCCATAGGCCAGCGAGTTGAGGCGTGCGGCGATCACCGCGAGCACTTGCGCGTCGTCCAGATGCTGGCCCATTCCGCAGCCGTGATAACGCGTCAGCTGCAGCGGCAGCGCTTCGATCAGGTCGGCCGGCACGTCCACTACACAGGCGTCGCCGTAACCGGTGTTGACGCCGTAGACGGTCGCGCCCGCGGCCAGATGGCGGCGCAGAAAATCGGCGCCGCGCTGGATGCGCGCGCGCCATGCGGGGTCGCCGCTCAGCGCGACCGGCGCGCGGTGCTGCGCGATCGCGACGACCTCTTCGATCGTCAGTCTGCGCGCGCCGATCAAGACCGCTGGCGGGTTGGCGTCGGCGTTGCCGCGCCCCGTCACGCTCGCTCCTGCCTCGCGCGCTTCGCTCACATCATGTTCGGCCATGCCCGCCTCGCTTGGTGCCGGCCCAAAAATCGAAGAAGTTGAACCATTGATAGGGTGCCTTGCGGCAATAGTGTTCGAGACGTGTCGCATAACGCTGCGCCCACGTCGCGAGATGCTGCGCGCGCTCGCGCCGCGGCAGTTCGATGCGCTCGGCAAACGGCTCGAAGTACAGGTGATAGCCGTCGTGCTCTTTCAGGCAGAAGAACAGATAGACCGGGCAGCCGAGCGCATGCGCAAGCACATACGGCCCTTGGGCGAACGGTGCGCTCGCGCCCAGAAATTGCGCGTCGGTCGTGCGGCCCGCTTCGTGCGGGGGCACGCGGTCGCCGACGATCACCAGCAGCTCGCCGGCATCGACGCGCTGCTGCATCAGCATCGCCGTGTCGGGTCCGAAGTCGGCGACTTCAAGCAGATGCCGCGTGAACGCGCTACTGGCAGACGCCAGCACGCGGTTGAAGCGGCGCGCGTGGCCGGTGTAGACGACGGCGGTGACTTTTGCGTGAGCGCCGTGGGCGGCGAGCGCGCGGGTCATCTCCAGATTGCCGAGATGCGCGCCGATCACGAGCGCGCCCTTGCCGCTCGCGACCCATGCTTCGAACGCCGAACGATCTTCGAACTTGACGTCGGCGTCATTGACACGCCCGGACCACGCGGCGAGTTTATCGAAGCCCGAGTGCGCAAACGCCAGCATGTGGCGATATGCGGACAGCCAGCCAGGACGTGGCGTGCCGCCTTGCGGCTCGGCCGCACGGAGATGCCGGAAGTAGTCGGCCGACGCCTCGCGCGCGGCGGCGCCCGTCAGCAGAAAATAGGCGACGACCGGATGCAGCCAGAGCGCGGTGAAGCGGCGGCCGAACAGCTTGCAACTGAGCGCGAGTAAAGCCATGCCGAGGTGGCTGCCGCGTTCGGCGATGCGCCACCAATGCTGGCCGCTCGGCTCGGCGTGTCGATCCGGTTGATCCGGTTGATCCGCTTTGCTCCGTTCGCGCGGTTCGTTCGGCGCGCGTGGCTGTTCGGCGGGCGCGGCACGACGCGGCATTACCTTGTGGGCGAGCAGCATCGGCAAACGCCATAGCATGCCGAACACGAGCCGCGTATGACTGCGGCTGATACGCACGTTGTCCCACAACACGTCGAAATGCGACACGCCGTCAGCGGCATACGTGACGCGCGTCGCGATAAAGCGAAACGCCGTGCGCCGCCAATGCAGCCGCACGAGGATTTCGATGTCGAAGTCCATCCGCGTGGGCAGCCGCACGCCGTCGATCAGCTTGCAAGCCAGTGCCAACGGATAGAGCCGAAAGCCGCACATCGAATCGCGGATCGTCAGCGAAAGCGTTTCGATCCACACCCACACGTGCGTCACATAGCGGCCGTAAAGGCGCGCTTTCGGCACGCTCTCGTCGTACACCGGCCGGCCGAGAATCACCGCGTCCGGTTCGGCGCGCGCCGCATCGATGAAGCGCGGCACGTCGGTCGCGTCGTGCTGGCCGTCGGCGTCGATCTGCAACGCGTGCGTGTAGCCCGCCTCGCGCGCCGCGCGCAGCCCCGCCATGACCGCCGCGCCTTTGCCGCCGTTGACCGGCAGACGCAACAGCGTAAGCTGCGCGCCGTACTGCTGCGCGATGCCGGCGAGCACCTGCCGGGTCGGGTCGTCGCTGCCGTCGTCGACCACGAAGATCGGCAGGCGATGCACGGCAAGACCGGCGACGGTCGCGCCGATCGCGTCCTTGTGGTTGTAGATCGGAACAACGATGCAGGCAGCAAAGCGGCTCATCCTGCAGGCTCCTGATAAACGATCACGCCCGATGCGCAGTCCCGGCCATCCATCCGGTACGCGAACTGCATGCGCCGACGCGCGGCGTCATGGGCGAGCGTGAGCTTGAGCACCGCGCCCGGCAAGACCGGAGCCATGAACTTGAGCCGGTCGATCGATGCAACCGCGCGCACGCTCGGCACATGCTCGGCCGCCAGCCGGATCGCCCAGTCCAGCTGTACCACGCCCGGCAGAATCGGCAGGCCGGGAAAATGGCCGGCGAAATGCGCGAGCGTGCGAGGCACCCGCAGTTCGTAATGCAGCGTGTCGCCGCTGCGCGCTTCGGCCAGCAGGTCCATGCCTTCCACGCGAGGCTCGAAGGCGGCCGCCAGCACGCTGACCGGCAGCTTGCCGCGCGCGTCGAACGGCAAGCTCAGCCGGAAACGCCAATGACGCGGCAGCACCACCACATCGAAATAGTCCGCCAGATGGCGGCGCAGGCTTCGCGCGAGCAGCACGCGGCCTTCGCCGCGCAAAACCGCGCTGCCCGCTTCCGTCAACGCGACGAGGCCGCCGGCGCGATCGCGCGCGGCACCGTTCAGCGGCACGACCGCCGCTTGCGCCACGTACGGATGCAACGCGAGCCGCGCTTCGAGCTCGGCCAGCGACACGCGCTTGCCGTCCAGCTTCAGCACGCGGTCGAGCCGGCCTTGCAAACGGAAGCAGCCGGGCGCGTCCCAGGCGATCCGGTCGTCGGTGCGGTGCCAGCCTGAATGGCCCAGATGCGGCGAGCGCACGCTCAGCGCGCCGTCCTCGTCGCGACGCACCTCGACGCCGGTCACCGGCCGCCATGCATCGGTGCGATCCTGACGACGCCACGCGATGCCGCCGGTTTCCGTGCTGCCGTAAATTTCGAGCGGCGCGGCGTCGTACGCCGCGGCGTAGTGCCGCGCGGCCTCGAACGCGAGCGGGCCGCCGGACGAAAAGAACGCGCGCGGCGCGGGTGTCAGCGAAGCGAAGCCGGGCAGCGCGGGCCAACGCGACAATTGCGCGGGCGTCGAAACGACCACCGTCGCGCCGCATTGCTCGATGCGGCTTTGCAGATGCAGCGGATCGACGCTGATCGCACGATCGAATGGGCGGCCGGCGGCGAGCGGCCACAGCACGCGAAACAGCAAGCCATAGATGTGGTGATGCGGCACGCTCGCGAGCATCGTCGCGTCGCCGAGCAGCGCGCCCCATTGCTGTTCGAGCGTGCGCACTTCGGCGTCGAATTGCGCGAGCGTCTTGTGGATCGGCTTCGGGCGGCCGCTGCTGCCGGACGTGTAGAGCGTGAGCGGAGTATGCGGGTCGATGGTGCGGGTGCGGCGTGCCGCATGGGCAGCCGCGGAGTCCGCGCTCGCCGCGCTCGCACCAGGGGTGAACGGGGGCAGGTCTGCGTCGGTCAGCATCGTGTCGTACGCGTCGGCGAGATCGGCCAGATAGCCTGGCGTCGCGTTGGCCGGCAGCACCGGCTCCTTGCCGCACGCGAACAGCGCGAACAGCGCGCACGCGAAATCGAACGGATCGTCGATGCACAACGCGCAGCGCCGCCCCGTGCGGGCTTGCAGCAGCGCGAGCAGCGCGGCGACGCGCGCGCGGAACGCCGTGCGATCGAGCACCGCGCTACCGTCGCGGCATACCGGCGCGGCGGCGCCTTCAACAGCCAACAACACATCATGCAGCGCGATCATGCCGCCCCCGAACGCGCGGCGCGCGGCAGCACCACCAGATACCGCCAAATGACCTCGGCCACCAGCAACACGCCGATCAGCCCATACGCGATCGCGCCGTTATACAGCGACCAGCTCGGGCGGCTCCAGTACAAGGCCGTATACGCGGAAAACGCGCCGTTCATCACGAAGAAAGCGCACCACACCTGGGTGACTCGCCGCGTATGGCGCACCGCGCCGGGCGGCAATGCCGCGTTGCCGAGGCGCGCGAATCTTTCGATCATGGACGGCCCGCGCACGAGCGTCGCACCGAACGCGATCAGCAATCCGAGATTGACGAGCGACGGATAGAGCCGCAACAACAGCTCACTGTCGGTGACGACGATCGCCGCCGACGCGCAGCTCAGCATGCCCGCCACGCTCCACTCGAGCGCGGACAGGCGTCGCAGCGAAGCCGCGAACGGACCGCCGCCGGCCCAGCGTTGCAGCCACAAAACGGCAAACAGCATGCCGCCGACGACGCGCGGCGTGTCCCAGCGCCACGCGCACAGAATCAGCGCGGGATAGGCGAGCTTCAACAGCGCCTGTACGATCAGCTTGCCGCGGTGGCGCTCATGCTGCGGCGCGGTTGCGGCCGCTTCGGGCGTCGCAGCCGGCAGTGGCGAGCGCGCAACCGGCATCAGCCTTCGGCCGCCAGCAAGGACTCGACCGCGCCGATCACGTCGCCCACGGTGCGTACCGATTTGAACTCTTCCGGCTTGATGCGGCGGCCGGTCATTTCCTGCAACTTGATCGCGAGGTCGACCGCGTCGATGCTGTCGAGGTCGAGGTCTTCGAACAGATGCGCGTCGGGCGTGACCCGCTCAGGCTCGATCGCGAAGGTCTCTTTGAAGATGGCGCGGATGCGTTCAAGAATCTCTGCGTCGGACACGGCTTATTCCCCCTTCTTGGTGGTTTCGTGCGCAGCATGGGCAGCTTCGCGCTGACTCTCGACCAGCGCAGCCAGCGTGCTGATGGAGCGGAAGTGTTCGCGCGTGCGTTCGTCGTTTGCCGCGATGGTCAGTTGATAGTGTTTGCGCAGCACGATGCCGATCTCGAGCGCGTCGATGGAATCGAGACCGATGCCGTCGGTATCGAACAACGGTGCGTCGTCGTCGATATCGGCCGGGGTCAGGTCTTCCAGATCGAGGGCTTCGATCAGAAGCTGTTTGATTTCAAGTTTTAAAGAATCCATAGTCGAACAGGTGCCGGGTAATGTGGGCTTCGATGGCGCTCGTCACGCTGCGCGCCGCGAGAGCCGGTATCGTGTGGTGCGCCGCAAGCTGCTCGACGCCGAGCGGCGCGAGCACGCTCACGCGCATGCGGAACGCGCGCGCCGGCACGTCGTACCAGCGCATCTGCTTCGTGAACGCGGGCGGGTCGCAATCCATCAGTACGGGCACGATCGGCGCGCCGGCCTTCAACGCCATGTGCGCGAAGCCCCGCGAAAACGCGTGCAGCCGGTTCGGCGCCGGACTGCGCCTGCCCTCGGGAAAAATGATCATGGTGTAGCCGGCCGCCAGTTGCCGGACGCCAGCCTCGACCAGATCGGCGGGGTCCGCATTGCTCACGTATTCCGCCGCGCGCACGATGCCCCAGAAACACGGGTTGCTCCAGTGCGCGTTTTTCACGACGCAACAGGCGCGCGGCGCGAGCGACAACAGCACCATCACGTCGAGGTAGGTCGGGTGATTGGCGACCACGATCGCCGGGATGCCCGCGCGCAATGCGTCCGCGCCCGACACCTCGAGTTCCATCACGCCGACGCGCCGCAGCATCGCGACCAGCGCGCGGAAAAACCAGTGGATCACCGTCGTCACCGCCCGCTGCCGCGACGCGCGATGCGGCCACAGCCATGCGAGCGGGAACACCAGCACGGAAAACAGCACGCCGCACACGCCGAACATCGCGAAGGCCATGCCGGTGGCGCAGAAACGCCAGAGGTAATCAAGCCGCGCGGACACGCCAGCTCCATTGCCAAACAGTGCCCGCACCTTGCCAACACGCGGACTGGCCGGTTTGCAGACAGTGCAGCAGCGCCTCGCTCTGCGTCGCGAAACTGGCTGACGTGGGCGCGGCATTCGCGCGGATGCCGGTGCCGGCGCTGCTGCCGGCGACGATGCCCTCAGCGGTCGCACCGGGAGCGCCGGCTTGAATGGCGTCGCCGGTTTGCGTCGACGGCTCTTGACCGGCGCGGCTGACGGTGCACACCATCTGCCCGGCTGACGCCTCGCTGTCGAGCAGAACGGCGATCGCACCGCCCTGCACTTCATCTTCGATGGTGCCGTAAGCGGGATCGGCCGGTTCGTCCGCGTACACCAGCAACACGGGCGACGCGGACTGCGTCGCGTATTGCGCGTGCGCTTCGAGCAAGCCGTAGCCAAGCGTTTCGGCGCCGGCCGAAATCGCGCTCGCCGCCGAGCGGTCGCCCCGGGCGATGCCGAAGATGCCCGTCATCGCGTTCAACACCGACAGGCTGAAAGCCGTCGGCGAGACGGGCTGCGCGGCGCTGATGCTGCGCAGGATGTCGGTCGTGCGGCGCAATTCCCCATGACGCGAAGCGAACACGACGCGCACGTGGGCGCCGGCGACGCAGTCGTACGCGACCTTCAGCGCAGCCTTGGACAGCGTGCTCAGACGACGCCGGACGATCGGCTCGATAAAGCCGATATCGGGTGCGGCAGATGCGGCGGCCGGGCAGCTAGACCAGCGACCGACCGGAATGGTCCAGTGCAGATCGGGCATATGGGTGTTCGCGCGTGGAAAAACGGGGAGAGGCTCAGGCCCCTGACGGAACACATTCTTCGCGGCGTGCGCTAGCCGAGCGGGTTGGCGATCTCCGGCCGCGGGACAATGCAGTCCGCCAACGGGGAATTCAGCGGTTTATCGGCACTCGCCCAATGAATGTTTAGCGCACAGACAATGATCCGACGAAACGTCAAAAACACTATTGTCGGCGGAATCATACTGAACATTCCGGAATAAATCAGCCAAAAGACGTATCCATCTGTATCCGTATCGGCGGAGCGACGGATTGTCAAACGAAGGCGCGCGCCGGTTGACATGCGCCGAGCGCGTGCCTGGCTCTGCGCGGATATTCCAATCGATCTCCCGCCAGTAAGGCTGAGCCGATATCAACGCCGGCGCTGCTTCGCTCGCATGCATCAGGCATGGTTCGCATCATCCGGCCCTCGCCGCGCGCGTCGCCCCGCGGTCCACTGCAAGCAACCGCCGCACGGCCCTGTTGGGATTGAGGCCACCCCTGCCTGCTATACTCCGTCCCTCATTGGGGAGTAGCCGCCCCGCGCAATGTCCGCACCTGTGTGCCGGGTGCGTCGCACATGCGTTCGCGGGGGCGCCTGTCGACAGACTTGGCCGTCACGGCCATGGCAGCCGCAGCCTCGAGCCTGGCGAGACCGATGATCCACACGCGCCGCAACAGGGCCCGGCGTGTCGTGGGTCGTCGCTCGTTCATGGCAGGCCCGGATAAATCAAACCATCGTGAATCAAGCGTTCCTCATTTCGACCGGAGCCGTCGCGCTGGCCGAAATCGGCGACAAAACGCAGCTTCTGTCGCTCGTTCTCGCCGCCCGCTACCGCAAGCCTGTGCCGATCATTCTCGGCGTGCTGACCGCCACGCTGGTCAATCACGCTTGCGCGGGCGCGCTCGGCGCGTGGCTCGGCTCGCTGCTCACACCCACCGTGATGCGTTGGGCGCTCGCGGCATCGTTCATCGGCATGGGTCTGTGGATCCTCGTGCCGGACAAGCTCGACGACGATGAAGCCAACACCAGCCGCACGCATTTGGGCGTATTCGGTACGACCATGGTGACGTTTTTCATCGCGGAAATGGGCGACAAGACGCAGATCGCCACCGTCGCGCTCGCCGCCCGCTTTCACGATTTCTTCGGCGTCGTGGCCGGCACCACGCTCGGCATGATGATCGCGAACGTTCCCGCAATCCTGCTGGGCGACCGCTTCGCTCACCGGCTGCCGACGAAACTCGTGCACGGCATCGCCGCCGTCATGTTCGTGGTCCTGGGAACGATGGCGCTGTTCGGGGTCGGGGTTTGAGCGACTTTCAGGTTGTGTGCTTGCAGTCGCCGCTGTTCACGAAAGCTACGATGTAAGCGTGGCCCGGCGGGTCGCGCGTGCCAGGCCGTTCTTTTGCAAGCCGTAATGGGGCGACAGTGAGCGGCGACACCCAAGGGCGACACTCAGCGGCAACGCGAGGGGCAACACCCAGGGGGCACGCGCCGCTAAAGCGCCCGGTAAAGCGCCCATGGTTCAGCGCACAACCCTACTCCGCGACTTTCGCTCCGGACGCTGGCGCCGGAGCCGGCGCCGCCCCACTGCCAGCGGTCTCGTGTCCCGCGCTGCTGTTCAGGTCGAGCGGAAGCTTGACCGTACGCACGGCGCCGTTGCCGAGCGGAAAATCGGCCAGTGCGCTGCGGGCCAGATACGGCATCGCGCGGACCAGCGACGACTCGCCGCCCGAATTGCGCGCCGTCACGTTATAGACCTCCTTACCCGTCGCGTGCTCGGTGATCCGCACGCCCAACACATGCGTGAAAATCGGATAGCTCTGGTTCACATACCCGCTCGGATACGGACCCCAAGGTCCCCACGGATCGAACGGCCGGCCCCAGTAAGGCCCTGGCCACGGGTTGTAGTACACGGGTTCTGCGACGGTCACGATATCCGAGCGCATCCCATACGCTAGTCCGACCAGATAGCGCGCGTGCGCGCTGTCGACTTCGCGGAACCCATGCAGCGCGAGTTCCCCGGCAACGATGCGCTCGTACGTGGACAGTTCGAGATCGTTCTGCGCAGCCGGCAGCCGCGTAAACACATAGGTGCGGGTGGCGTCGTTGCCGCTCCAGTCGGAAAACGCCGTGACCTGGGTGGTCACGTACGTCGTGCAGCCGGACAGCAGCACCGTCAGCGCCGCCAGCAGCAATGCGGCGCGACGGGTCCATTGATGGATGTTCATGGTCTGCCTCGTGATGCCTCAAGGTTGCCCGTTTTTGTCACTTGCGACCGGGTTCGTTTGCCACGCGGCCTCGTATCGTCTGTTGGTGCGAAGGCGCCCGATATTACGCTGACCTGGCCGGCGGGTACAAAGTTCGCTCCGCAGGATTGCCCGAGGCTTTGTACAATGGCTCGTCAAGCCCGGCTCGCGTGCCCCGGCGCGCCCGACCGCTCGAGTCCCATCACCACAGAACACCATGGCCGATACCGCAACGCCCAATGTGATCCGCCGCGCCGATTACGCGCCGCCCGCCTTCCTTATCGACACTGTCGAGCTGGAGTTCGATCTGGTCCCTGAACGCACGGCCGTCAGGAATACGATGCGTGTGCGCCGCAATCCCGACGCGTCGCGCGCCGCGCATCTGGAACTGATGGGCGAACAGATCGAGTTCGTCGGCGCGCAGATCGACGGCCGGCCGTTCGCCGGCGCGCATGCGCACGAGCACGGCCTGCGGCTCGAGAACGTGCCGGAGAGCTTCGAGCTCACGCTCACGAGCGTGTGCAACCCGGCTGCCAACACCACCCTGTCGGGCCTGTATGTGTCGGGCGGCAATTTCTTCACGCAGTGCGAGGCCGAGGGCTTTCGCCGCATTACCTACTTCCTCGACCGACCGGACGTGATGGCAACCTACACGGTCACGCTGCGCGCGAGCAAGGCCGAGTTTCCGGTGCTGCTGTCGAACGGCAATCTGCTCGACGAAGGCGACTTGCCGGACGGCCGTCATTACGCGCGCTGGGAAGATCCGTTCAGGAAGCCGAGCTATCTGTTCGCGCTGGTCGCGGGCAAGCTGGTCGCGCTGGAAGAACGCGTGAAGACCGGCTCGGGCAAGGAAAAGCTGCTGCAGGTGTGGGTCGAACCGCATGACCTCGACAAGACCCGTCACGCGATGGACTCGCTGATTCATGCAATCCGCTGGGACGAAGAACGCTTTGGGCTCGAACTCGACCTCGACCGCTTCATGATCGTCGCGGTGAGCGACTTCAACATGGGCGCGATGGAGAACAAGGGGCTCAACATCTTCAACACGAAGTACGTGCTGGCGAACCCGGAAACCGCGACCGACACCGACTTCGCGAACATCGAGGCGGTGGTCGGCCACGAGTATTTCCATAACTGGACCGGCAACCGCGTGACCTGCCGCGACTGGTTCCAGCTGAGCCTGAAAGAAGGCCTGACGGTATTTCGCGACCAGGAGTTCTCGGCGGACATGGCGGCCGGTCAGACCCGCAACGGCGACGCGGCCGCGCGCGCGACCAAGCGCATCGAGGACGTGCGCGTGCTGCGCCAGATGCAGTTCGCCGAAGACGCGGGCCCGATGGCGCATCCCGTACGCCCGGAAAGCTACGTCGAGATCAACAACTTCTACACGATGACGGTCTACGAGAAGGGCGCCGAAGTCGTGCGGATGTATCAGACGATGTTCGGCCGCGACGGTTTCCGCAAGGGCATGGATCTGTACTTCAAGCGGCATGACGGCCAGGCGGTGACCTGCGACGATTTCCGTTACGCGCTCGCCGATGCGAACGGCCGCGACCTCGCGCAGTTCGAGCGCTGGTACAGCCAGGCGGGTACCCCAAGGGTGTCCGTGCGCACCCATTACGATGCCGCCCAGCAGCGCTACAGCATAATGCTCAGGCAAGGTTACGGCGACGCGGCACCGGCCGCGCGCGAAACACAGAAGGGAGCGCTGCTGATTCCGTTCGCGATCGGCCTGATTGGCAACGACGGCAAGGATCTGCCGCTGCAGCTGGAAGGCGAAGCGACGGCATCGGCCGCCACCACGCGCGTGCTCGAATTCGCCCAAAGCGAGCAGACCTTTACGTTCGTAAAGGTCGCACAGGAGCCATTGCCGTCTCTGCTGCGCAATTTCTCCGCGCCGGTGATCGTCGAGTATGACTACTCGGCCGACGAACTGGCCTTCCTGCTGGCACACGACAGCGATCCCTTCAACCGCTGGGAAGCGGGCCAGCGGCTCGCCACGCGCGAACTGATGACGCTGGCCGAACGTGCCGCCACCCATGCGCCGCTGCGGCTCGACGACTCGGTAGTGGCCGCGTTCGCGCGTGTGCTCACCGACGAGACGCTGTCACCGTCGTTCCGTGAACTCGCGCTAATGCTGCCGTCCGAAGCGTACCTGGCCGAGCAGATGGCCGAGTCGAATCCTGCGGCCGTGCACGCTGCCCGGCAGTTCGTGCGTAAGCGTCTGGCCACGGCGCTCAAGCACGAGTGGCTCGCACTGTACGAGCAGCATCGCACGCCCGGCACCTACGAAGCGACGCCCGAGGCGGCCGGCCATCGGGCGCTGAAAAATCTCGCACTGTCGTATCTCGCCGAACTGGACGATCCGGCTGAAGCCGTGCGTCTCGCGTCTGCGCAATACGACGCCGCGAACAATATGACCGACCGCGCCGCGGCGCTCTCGGCACTGCTCAACGCGGCGGCAGCCAAGGGCGGCAGCAGCGAGGCGCAACAGGCGCTGGACGACTTCTACCGGCGCTTCGAAAAAGAGCCGCTCGTCATCGACAAGTGGTTTGCGTTGCAAGCCACGCAGCGTGGCAGCGCGCAGCGGCCGGTAATCGACATCGTGCGCAAGCTGATGGCCCATCCGGCCTTCAACCTCAAGAACCCCAACCGCGCGCGCTCGCTGATCTTCAGCTTCTGCGCGGCCAATCCCGCGCAGTTCCATGCCGAAGACGGCTCGGGCTACGCGTTCTGGGCCGATCAGGTAATCGCGCTAGACGCCCTCAATCCGCAAGTGGCCGCACGCCTCGCCCGCTCGCTCGAACTGTGGCGCCGCTTCACGCCAACGTTGCGCGAGGGCATGCGCGCAGCGCTGGAAAAGGTGGCTTCGCAAGTGAAGTCGCGCGACGTGCGCGAAATCGTGGAGAAGGCGTTGGCTTAACGCCCGCCTCCTGGCCCCGAATGCGGATCGTCCGCCAAATTCGGCGCGCTCGACGTTAGCCATCTGCACGACTGTTCATGCCGACTCGCCGGGATGAAACCAGAACGCCTTCGCTTAACGGGGGGCGCTCCGTCATCCCGCGATCGGGACATTCGGCGACAAGGCTACCGCGAGAATCTTCACGGCAGGGTTCGTGCATTGACTGCCGCCTCGCAGCGCGTCTCTGTGCACTTCGTCGGGCGAACAGGCGCTGAATGTCGGGATGGTCAGTTGCGCTGCGCGCACCGGCGCCGCGCATCAACGACGCGGCGCGAGCGAGGCGCGCCATCTCGGCCGATACCGCGGTGTAGCGCCAGCCCGCGCGGCGCTTGCCGTGCGCGCGCCAAAGCACGGAACGGACACAACGAACGGTTAGAATCCGGTTATTCCTCTCGCCTTCCCGGAGTACAGCATGTCCTTGCAACGTCGTACCACCCTCACGAAGTACCTGATCGAGCAGCAGCGCGAGACCAATAATCTGCCAGCCGACCTGCGCCTTTTGATCGAAGTCGTCGCGCGTGCGTGCAAGGCAATCAGCTACCACGTCAGCAAAGGCGCGCTCGGCGATGCGCTCGGCACAGCCGGCAGCGAGAACGTCCAGGGTGAAGTGCAGAAAAAGCTAGACATCCTCTCGAACGAAATCCTGCTCGAAGCCAACGAATGGGGCGGCAACCTGGCCGGCATGGCTTCCGAGGAAATGGAACAGTTCTTCCCGATTCCGGCCAACTATCCGAAGGGCGAATACCTGCTGGTGTTCGACCCGCTCGACGGTTCGTCGAACATCGACGTCAACGTTTCGATCGGCACGATCTTTTCGGTGCTGCGCTGTCCGGACGGCCAGCAGCCTACCGAACAATCGTTCCTGCAACCGGGCACGCAGCAGGTGGCTGCGGGTTATGCGGTGTACGGCCCGCAAACCGTCCTTGTGCTGACCACCGGCAACGGCGTCAACTGCTTTACGCTCGACCGCGAACTGGGGTCGTGGGTGCTCACGCAAAGCGATATGCGCATTCCGGTGGAAACGCGCGAGTATGCGATCAACGCGTCGAACGAACGCCACTGGTACCCGCCCGTCGAGCGGTACATCGGCGAATTGAAAGCGGGCAAGGAAGGACCGCGTCAGAGCGACTTCAACATGCGCTGGATCGCATCGATGGTCGCGGACGTGCACCGTATCCTGAATCGGGGCGGCATCTTCATGTATCCGGCGGACAAGCGTACCCCCGACAAGCCGGGCAAGCTGCGCCTGATGTACGAAGCAAACCCGATGGCGTTCATCGTCGAACAGGCTGGCGGGGCTGCGACCAACGGCGAAAAGCGCATTCTGGATATCCAGCCGAAGAGCCTGCACGAACGTGTGGCTGTGTTCCTCGGCTCGAAGAATGAAGTGGACAGGGTCACCCGCTACCATCTCG
Organism: Paraburkholderia suaedae; assembly: GCF_040812055.1. NCBI lineage: Bacteria > Pseudomonadati > Pseudomonadota > Betaproteobacteria > Burkholderiales > Burkholderiaceae > Paraburkholderia > Paraburkholderia suaedae. Next base: position 86,199 of record NZ_JBFOAH010000002.1, on the reverse strand, counting down.
AAACAAAAAAGTGAGCCGGGGGCTTGCCAAGCCGCTGAAAGAGTCCCTATAATCGCGGTTCTCCTGATGCCGGAATAGCTCAGACGGTAGAGCAGCGCATTCGTAATGCGAAGGTCGGGGGTTCGATTCCTCTTTCCGGCACCATCAAGATTCAAGCAAAAAGCCCAGTCCTTTGGACTGGGCGTTTTGCTTTCTGAGCACTCGCTGACGAAGCGACGATCGACGGACCGTTTGGCGCGGATTTCCGTCACGACAACATCCTCTCAATCGCGACGAGAGGGCGTTAAAGTCGTTTGGCGATTCATGCAATTCTTTAATATGCCCCAGTGGTCAACGAAAGCCTGAAACCGCTCGTTTACTCGATATTGGGGTGCGGAGTGCACGCAAGCGGGGGAGTTAGCACACCGCTATGTGTCGGGAAACTTCGTCCGTGCGGCAGCGCACAAGCGCCACTGTTTTATTCGTTTGCAACAGATTACGAGCTCGAACATGACCGCGTCGCGCCGGGCCGCGCAGCGCGCAGTCTCGAAAGCGCCAATGGCTAACGACCGAAACGGCCCACTTATTTTGGTACCCGTTCGCGAGCGTGCGTTGCAGCAAGGCAATAAATGATATTCAAACCCTCTGGTGAAATGTTCTGTTGTGCCGTTAAAGCAACAGAGAACGTCGCAAACGCATCCGACACTGGTGCTCAGGCAGACACGCGGCAGATAATCATTTTGTAAAGGAGAACGATCATGGATGCCAAACCAACGAAGATTCCGACCCCGGACAAAGTTCTGTGCCCGGATCCGGAACCCGCTGGCGTCGAGTTTCTGGGTGCCGAGCTGCCTGAACACGTTCGCGCCTTCTTCGACGAACAACGTAAATCGTGCGACTCGAAGTAACTGCGGTGGCGCAATGCAGCATGGATTCGCGTGCGTAACAGGCATGGCCGGGTACGCAGCGTGCCTGCGGCCGCTTATTCGTCGTTCGACCCCGGAATGACGCTGGATCGGTTCGCCTGATACCTTTGCGCATTAGCCCGCATTTGCCTATGCGGCATGCAGCCCGGTTGCGCGCGCCCTTCGCTTCCCCTTCTCTTTCTGCTATCGCGCGGACTGCCGCGATCTGTCGGACGCTGCTCTTCATGGCGCGAGACGCCGCTGCTCCCGCTGCATCATTTATCCTTGTGCCTTTCCTCTGCGCCCGCCCGGCCCCGCTACCGCCCATGACTCGTTTTCATCGCCTTGGCGCATCGTGCGCGCTCGCCTTAGCCGCCTGGCTCGCTGTCACGCCTTCCCTTGCCGTCGCCGGCGATGGCGACGACACCGCGCTCACCAATCTGATCGCGCTGGTTTCGCAGCGCCTCTCGCTTGCCGAGCCGGTTGCCCGCTGGAAGTGGGCCAATCACCAGGCGATCACCGATACTCCGCGCGAAAACGCGCTACTCGCCGATGTGCAAAAGCGCGCTGCGGCCGTGAATGTCGACCCGGCATTCGCCCGCGCTTTCTTCCAGGATCAGATCGACGCAAGCAAGGAGGTGCAAAACGCGCTGTTCGCGACCTGGCGCAGCACACAGCCGCCGCAAGGACCGGTGCCCGACCTGGCGACCAGCACCAGACCGGAGCTCGACCGGCTGACGCAGTCGCTCATGGCCGGTCTGGCGCGCGTCCAACCACTGCGCACGGCGAGTGACTGTCCGTCGCGCGTTGCGCAATCGCTTGCCAACTGGAAATCGCTGACCCGTTATGACTCGGCCCGCTCTAACGCGTTGACTCGCGCGCTGGGTCACGTCTGCGAAACGGGGGGCGTAGGTGCGACCGGGTGATTCCGCCAGTCCAGTAAAACCGGGGCGGCCGCCACCGAAATCACTTTCAACAACGGATGAGCGGCTCACGCCGCGCGGACGCCGCTCCGCTCATCAAGCGAGACTCGAGACCGCCATCTCCGTGGGGACGCTCAACGGCAGCACGCGCAAGCCGCGCGCAAGGTGACTGTGCAGCAGGCGATAGGTCGAGAGTTCGAACGGCCCCACCACGCTCGACGCGTACAATTCGGCGGCCTGCACGAGCGACGTCGCGTGCCCCATATAGCGCCAACGGTCGACCACGTGGAAGGCGCCGTCCGCAGATGCGTCCTCCCGCTGCTCGAAGACGACCGGTCCCTCGAACGGCCATGGCGCATCCGTCGGATCCGACTTCATGACACGCGGTGCACGATTATGGACGGGGCGCAACGTCGCGATCCACTGCGCTTCGGCCAGCATCGCGCCCAGTTCGCCGCCAGTCGCGCGCCACTCGACTCGCCGCACGAGCTGCGCAAGCCGAAGATCCTTCGACGAACGCCGCTCGCCTGTCAGATGCGAGCGCAACCGCTGACGCACACGCACGCTTCGGCCGACATAGAGCGGCAAATCACCCTCACCGAAAAAGGCATACACACCACAACCGGCCGGCGCGGAATCGAGCAGATCTTCGGTGATGTCGCCAGCGAGCCGGTAGCGCCGCGTAGTGCGCTCGATCTGCGCGCGCAGTGTGTCGAGCGGCACGAGACCGTGCAGGCGCTGCCAGAACTGCCAGATCAGATCCGCGTCGGCGAGCGCGCGGTGACGATCTGACGGCACGAGCGCGTGACGTTCGACCAGCGCATCGAGGCCGTGACGCTTCTGAGCCGGGAACAACGCGCGCGACAGGCGCACGGTGCACAGCACATCAGGGTCGAACGCGATTCCCGCCCGGCGGAACTCGCCGCGCAGAAAACCACGGTCAAAACTGGCGTTATGCGCAATGAACAGTTTGCCGTTCAGACGCTCGAATAAAGCCGGCGCGATCGCGTCGAAAGTTGGCGCGCCGCGCACCATGGCGTCTGTGATACCGGTGAGTTGCTGAATGAACGACGGAATCGGCTGCTGCGGGTCGACTAGGCTGCTCCAGCGGGACACGCCGGCCGGACCGGCTTCGACGACGCCGACCTCTGTAATGCGATGCTCGCTGGTGGAACCGCCGGTGGTTTCGAGGTCGACAAAAACGATCGGGACATTCAGGGCCGGTTCCGGCAAAAACTGTTCAGACATGGAAATAGGTACTTTAGACGCGTGGCTTGCGGCAAGTATGCCCCAGTTGAGCGTCGGACAGTTTCATCGCATGGCATCGCCCGGCATGATCGGTGCCCGCACAGCGCATCCTTGAAGCAAGCGATTGCCGTCCGCGAACCGTTGGGACTGTACCGTTGCCCGTTGTCACTTTCGCTCGACGATTACATACAAACGCGCAATTGCGCTTGAGTGAAATGCTACGGTTTAGCAAGTAAAAAGCAGCCGAAACTCGGTTTGCCATAATCGGAGCCAGCAATTGCAGTCAAGAAAGGTGATTGGCCCTTTGCAAGCCAGGTGCCGTGCAAATAATGTCGTTCAGCCGCTCGTGCTTATTAACCAGTACCGACAAAATCCGTAATGATTACCCGAGCGGCCGGCGAGATGCGAAAGGCGGGAGATTTTTCACCCGACGGCCTCGATAAGGTCGGTGTTTCTCCGACTTGTTGCGGAACGTGCAGCGTCGCATGATGGACTCAGTGATGTAACGCGTTTCAGGAGACTGACATGTTCCTAGCTGAAATCCGTCGCTTCGTCCTGCGGCTCAGTCACTCACACACAAAGAGCGCTGCCGAGCATTCGGCGCCGGCTGCCGCACCCTTCGTCGAATTCGATCCCGTGTGGCACGGGGACCACTGGCAAAACCTGCTTTCATCGCCCATGGACGCGCGCCATTACGTGATGGAAGACTGGTCGATGTCGCCGACGGTCGATTGGACCGACGCAGACGACGCAGCGCCAGCGCATTGAGCCGCCCGGCCCATCCATCAGCAGGCGAAAAAAGCGCGACCGGAAAGTCGCGCCGACAAAGGTTTGGGATCTTCTTCAACGAAAAAGTCTGCTTTGGGAAGCAGAAGCTTCAGTATAGCGGCGCGCCCTATTTGCTTTATCCGCACAATTAACAATCGCTTATTTCAGCGACAACAACCATTGTTCGATGTGTTTCGGCGCGTTGCTTTTTCGCATCACTGACTGTCGCAAAACTGCAACGCAAATGTCCTCCGACTACCTCCCAGCCGGTTAATAAACCCGGAAAGCCTTTGTCCAAAGGGCTTGTGGGGCGTTCATGCATCGTTTCTGACCGCGTAATACTTTATTGCGAAATTCGGAACGCCCACTCCGCGACGCCTCTCTCTACACTCTGCCTTACCGGAAACGTGCGCGATTGGATCAACGCGCTTTTCACGCGGATCCCGCCTCTCGCAGCGCCCGCGTGAAGGTCTCCAAGCCAGCGTTCAAATATTCTCTTGCACTCGGAGTTACAAAATGAAGAAGACACTCATGGTCGCGGCCCTTACGGGCGTTTTTGCAACGGCTGCGCATGCGCAAAGCAGCGTGACGCTATATGGCTTGATCGACGCCGGCATTACTTACACGAACAACCAGCACGGTCATAGCAACTGGCAGATGACGAGCGGCTCCGTGAACGGCAGCCGTTTTGGCTTGCGTGGCGCGGAAGATCTGGGCGGCGGCCTCAAGGCCATCTTCACGTTGGAAAACGGCTTCGGCATCAATGACGGCACGCTGAAGCAGAACAGCCGTCTGTTCGGCCGCCAGGCTTTTGTCGGTCTGTCGAGCAACGACTTTGGCGCGGTAACCCTCGGTCGTCAGTACGACAGCATGGTCGATTACGTCGGCCCGCTCGCGCTTACCGGCACGCAATACGGCGGCACCCAGTTCGCGCACCCGTTCGACAACGACAACCTGAACAACTCGTTCCGTGTCAACAACTCGGTCAAGTACCAGAGCGTCAACTACGGCGGCTTCAAGTTCGGCGCGTTGTATGGCTTCTCGAACCAGGCCGCCGGCTTTGCCAACAACCGCGCCTACAGCGCGGGCGCGTCGTACAACTGGGGCGGCCTGAATGTCGCCGCTGCTTACCTGCAATTGAACAGCAATGGCGCGAACACGGCGGCCGCTGCGTTCAACTCGGGCGGCGCGGTATCGGGTGACAATACGTTCTTCGCTGCCCGTCAGCAAACGTGGGGGGCGGGTGCGAACTACGCGTTCGGCCCTGCAACAGTCGGCCTCGTGTACTCGCAGACGAACCTGTCCGGCCTCGCCGGCATCAGCCAGAGCTCCTCCGGCGTCGCGGGCGGCCTTGCGTTCCCGACCAACAGCGCCCAGTTCCAGAACTTCGAAGCCAACGCACGCTACGCCCTCACGCCGGCCGTCAGCATTGCCGGTGCGTACACGTACACCCGCGCGAATCTGTCGAGCTCGCACGTGCATTGGAACCAGTTCAACCTGCAAACCGCGTACGCACTGTCCAAGCGTACGGACGTGTATCTGCAAGGTGTGTATCAGGAAGCCAATCAAGGCGCGATCGTCGACGCCAACATCAATGGCCTTGGCGCAGCGTCCAGCAGCAACAAGCAGGTCGCTGTGACCGCAGGTCTGCGTCACCGCTTCTAAGCATTCAAAAGACTGGGTCGAACTGCAGTATCGAGGGCGCCGTTCGCGGCGCCTTTTTTATGCCCCGCCAGCTAACGGCGTTTATGCCGCGCCAGCTAACGGCGCGGTGAGGGGTGCGCCTAAGCGCTTGTGCCGGGCGCCGGATATTTGACGTCGAGTATATCGATCGGCTGCGGGCCGGCCGGTGTATACAGCGTGACCGTATCCCCGATCCTTGCCTTGAGAAGCGCGCGCGCCACCGGAGAAATCCAGCTGACGTGGCCGACGTCCAGATCGACCTCGTCGATGCCGACGATCGTCACCGTATGCACCTCACCGTCTTGCGTCGCATATTCGACCGTTGCGCCGAAGAAGACCTGATCGACGTTTTCCTGTTTGCTGCTATCGACGACTTCAGCAAGATCGAGACGCTTGGTCAGAAAGCGGATACGCCGGTCGATCTCGCGCAAGCGGCGCTTGCCATAGATGTAATCGCCGTTCTCCGAGCGATCGCCGTTCGATGCGGCCCACGACACCAGCCTGACCACCTCCGGTCGCTCGACGTCGATCAGATTCAGCAGTTCATCGCGCATGCGCCGGTAGCCGGCGGGCGTGATGTAGTTTTTGGTGCCCGCGGGGACATCCGGCTGGGCGACGTCGAGGTCGTCGTCGTTCTCGTCACTCGACTCTTTGACAAAGGCCTTGTTCATAATGGTCCATTAACTGCAGCAAGCAACTGCCTATGAAGGGTACACGATCCGGCGCGCCGGAGAAATCGCTTTAGGCTTCCCTTTTACCGAACATTTCGCTATAATCTCGTTTCTGTGTGCGGCTGTAGCTCAGTTGGATAGAGTACTTGGCTACGAACCAAGGGGTCGTGGGTTCGAATCCTGCCAGCCGCACCATTCATTCCAGGGGTTTCCTTCGTGGAAGCTCCCGCGTTTCATTGCAGTGAACGTCACCTGTTTAAGCGTGCGGCTGTAGCTCAGTTGGATAGAGTACTTGGCTACGAACCAAGGGGTCGTGGGTTCGAATCCTGCCAGCCGCACCACCTGTCAAGGGCCTTCCACAAGGAAGGCCCTTTGTTTTTGTCTGCCGCTTTTATCGAGGTCCTTCAGCGCGGGGTGCGTCACCGTTGGGTGAGACCAGCCGTCATCGCGGTGGCGACTGAATATCCCCGATTCGTCCGGCCGGATTCGGCACGTCCTCCACCACGCCGCCCACCGTTTGCTCGCCGCTCACCCGGGCTCGCGCGCCGGTCAGCGCCTGCGGTTCCTGCAACACTTCATCTACGCTATCGCCGAAGCGGCTTGCGACGAACGCTCGCAACAGCGCGACCTGCAACGAGTCTCCGAGTCCCTCCACCGCTCCATTCCCGCCCTCGAACTCCGCGATGCAATGCGTCGCGCCCATTTCGGTCCGTTCACGCACCTCGAGCCGCCGCATGCGCTCCAGCACCACGGCTGCCGCCTCCCAGGATGTGGCGGGCGTGAACCGCCCGTCCCATGGACGACCGCGGTCATTGCCGCGAATGGAGACGGTCTCGCCACTATCGGTGAAATAGATTTCGCGCACGAAGTCATGCAGGCTGCGGGCCACCCAATAATCGAGCGCCATGCCGTCGAGTTCGCCTACGTCCATCAGCGTTCTCCGTTTGGTTCCGGTCAGTCCCGGGTGAGACGCGGTGACGCCCGCATGTTCAGCTCAAGCGAAACACGGCAGGCGCCCCTCCAACGCCGACGCAATTTCTGAGCCTTGAAAGCCAGCGCCGATCAGTAATCCGCGCGCTCGCGATCGATACGCATGCCGCCTTCATGACGGTGATGCGCCTCTTCGCTCGGCCGTTCACGTGCAATGCGCATGACGTCGGGGTTGGTGCGCACGCGGCGCATGACATTGGCCAGATGGACGCGATCGCTGACCTGGATCACGAAACGCAGGACCGTGGATTCCTGCGACAGGTCTTCGTCCATCGCAATGTGGACGATGTTCGCATCCGCCGACGTGATGTCGGCAGCCACGCGGGCAAACACGCCCTTGGTATTCTTCACCAGCACCTTGACGGCGACGTCGAACAGACGGCCTGGCTGCGGCGCCCACGCCACGTCGATCCAGCGCCCGGGATCGCGCCGATGAATTCGCTGCGCGACGCGGCAGTCGGTGGTGTGGATCGCCATGCCGAGGCCGATGCCGATATAGCCCATGATGTTGTCGCCCGGAATCGGACGACAGCATGCCGACAACTGCACCGACATGCCCTCGGTGCCCGTGATGACTACAGGCGGCGCATGCGGCGTCGAACCGGACTCGGAGCGCGAACCGTCGTCGTCGGCATCGCGGCCGCTCATCAGCACTTCAATGCGCTTGGCCATGACCGCTGCGACGCGCCGGCCGAGGCCGATGTCGGCGAAGATTTCCTGACGGTTCTTGTTGCCCGTCCACTGCACGAGTTTTTCCCACGCTTCCGGCGTCACATCCGACAGCGCCAGTCCGTAACCCTTCAACGACTGATCCACTAGCCGCTCGCCGAGTTGCACGGATTCGTTCAGACGCATCGTCTTCAGATAATGGCGGATCGCAGAACGGGCCTTGCCGCTGCGCACGAAACCGAGCCACGCCGGATTCGGCTTCGAGTAAGGCGCCGTAATCACTTCGACGATATCGCCGCTTTTCAACTCGGTGCGCAGTGGCAGCAGTTCATTGTTGATCTTCACCGCGACGCACTGATTGCCCAGGTCGCTGTGGATCGAGTACGCGAAGTCGAGGGCGGTGGCGCCGCGCGGCAATGCCATGATCTTCGACTTCGGCGTAAAGACGTAAACCGCATCCGGGAACAGATCGATCTTGACGTGCTCGAGGAACTCGCTCGAGTCGCCTGCTTCGCTCTGAATGTCGAGCAGCGACTTCAACCACTGGTGCGCGCGCTTTTGCACGTCGTTCAGATCCGCGCTGCCGTTCTTGTACAGCCAGTGCGCAGCCACGCCCGCTTCGGCGATCTCGTGCATCTTGCGAGTGCGCACCTGGAACTCGATTGGCGCACCGAACGGGCCGACTAGCGTGGTGTGCAGCGATTGATAGCCGTTCACCTTCGGAATTGCGATGTAGTCCTTGAACTTGCCCGGCACGGGCTTATACAACGCATGCAGCGCGCCGATGCAGGTGTAGCACTCCAGCGCGCTCTCCACCACCACGCGAAAGCCGTAGACGTCGAGCACCTGGGAGAACGACAATTGCTTGTCGCGCATCTTCTTGTAGATGCTGAAGATGGTCTTTTCGCGGCCGGTGACTTCGGCGTCGATCTTTGCGTCGGCAATGCCGCGCTGCACCGACTCCAGAATCTTGCCGACGACTTCGCGCCGGTTGCCGCGCGCCGCCTTGACGGCTTTTTCGAGCGTGGCGTACCGGTGCGGATTGAAATTTGCAAAGCTCAGGTCCTGCAACTCGCGGTAGGTGTTGTTCAGGCCCAGCCGGTGCGCGATGGGCGCGTAGATATCCAGCGTTTCGCGTGCCACCCGACGGCGCTTTTCCGGCGGCACCGCGCCGAGCGTGCGCATGTTATGCAGCCGGTCCGCGAGCTTGACCAGAATCACGCGAACGTCGCGCGCCATCGCGAGGAGCATCTTGCGGAAGTTTTCCGCCTGCGCCTCTTCGCGATTGCGAAATTCCATCTTGTCCAGCTTCGACAAACCGTCGACCAGTTCCGCGACCTTCGCGCCGAAACGCTCGGCGAGTTCCGCCTTGGTCACGCCCTGGTCTTCCATCACGTCATGCAGCAGTGCCGCCATCATGGCCTGCGCGTCGAGATTCCAGCCGGCGCAGATTTCCGCGACGGCGACAGGATGCGTGATGTAAGGCTCGCCACTCTGGCGGTATTGGCCGAGGTGCGCTTCGTCGCTGAAATGGAAGGCGGCCTTGATGTCCTTGATCTCGTCCGGCTGCAGATAGCCGGACAGCACGGACGTCAATCTGGCGATGGAGACGACGTCATGCCGGCGCGGCTGCTCCGGCGTGGCGGTCGGTCCGAATAGATGGCGAAACGACTGTTCGAGGACCGCGTCGATGTACTTGCGTGCAGACGAGGGCGAATTGGCGTCGTGGTCCACTTCCGTGGCGGCGGGCGGGGTAGCACTCATGGTCGCCTCCGTAGCGGTTCAGGGTTGGACGCCGGCCTGCAGGTTTGATGCAATCAGGTGTGGCAAGTACGTGACAAACAACGTGACAAATAACTGGCAAGCACGTGGCCAATCGAAAACGGAACAGTAAGCCTTATACGGGCACCTTCTTCAACATTTCGACGCCGACCTGGCCGGCTGCGATTTCACGCAGCGCGACGACGGTGGGCTTGTCGCGGCTTTCGATCTTCGGCGTATGGCCTTGAGCGAGCTGACGCGCGCGATAGGTTGCGGCAAGCGCGAGTTCGAAACGGTTCGGGATCTGTTTGAGGCAGTCTTCGACGGTAATGCGGGCCATGTTGGATTCCTTCTCAGTATGTTGCTCATTCTACCTTATGTGCTCGACACCACGCCGCGCTCACGCGTGCGGCAGGTGAATGCCGAGCTGCACGAAAAGCTGCGTATGACGGGCGTACTGCGACGCGAAGCGCGAGCGCGTGGCGGCGACGAGGCATTGCAGTTCGCTGAGCGCGCGCTCGAAGTTCTCGTTGATCACGACGTACTCCGCTTCGGCCGCGTGCGCCATCTCGCTGCCGGCCGCGAGCAGGCGGCGTGTGATCACATTCGGCTCGTCCTGGCCGCGCTTTTTCAGACGCTCTTCGAGCGCCTCGAGCGACGGCGGCAAGATGAAAATCTCGACCGCGTTGTGAAACTGCTTCTTCACCTGCTGTGCGCCTTGCCAGTCGATTTCGAGCAGCACGTCATGACCGCTCTTCATCTGCTCCTCGATCCAGACGCGCGACGTGCCGTAGTAGTTGCCATGCACTTCCGCACTCTCCAGAAATTCGCCCTGGTCATGGCGCCGCATGAAGTCGTCGACGCTGGTGAAGTGGTAGTGCTCGCCGTCCTGTTCCTTCGGGCGTGGCGGACGCGTGGTGTAAGAGATCGACAGACGGATCGCGTCGTCGCCGGCGAGCAGCGCGTTCACGAGAGTCGACTTGCCCGCCCCCGAAGGCGCGACCACCATGAAGAGGTTGCCCGGATAAGCACCGGCGTAGGGGTTGCGCGGTGCGCCGCTTTCGCGTGGGTGATCGATCATGTCGGGGATGCTCCAGCCTTATTCCAGGTTCTGTACTTGTTCGCGCATCTGTTCGATGAGCAGCTTCAAGGTCATCGACGAATCCGCCAGTTCCTTCGCCGCCGCCTTCGAGCCGAGCGTGTTCGCCTCGCGGTTGAGCTCCTGCATCATGAAGTCGAGCCGCTTGCCGAGCTTGCCGCCCTTCTCGATCACGTGACGCGTTTCGTTCAGGTGAGCCGTGAGGCGCGAGAGTTCCTCGGCGATGTCGATGCGGATGCCGTACATCGTCACTTCCTGGCGAATCCGTTCGTTGATTTCGTCGCGCGAGACGATCGTCGCAGCGGTATCCGGCGCGGCGATGCCGAGCGCTTCCTGCAAACGTTCGACGATCTTCTGCTGATGCCGCGCGATCAGCTCCGGCACGAGCGGCGTGATCTTCGTGACGATCGCTTCCATCTCGGTGACGTTGGCGAGCAGCATCGTGGCAAGCTGCGCGCCTTCGCGCGCACGCACGTCGATCAGGTCGGTGATCGCCTGCTTGCCGCACGCGAGCACCGCGTCGCGCAGCGTTTCGGGCGCCACGCCGGTTTCGGCCAGCACGCCCGGCCAGCGCAGAATTTCGCCGGTGCGCAGACGGCCCGCTTCCGGGAACGTGGAAAGCACCGTGCGTTCGAGCAGCGCCAATTGCGTCAGCGTGTCGCGATTGATCGCGCCGGCATTGGCCGACTGCTCGCTGCGTTGCAGATTGATGCGGATATCCACCTTGCCGCGCGACAGCTTGTTCATCAGCATTTCGCGCAGCGTCGGTTCACAGACGCGCACGTCTTCCGGCATACGGAAATTCAGATCGAGAAAGCGCGAGTTCACCGTGCGCAGTTCGACCGATACGCTCACACCGCCGGTGCCTGATGCCGCCACGAGTTCGCGGGTCGCGCTCGCATAGCCAGTCATGCTGTAGATCATCGTATTTCTCGCGATTGCGGCCATGCGTTCGACGCCGGCCTGAGAGGCAAATCGCCCGGCATGTACGAGACGCGGGGCGGTGAACCGGCATTATCCCATTTTTGAGCGCGGCATCCGGCGCAGCCAGCCTGCATGCGGGCACGCGCCGCTGCCCGCATGCAGGCTGGCATTCAGCAGGAGGCGTCCGCGCTGGATGGCGACTCGCCGCGCACCGACCGGGCAGCAAGGCGCGCGGCTGACCGCTCTAGCCGATCGGCGGTAAAATCGCGCTTTCCCTCCGCCCTTCTCAGACCATCCCAATGACCAACGACACCCATCGCCCCAGCGGCCGCCAGGCCAATCAGCTGCGCGACGTGCGCATCACGCGCCACTACACGAAGCACGCGGAGGGCTCGGTACTGGTCGAATTCGGCGACACCAAAGTGATTTGCACCGCGAGCATTGCCGAAAGCGTGCCGTCGTTTTTGCGCGACCGCGGCCAGGGCTGGCTCACCGCCGAATACGGGATGCTGCCGCGCGCCACGCACACCCGCAGCGACCGTGAAGCGGCGCGCGGCAAGCAGACCGGCCGCACTCAGGAAATCCAGCGGCTGATCGGCCGGGCGCTGCGTTCGGTGTTCGATCTCGAGAAGCTCGGCGCGCGCACGCTGCACATTGATTGCGACGTGATCCAGGCCGACGGCGGCACGCGCACGGCCAGCATCACTGGTGCGTTCGTAGCCGCGCACGACGCGGTGGCCAGGTTGCTCGCCGCCGGCCGCATCGAAACCTCGCCGATCAACGATTACGTCGCCGCGATCTCGGTCGGCGTGTACGACGGCCTGCCGGTGCTCGACCTCGACTACGACGAGGACTCGCAATGCGACACCGACATGAACGTGGTGATGACGGGCGCGGGCGGCTTCGTCGAAGTCCAGGGCACCGCCGAGGGCGTGCCCTTTACGCGCGGCGAAATGAATGCGCTGCTCGATCTGGCAAGCGCCGGCATCGGCACGCTGATCGCGAAGCAGAAAGCAGCGCTGGAGCAAAAGAGTGAATGAGGTTCGTGGACGCAATGGCGCAGGCACGCCGTTGAATACATCGTTGAATACATCGTTGAAGACGCCGTTGACCCAGGTCGTGCTGGCGTCGAACAACGCGGGCAAGCTGCGCGAGTTCGCGGCGCTGCTCGGCGCGGCCGGCATCGAGCTGATTGCGCAAGGCGAGCTGAACGTGCCCGAGGCGCCAGAGCCGCATCCCACCTTCGTCGAAAACGCGCTGGCCAAGGCGCGCCATGCAGCGAGGCTCACCGGCCTGCCCGCGCTCGCCGACGACTCCGGCCTGTGCGTGCGCGCGTTGCGCGGCGCGCCCGGCGTGTATTCGGCACGCTACGCGCAACTCGTCGGCGGCGAGAAAAGCGACGCGGCGAATAACGCCCGCCTCGTGGCCGAACTGCAAGGCGAAAGCGATCGCCGCGGCTATTACTACTGTGTGCTGGCGCTGGTGCGTCACCCGGACGATCCCGAACCGCTGATCGCCGAAGGCCGCTGGCATGGTGAAATCCTCGAAGCGCCGCGTGGCGCTCACGGTTTCGGCTACGACCCGTACTTCTTTTTGCCGTCGCTGAACGCGAGCGCCGCGGAACTCGAGCCGGCGGTGAAAAATGCCAGCAGTCACCGTGCCATCGCTTTGCGGCAACTGCTTGCGCGCCTGCGGGAGGAAACGTGATTCCGATCAAGCCCACGCCTGCCGACATCGGCAACGGCGTCATCCAGGCGTTCACGTCGCCGGGCAGCATTCGGCTCACGTCGCTCCCGCCGTTGGCGCTGTACGTGCATTTCCCGTGGTGCGTGCGCAAGTGTCCGTATTGCGATTTCAATTCGCATGAGTGGAAGGGCGACACGTTTCCGGAAAACGACTACCTCGACGCGCTGCGTACCGACCTCGAGATGGCGTTGCCGCTAATCTGGGGCCGCCAGGTGCATACGGTATTCATCGGCGGCGGCACGCCCAGCCTGCTGTCCGCGGCGGGGCTCGACCGCATGCTGTCGGACGTGCGCGCGCTGCTGCCGCTCGACGCCGACGCCGAAATCACGCTCGAAGCCAATCCCGGCACGTTCGAAGCCGACAAGTTCGCACAGTTTCGCGCGAGCGGCGTGAACCGGCTGTCGGTAGGCATCCAGAGTTTCAACGAAGCGCATCTGCAGGCGCTCGGCCGGATTCATGACGCGGCGCAAGCGCGCCACGCCGTTGACGTCGCCGCCACCACGTTCGACAACTTCAACCTCGACCTGATGTTCGCGCTGCCGGGTCAGACGCTCGCCGAATGCCAGGCCGACGTGGAGACGGCGTTGTCGTTCGCGCCGCCACACCTGTCGCTTTATCACCTGACGCTCGAGCCGAACACGCTGTTTGCGAAATTCCCGCCCGCGTTGCCCGACGACGATGCCTCAGCCGACATGCAAGACTGGATTCACGAGCGCACGGCAGCGGCCGGTTACACGCACTATGAAGTGTCGGCGTATGCGCAGCCGCATCGTCAGAGCAAACACAATCTGAACTACTGGCGCTTTGGGGACTACCTCGGTATCGGCGCGGGCGCGCACAGCAAGCTGTCGTTTCCGAATCGCATGCTGCGCCAGGCGCGCTATAAACATCCGACTACCTTCATCGAGCAGGCGAAGGCCGGCTACGCGGTGCAGGAAGAGCACGAAGTGGGGCCGCGGGACTTGCCGTTCGAGTTCATGCTGAACGCGCTGCGACTGGTGGAAGGCTTCCCGGTGCATCGGTTCGTCGAGCGTACGGGGCTGTCCATCACTTCCATCGAACCGGCATTGCAGGAAGCGGAACGGCGCAAGCTGATTACGCGCGACCACGAGAAGATTGCACCGACACCGCTCGGCCAGGCGTTCCTGAACGATCTGCAAGCGCTGTTCCTCAAAGACTCACAGTGATTGCCGATTGACTGAATGCCGCACACGGATTTTTCGGGTTACAATTCGCGGCTTGGAGGTGTGGCCGAGCGGTTTAAGGCACCGGTCTTGAAAACCGGCGAAGGAGCAATCTTTCCGTGAGTTCGAATCTCACCGCCTCCGCCAGAAACTCAATGAATACGGGCCCACGGGGCCCGTTTTTCGTTTCTGCCCGCCATAGCACCCGCAAAAGTTAGGTGCCGCCAAGATTGCGTAGGCTTACGCCCCGCTGCGCCGACGAAACAAGGGCAAGCGAGGCGGGTTGCGCGTCATCTCATCTATTCCTACTGAATCGAAGGCACCCAATTCTGGATGTTTTCTGTCTACGGCAAAAACGAGATGCCCTAACCGTCCGCAGATTAGCGCAAAGCCTTCGCTGCGTTGCTAGTGTCGGACATTCGGATAAGGAGCAAGCCAAATGCTGTCGCTGGTTCGTCGGACCGGCGATGGACGATGTGATTTGGGACCACTCCACTTTCAGTAAGAACCGCGACCGACTGACGGCCCATGATGTCATGGTCCCGCTGTTCAATGAGACGGTCGAGACAGTACGCGTGCGTGGCCCGTCACCACCGATTGAACAAGGACCGGATTGCGACTAATCTGGTCTTTCTGTCGACCCGCCCCGGAGTCTGCTATGTGCCGTCTCGCAACAACAATGGCCGCCCTGCTGGCCGCCGGTTTCGCCCTCTCTGCAAGTGCTCAAGCCGTTGTCACAATCGGCCATTCGGCGCCACTCACAGGCCCGCAAGCGCCCAACGGTAAGGACAACGAGAACGGCGCGCGTCTCGCCATCGACGAGCTGAACAAGACAGGTGTCAGCGTTGCGGGACAGAAGGTGACATTCAAGCTCGATTCGGAAGACGATCAGGCCGATCCAAAAATCGGTGTACAGGTCGCGCAAAAGCTGGTCGACGGCGGGGTTGTCGCGGTCGTAGGACCGTACAACTCGGGGGTAGCCATCCCGGCATCGCGCGTCTACCACGCCGCCGGCGTCCCGATGCTGCCCGTTGCGTCCAACCCGGCACTGACGAAACAGGGCTTCAACAACATCTTCCGGATCGGCGCAAGCGATGAGCAGCTCGGTGGCACGATGGGCCAGTTCGCCGCGAAAACGCTGAAAGCGAAAACGGCGGCAGTCATCGACGACCGCACGGCATACGGTCAGGGCGTCGCCGAACAGTTCATGAAGACGGCAAAGGCCAACGGTATCCAGATTGTCGATCAGGAGTTCACCAATTCTTCGGCAACCGACTTTCTCGGCATTCTCACCAACATCAAGGGCAAAAATCCGGACGTGGTTTTCTTCGGTGGCTATGCTGCGCAAGGCGCACCGATGGCCCGGCAGATGCGCCAGCGGGGGCTGCGCGCGAAGCTGCTCGGCGGCGACGGCATCTGCTCGGCGGACATGGGCAAGGTCGCGGGCGACGCGGCATCGATCGTCTACTGCGCCCAGGGCGGCGTCGGGCTCGACAAGTCCGCTGCGGGCCGCGAGTTCCTGCAGAAGTACAAGGCCGCCTACCACACGGACACGCAGGTCTACGCGGTCAGCTACTACGACGGCGTCAAGCTGCTTGCCGATGCGATGGTCAAGGCGGGCACGACGACCGACAAGGCAAAGCTGATCGCGCAGCTTGCGAAGGAGAACTACAAGGGTGTTGCCGGCACCTACTCGTTCGACCAGTACGGCGACCTCAAGGGTGCGCCAACAACGGTGTACGTCATCAAGAACGGCTTGCCCGTTCCGTACGGCGAATAACCCAAGGCCGCGAACCGATCTTGCCGAGGCGATCATGAAAATCACACGCACCCTTTCGACTGTCGAAGTCCATACCGGCGGGGAAGCATTCCGCATCGTGACCAGTGGCCTGCCGCGTCTGCCTGGCGACACGATCGTCAAACGCCGCGCGTGGCTGAAGGAAAACGCCGACGAAATCCGCAGGGCGCTGATGTTCGAGCCGCGCGGGCATGCTGACATGTACGGTGGTTACCTGACCGAGCCGGTGAGCCCGGCCGCGGACTTCGGCATCATCTTCGTGCACAACGAGGGGTATAGCGACCATTGCGGACACGGCATCATCGCGCTGTCCACGGCGGCGGTGGAACTCGGCTGGGTGCAACGTCAGGTTCCCGAGACACGCGTTGGAATCGATGCGCCGTGCGGCTTCATCGAAGCGTTGGTCCAGTGGGACGGCGACCACGCGGGCAACGTCCGCTTCGTCAACGTGCCGTCCTTCATCTGGAAGAAAGACGTCACGGTCCAGACGCCTTCGTTTGGCGCCGTGACCGGCGATATCGCTTTCGGCGGCGCGTTCTATTTCTATACCGATGGTCGCCCGCATCGTCTCGAAGTGCGCGAATCCTCGGTCGAGGAATTGATCCGCTTTGGCGCCGAGGTGAAGGCGGCGGCTAACGAGGCATTCCCGGTCGAGCACCCGCTCATACCCGAGATCAATCACATCTACGGAACGATCATCGCCAACGCTCCCCGGCACGCGGGATCGACGCAAGCCAACTGCTGCGTGTTCGCCGACCGGGAAGTGGATCGCTCGCCTACCGGCTCGGGCACGGGTGGTCGGGTGGCTCAGCTGTATTTGCGCGGCGAACTGGGGAAAGACGAAACACTGATTAACGAATCCATCATTGGCACGGTATTCAAAGGCCGGGTCTTGAGCGAAACCATGGTGGGCGACTTCAAGGCGGTGATTCCGGAAGTCGAAGGCAACGCCTTTATCTGTGGTTTTTCCACCTGGATCGTCGATGAGCGCGATCCGCTAACCTACGGCTTTCTCGTCCGATAGCCGGTTGCTGGTACGACGTGCGCGGTGAGGAACGCCGCACACTCGCCCCCGCAAGCGAGTTTGATCTGCAGTCCGAAACAGTGCGCGGTTACGCACAACGCCGTCGCAGCACATGAACGTGCAAGATCGACTGCCGCGAGATGCAATGCGTCGCCCCGCTCAGCGTTCGATGCGCTTCGCACACTCGAACAAGCGACCATGCGTGACGCGTCACGCGCTTAGCGCCTGCAGCACTTCGCGCGCATCGGCGCAACGGCGATTCAGGTCGCGATGCATCGGTTGGCTATCGAGCAAAGCCGATACATCGGTTAGACCATAATCAAAGCGCAAGACGTATTCGATGTCGGTGTAGTCGTGATAGGCGCCGCTATCAGCCAGCTTCCGCGCTTCGGCGAAAGCGGCTTGTTGCCGTTCGCCATTCACCAGGTCTCTGATCGCCATGAGTGCCGCCCCGAAGAACAGTGGTTCCATCATAGCAACGCAATTTGCTACGCACGGTGGCGTGCACGCAACACCTGGTGTTTTCCGTAGGCGCGGCGCGGGTCGAGAAGTATTTGTGGTACCAGCGGCGCGGGCGTCGTTGGCCCCAGGCAGTGTCCCGGCAGAGGAAGAACGGCCATCATGCAATCATCGCTCTGCCGTCGTACGACCTTCATGTATCGTTCACAGGGACCCCGGGGGCACGCATCACGCCGCCGCGAGCGGCGCCTTCGTGCCATGCCATCTGATCACCAGCATCCGACCGACATAGCACAGCGTTCCCGCCACGCCCACCACGATGCCCATACCCTTGGGCGAGCCGTCGTGCCACAGCCCGACCGCGAGGCTCGACACGGCCCCGAGCGCCAGCTGCACCGCGCCGAACACGGCCGCCGCGGCGCCCGCGTTGGCCGGATAGCGGTGCATCAGATCGGTCGTGCAATTGGCGGACAGCAAGCCCACTACGCCGACCACGAAGAACAGGCCGAACACGATCGACCATAATCCGCCCCAGCCGGTCAGCGACACGAGGCACACGAACAGCGAAGCACCAAAGCTCACGGTCGCCGCAAAAGAAATGATGGGCAGTGAGCCGAGCCGGCCGACGAGGCGCGTATTCATCAGGTTGCCGAACATGATTCCGACGATGTTCAACGCGAACAGGAAGCCGTAATGCTGTGCCGACACATGGAAGTATTCGATGTAGACGAAAGGCGTCGCCGTGATGTACGCGAACATCGCCGCGAACGCCATGCCCCCGCACAGCATGTGCCCCCATGCGACGGAATCGCGCAGCAGCTTGCCGTAAGCGCCGAACGATTTCAGCAGCGCCGACTGTGCGCGCTTCTCGCGCGGCCAGGTTTCGGGCACCTTCAGGAACGCGGTCACCGCGCACACCGCGCCGAACAGCGTCAGCACGACGAACACCACGCGCCAGCCGCCCACCAGCAGCAACTGGCCGCCGATCAGCGGCGCGAGCAGCGGGCCGACGGCGGTGACGATCGCGAGCAGCGACAATACCCGGGCGGCATCGGTGGGGCCGTGCGCATCGCGCGCGATCGCGCGCGCCAGTACCGAGGCCGCACCGGCACCGAGCGCCTGCACGAAGCGGAAGGCCACCAGCGAGCCAATCGAAAACGACAGCGCGCAAGCCACGCTCGCCAGTGCATACATGACGATACCGCCGAGCAACACCGGCCGCCGTCCGTACGTGTCCGACAGCGGCCCATACAGCAACATGCCGATCGAGAAGCCGAGCATGAAACTGGTCAGCGTCGCCTGCGCGGCGCCCGTGCTGATCGCGAAGGCCTGCGCGATGGTGGGCAGGCTCGGCAAATACATATCGATGGAAATCGGCCCGCATGCGGCAAGCGCACCGAGCAACAGAATCAGCCGGCCATCGGGCCGGCTTCTGGAGACGTGAGACATTGGAATCCGGATGGAGCGCCGCGCGTTATCGGCAGCGGAACGGGTGGAATGCGAAAGCACCAGCTTGACCGCCTCGATTGTACGCGACCGATCATGCTCACGAAGCGGCGGCCGCGTCCGATTGCGCGTCCGATTGCGCGTGCGGCATGACGGGCGCGGCGGCGCGGGGCCGGCTCGCGGCCATTGCGCAGCCGATCGGTTAAGCTGCCGTCTGAACGCCGCGACCGCGCGACAGGGTCGCGCACCCCCTTCCCCAAGTCCTGTTCCAAACACGCGATGACCGCCTTCCTGCTGATCTGGAGCCCCAAGAAATGGCCGTGGCCCGAGTTGCCGGACATCGCGAAACGCGTGGCCGCGGGCGACGCTGTCCGCGACGTGTGGGGCTGCGGATTTGCCCGCAGCATCCTGCCGGGAGATCGCCTGTTTCTGCATCGCGTCGCCCAGCAACCGAAGGGCATCTTCGGCTCGGGCTACGTGACCCGCGCGCCCTACGAGGTGCCCGACCCGGCTACCAGACGGGGATACCGCCTGTGTATCGACTTCGTGTACGACTGGCTCGTCGACGCGCACGAAGCGCCCGTGATTTCCCGCGAGGCGTTGCGCGCGCATCCGTTTTCCGTGCAGACCTGGGACGCGCAAAGCTCGGGCACGGTGATCAAGCCAATCGCCGAAGGCGCACTTGAAAAGCGCTGGGCCGAACTCACGGGTAAGCGCAAAGCGCCAAAGCTCGATACGCCCGCGGGCCCGACACGCTCCAGCAAGGTGAGCGCGCACGCTGCAGCAGCGGCAAAAAGCGCGGCAGCGACGAAGGCGGCAGGACTGATGATGCAAGCTCACGCCGCCATCGACGCGCCCCGAACGGGAACGAACCAGACAACGAGGAAACGCGGGCAAACAGCTTGACCACGAGCAACGTCGCCGGCCAGCGGCCAGCCCGGTTCATGCTGACTCCGGTACAATTTCCGCACCTATTCCAGCATCGCGCGAATCGCCCATGAGCGGCCTGCGCCGCTGCGCCACCCCAATTCCAGCCACCGCCATGTCCAGAAACGAAACCCTCTTTGAACGCGCGCAACGCACCATTCCCGGCGGCGTGAACTCGCCGGTTCGCGCCTTTCGCTCGGTCGGCGGCACGCCGCGCTTTATCGAGCGGGCGCAAGGCCCCTACTTCTGGGACGCGGACGGCCAGCGCTACATCGACTACATCGGCTCCTGGGGCCCGATGATTCTTGGCCACGTCCATCCGGAAGTCCTCGAAGCGGTCCAGCGGGTGCTCGTCAACGGCTTCTCGTTCGGCGCGCCGACCGAGTCGGAAGTGGAAATCGCCGAGACGATCTGCAAGCTGGTACCGTCGATCGAACAGGTTCGCATGGTGTCGAGCGGCACCGAGGCGACCATGAGCGCGCTGCGCCTTGCGCGCGGCTTCACGAACCGCAGCCGCATCGTCAAGTTCGAAGGCTGCTACCACGGTCACGCGGACAGCCTGCTCGTCAAGGCCGGCTCGGGTCTGCTGACGTTCGGCAATCCGACTTCGGCCGGCGTGCCGGCGGATATCGCCAGGCACACCACCGTCCTCGAATACAACAACGTCGCGGCGCTCGAAGCAGCGTTTCAGGCATTCGGCAGCGAGATCGCCTCGGTGATCGTCGAGCCGGTCGCGGGCAACATGAACCTTGTGCGCGCCACGCCGGCATTCCTGCAAGCGCTGCGGCGTCTGTGCAGCGACTACGGCTCGGTGCTGATCTTCGACGAAGTGATGTGCGGCTTTCGCGTCGCGCTCGGCGGCGCGCAGCAGGTGTACGGCATCACGCCGGACCTCACGTGCCTGGGCAAGGTCATCGGCGGCGGGATGCCGGCGGCGGCCTTTGGCGGCCGGCGCGACATCATGGCTCACCTCGCGCCGCTCGGCGGCGTCTACCAGGCAGGCACGCTGTCCGGTAATCCGATCGCGGTCGCGGCCGGCCTGAAGACCTTGCAGCTCATTCAGGCACCGGGCTTTTACGAAACGCTCGCCGCGCGCACCGCGCGGCTCGCGCAAGGTCTTGCGCAGGCCGCACGGGACGCGAAAGTGCCGTTTTCGGCGGACTCGCTCGGCGGCATGTTCGGCCTCTATTTCACCGGGTCGATCCCGACCAGCTTCGCTGAAGTCACGCAGAGCGACGTGCCGCGCTTTAACGCGTTCTTTCACAAGATGCTCGACGCGGGCGTGTATTTCGCGCCGTCGGCATACGAGGCGGGCTTCGTTTCGATTGCTCACGACGATGCGATCATCGACGCCACGATCGACACGGCGCGCGGCGCGTTTGCGTCGCTCGTAGCCTAGGCCGGCATCCCATAGAAAGTCCCGAACCGAAAGTCGACACGACTTAACCACCGCACCCGACCGGACCCCCGATGTTTTCGCAAACCGACTTCGTCCATATGGAACGCGCGCTTGCATTAGCGAAGCGCGGCATGTTCACCACCGATCCGAATCCGCGAGTGGGCTGCGTGCTCGTGAAGAACGGCGAAGTGATCGGCGAAGGCTTCACGCAACCGGCCGGCCAGGATCATGCGGAGATCCGCGCATTGAAGGACGCGCGCTCGCGCGGCCATGATCTGCGCGGCGCCACCGCCTACGTGACGCTCGAACCGTGCAGCCACTTCGGCCGCACGCCGCCGTGCGTCAATGCGCTGATCGACGCACAGGTGGCGCGCGTGGTCGCGGCGATGGAAGATCCGAATCCGCAGGTATCCGGGCGAGGTCTCGCGATGTTGCGCGACGCGGGCACCGAAGTGCGATGCGGACTGCTCGCCCACGAAGCGCACGAGCTGAACAACGGCTTCGTGTCGCGCATGACGCGCGGCCGCCCTTGGGTACGCATGAAAGTGGCGGCTTCGCTGGACGGGCGCACCGGCCTGCCGTCCGGTATCAGCCAGTGGATTACCGGCGCCGCCGCGCGTGCTGACGGGCACGCGTGGCGCGCCCGCGCTTCGGCGATCCTGACCGGCATCGGCACCGTCAGGGAAGACAATCCGCGCATGACGGTGCGCGCGGTGGATACCCCGCGCCAGCCGCAACGGGTGCTGATCGACAGCCGGCTGGACGTGCCGCCCGACGCGCAAATCCTGGCGGGCGCACCCACGCTGATCTTCTGCGGCAATCTCGATTCGCGTCACGCGGATCGCGTCAATGCGCTGCGAGATCGCGGCGCGGAAATCGTCCAGTTGGCGAACACTGACGGCAAGGTCGATCTGCCTGCCATGCTAGGTGTGCTCGGCGAGCGCAACGTCAACGAACTGCACGTCGAGGCGGGCTACAAGCTGAACGGCTCGCTGCTGCGCGAAGGCTGTGTCGACGAATTGCTCGTGTACCTCGCGCCAAGCCTGCTCGGCATGGATTCGATGAGCATGTTCAACCTCGACGCGCCGCAAACGCTCGACGGGCGTGTCAAACTGAATTTCCACGCGGTCGACCGGATCGGCGACGACCTGCGGATTCTCGCGCGCTTCGCGCCGCAGGCCGCAGTCGGAGCCGGCACCCCTCCCGCGCCTCCATCTGTTTCGAAATGATCAAGGATTAGCACGATGTTCACAGGAATCGTCGCGGCAGTGGGCCGCATCGAATCGGTCACGCCGCTGGGCAGCGACGGCGACGCGGGCGTGCGACTGAACGTCGAGGCCGGCGGTCTCGACCTCGGCGACGTGCAACTCGGCGACAGCATCACGATCCAGGGCGCCTGCATGACCGTGGTCGCGAAAACCGCCCGGTCGTTCGAAGTCGACGTGTCGCGCGAAAGCCTGAACTGCACGGCGGGGCTGGGCGAGATCGGCGAAGTCAACCTCGAGAAGGCGCTGCGCGCGCACGACCGGCTCGGCGGCCATATCGTTTCCGGCCACGTGGACGGCCTGGGCACTGTCACGCATTTCGCGCCGGTCGGCGAATCGCATGAACTGCGGGTGCTGGCGCCGCGCGAGATCGGCCGCTACCTGGCGTACAAAGGCTCCATCACGGTCAACGGCGTGAGCCTGACTGTCAACTCGGTTAAAGATCGCGACGACGGTTGCGAATTCTCGATCAACCTGATTCCGCACACGGTCGAAGTAACCGCGCTCAAGCGTCTGCGCGAAGGCACGCAGGTCAATCTGGAAATCGACCTGATCGCGCGGTACGTGGAACGCATGCTGAACGCGCCGAAATAATCGACCGGCGCGGCACCAGGCCCGGCCACGCATGGGCTTGCGGCGGCGCCCTCCCGCTGCCGGCCGGTTCATGCGTCGATCGTTTTGACGAGCATAGCAACGGCGCGCGGCTCGTCGCCAGTCGGTCAAACGGGATAGGCCGTTCGGCAGAGGCGACTTGCACCCGCGCGTGGCGTAAAATACGCGCTTTCCCGAACAACTCGCCAACATGACGCTCGCCTCCACTCCAGAGATCATCGCCGAACTCAAAGCCGGCCGGATGGTGATTCTCGTCGACGAAGAAGATCGCGAAAACGAGGGCGACCTTGTGATCGCCGCCGAATTCGTCACACCGGAAGCGATCAACTTCATGGCCCGTTACGGCCGTGGCCTGATCTGCCTGACGCTCACGCAGGAACGGTGCAAGCAGCTGAACCTGCCGCTCATGACTTACCGCAACGGCACGCAATACGGCACCGCCTTCACCGTCAGCATCGAAGCGGCCGAGGGCGTGACCACCGGCATTTCGGCAGCCGACCGCGCCCGCACGATCGCCGCGGCGGTCGCACCGGACGCCAAGGCGGACCACATCGTGCAGCCCGGCCATGTCTTTCCGATCATGGCCCAGCCCGGCGGCGTGCTGGTGCGCGCCGGCCATACCGAGGCGGGCTGCGACTTCACCGCGCTGGCAGGGCTCACGCCTGCCGCGGTGATCTGCGAAGTCATCAAGGACGACGGCACGATGGCGCGGCTGCCGGACCTGATGGAGTTCGCGCAGCAGCACGGTCTGAAAATCGGCACGATTGCGGATCTGATTCACTATCGCAGCCGCACCGAGTCGATCGTCGAGCGGATCTGCGAGCGCACCATGCACACCGCGCACGGCGCGTTTCGCGCGGTCATGTACCTCGACCAGCCGAGCGGCCAGCCGCACATCGCACTCGTGCGCGGCACGCCGAGCCCGGACCAGGACACCCTGGTGCGGGTGCATGAACCGCTGTCCGTGCTGGATCTGCTCGAAGTCGGCGAATCCACCCATTCGTGGACGCTGGATGCGGCCATGCAAGAAATCGCCGCACGTGATCTCGGCGTGGTCGTTCTGCTCAATTGCGGCGACTCCAAAGATCATCTGATCGACGTTTTCAAGGCGTTCGACTCGACCGAAAAGGCCAACGCACTCAAACGCCGGCCAGTCGATTTCAAGACGTATGGCATCGGCGCGCAGATTCTGCGCGAACTCGGTGTCGGCAAGATGCAGGTGCTGTCGAACCCGCGCAAGCTGGGCAGCATGTCGGGCTACGGTCTCGAAGTCACGGGCTTCGTTCCGATGCCGGGCGGCGTTGCGCAAGCTCCACAAGGCTGATCCGATCGTTCACGCGCTTAGCGCCCACCAAAACACTACGGAATTCACATGGAAATCGGACAATATCAACCGAATCTCGACGGCGACGGACTGCGTATCGGCATCGTTCAAGCGCGTTTTAACGAACCCGTCTGCAATGGTCTCGCGGATTCCTGCATCGAAGAACTGGAACGCCTCGGCGTCACCGGCGAAGACGTGCTGCTCGTCACCGTGCCGGGCGCGCTGGAAATTCCGCTGGCGCTGCAAAAGCTCGCCGAAAGCGCGCAATTCGACGCGCTGATCGCGCTGGGCGCCGTGATCCGCGGGGAAACGTATCACTTCGAACTGGTCTCGAACGAAAGCGGCGCGGGAATTTCGCGCATTGGCCTCGACTTCGGCATTCCAGTCGCGAACGCCGTGCTGACTACCGAAAACGACGAGCAGGCCGTCGCGCGCATGACCGAAAAGGGTCGTGACGCCGCACGCGTGGCCGTCGAAATGGCGAACCTCGCTGTCGCGCTGGAACAGCTCGGCGGCGACGACGAAGAAGATGAAGAAGAGGAAGAGGCATGAAGAGCGCCCGCCGACGCTCCCGCGAACTGGCCACGCAGGGGCTTTACCAGTGGCTGCTGTCGGGTTCGCCCGCCGGTGAAATCGACGCGCAATTGCGCGGCGCGCAAGGCTTCGACAAGGCCGACCACGAGCATCTGGACGCCATCCTGAACGGGGTGATCCGCGACTCGGAAGCGCTGTCTGCGGCCATCGCGCCGTGTCTCGACCGCCCGCTCGAGCAGCTCTCGCCCGTCGAACGGGCCGTGCTGCTGGTCGCCGCCTTTGAATTGAAGAACCACCTCGACATTCCGTATCGCGTGGTCATCAACGAAGCGGTTGAACTCGCCAAGACATTCGGCGGCGCGGACGGCTACAAGTACGTGAATGGTGTACTGGACAAGCTATCGGCGCAACTGCGCGTCGAAGAAACGCAGGCGGCCAGGAAGCGCTGAGCGTCGTCGTTATAAGCCTGGCAGAGTTCCGTCGTGCGCCGCGTTTATTGCGGCCCGCGGCCCCGCTCATCAACACGCCGCCTCGCGCATGACCGTTCGCGCGGGCGCAGGGCGGCTTTTGCTTCTGAATTGCATTGGATTGGATCGTATGAACTCCGTGACCGAACCTTTGATGCGGCTTGCTGCGCGCGTCGACGCCATCCAGCCTTTCTACGTGATGGAACTGGCCAAGGAGGCCGCGCTCCTCGAGCGCGACGGACGCGACATCATTCACATGGGAATCGGCGAGCCCGACTTCACCGCGCCGGAGCCGGTCATCGAGGCGGCGGCGAGCGCGCTGCGCCGTGGCGTCACGCAATACACCAACGCCTTGGGTCTCCATGCGCTGCGCGAAGCGATTTCAGTGCACTACGCCGAGGCTTACGGCGTAGAAGTCGATCCGGCACGAATCGTCGTCACCGCCGGTGCGTCGGCCGCGTTGCTGCTGGCCTGCGCGGCACTGGTCGACCGCGACGACGAAGTGCTGATGCCCGATCCGTGCTACCCGTGCAACCGTCATTTCGTGATCGCCGCCGAAGGCAAGCCGGTGATGGTGCCGAGCGGCCCGGCCGAACGCTTCCAGCTGACCGCCGCCGACGTCGAGCGCTTATGGAACGAACGCACGCGCGGCGTGCTGCTTGCGTCGCCATCGAACCCGACGGGCACGTCGATCGAGCCGGCCGAACTCCAACGCATCGTCAACGCCGTGCGCGCGCGTGGCGGCTTCACCATCGTCGACGAGATCTACCAAGGCTTGAGCTACGATGCGAAGCCCGTGTCGGCGCTGTCGTTCGGCGACGACGTCGTCACGGTGAACAGCTTTTCGAAGTATTTCAATATGACCGGCTGGCGGCTCGGCTGGCTCGTGGTCCCGCCCGGCATGGTCGACGCCTTCGAAAAGCTCGCGCAGAACCTGTTCATCTGTGCGTCGGCGCTCGCCCAGCATGCGGCGCTCGCGTGTTTCGAGCCGGACACCATCGCCACTTACGAGGCGCGGCGTGTCGAGTTCAAGCGCCGCCGCGACTTCATCGCGCCGGCACTGGAATCGCTGGGCTTCACGGTGCCGGTCATGCCCGACGGCGCGTTCTACGTCTATGCCGATTGCCGCACAGTCGCGCATCGGGCGGCCGGCGACAGCGCCGCACTCACCCGGTCGATGTTGCACGACGCCGGTGTGGTGCTGGTGCCGGGCATGGACTTCGGCACGCATGCACCGAACGAGTACATCAGGCTGTCGTACGCAACGGCTTATCCGAAGCTGGAAGAGGCGGTCGAACGCTTGGCGAAGCTCTTCGGGCGGCACTGACCACGGCTTGGCGTGGAAGCCTGCGGGTTCCACCAGGCGAGCGGGTGGGCAGACGGCAGCCGCGCATTGTCCCGTCGAATGTTTGACACAACGCACGCTTCGCCACCAGCCAACCCGCCAGACGCAAAAAGGGCACCCATCGGTGCCCTTTCGTTTGTAGCTGGTTCTGCCGGCCGCCCTTACATCGACACGCCGTCGGTATCACGCGATGCGACCTCAAGCGCCCAGCTCGGAGGCCGATGCCACGTGCTTCGTATTCGAATTGGCGTCGTCCTGCCCGACATCCGGCGTCTTAGCCGGCGTTGCCGCGCTCAGCGGACGGCCGCCATCGAGCGTCACCTGTACACGCTTGCCCCCACCGGCAGCAACCGCTGCCGTATTTGCGCTGGCCGATGCCGTGAGAACCGGCGCCTGCGGTGCGTTGATCGGCACCTTGCGGCCACGCGCGACGTCGCGCAGACGGCCGCGCTCGGCCATCACCTTGGCGCCGTAGCCGCCGTCGTCCTGCGTGCTCGAACCGACGTACAGCCTCAAGCCGCCCGACAGCGAGCCGCCGCGCGCGATGCAATCCTTCAGCACCAAGGCCCCGACCTTGATGTTCGCGACCGGTTCGAGCGCCGCACTCTGGCCGCCGAAATACTGGAATTTGTCCGAATGCACTTTGGACATCACCTGCATCAGACCTTGCGCGCCCACGCCGCTCTCGGCATACGGATTGAAGCCCGATTCGATCGCCATTACCGACAGCAGCAGCAGCGGGTCGAGACCGACTTCGCGACCGGTATCGAACGCGGCCTTCACGAGCTCGCTGACGGGTTCCTGAGCGACGCGATAACGCCGCGCCAGATAAGTCGCCACCAGATTCTGTTCACGGCTGGAAACCAGCGCGCGATCGTCGCGCGCATCGGCCGAGACCCGTTGCGCCGGAATCAGACGCGCCAGCGCGCTGACACTTTGCATGGTCCGCGGATCGAGCCCGCTCAGCGCTGCCACGCCCATGCCGGCCGCACCGGAACTGTCGAAAGCACTGTCGAAGCTGGTATTGCTTACGGTGAGGCTGGTGCTGCCGTTGTTCGCACCGGTTGCGGTGTCGGGAACAAGCGGCGCGTTGGACGACAGGGAGTCGTCGGCGGGTGCAACCCTATTGCTGGACGGCCCGAAGGACGGCAGCGGATGGCCTTGCAGCAGACGGGCGGGGCCCGCCTGCACAGCGGCGGAGATGACCGGCATCAAGCGCGCGGCCAAGGCGCCGCGCCAGGCCGGCATCAGCCACAGTGCGATAGCCAGCACCACAGCGATACCGCCGACGATGCTGAACAGGTGATGACTCATTCGCGTCCCGCGACGCAACACACCGCGCACAACTTGCGCGATCCGCTCATCGGGACGCCAGGATAACCAGGCGTTCATTCAGATCTCCCATGTTGCATGATCCGCGAACTCCGCCAGCAGATGAAAACGGCGGTACCGCATGTTCGTAGAGTCAAGACATCGCGCGCTCTGTCTGGTTAGGGCAGCAGCGACGTCGGGAAACGGTCAATACCGTCTGTGGGGAGCCATCTCGAAAAGCCCGCGTCATGCCGAAACTGCATGCAGGCGCTGGCTCCCACGCGAAAAACCAGCGTCAGCAGGCGCTGGTAGGGACTTCAATAGCCGTCAAATACCGTGCAGGGGATCGGTAAGGCGGTGACGCGATGCGTCGGACGGGACCGGGCCAGTGGTAAAAAGATGCACGCCCTGCGACCAATGTGGACGGATTCTATGCACCGTTTTATAGATCGTCAACACTATAGAAGGATGAAATTATAACTAATTGTAATAACGCGGGAGCCTGGAGGGGTCCGAAACCTCGCGGCATGGGCCTTTCGAGCGGTCTGCGCTCCGCCGTTGCGCCTAGGTCATTTGGTCGATCTACGTGCGCCAGGCAACGCAGGTAAAATCGCCGGTTCCATGGGCGCGGGCGACCAACTGCCGCGCGCCCCCCTTTCGCCGCGCACGCGGCAGAGAACCGCCACAGATGAAATACAAAGACCTGCGCGATTTCGTCAGCCGCCTGGAAACGATTGGTGAACTGCGCCGTATCTCGCAACCCGTGTCTCCCAGGCTGGAAATGACCGAACTATGCGACCGCGTGCTGCGCGCCGGCGGTCCGGCCTTGTTGTTCGAGAGCAAGGCGCACTCTACGTTTCCCGTGCTCGGCAACCTGTTCGGCACCGCGCGGCGCGTCGCGCTCGGCATGGGCGTCGACGCGCAAGCCGGCGAAGGCGACGGCGCCGCGCTGGAGTCGTTGCGCGACGTCGGCCGACTGCTTTCCGCACTGAAGGAGCCGGAGCCCCCCAAAGGGCTCAAGGATGCGGGCAAGCTGTTCTCGCTGGCCAAAGCGGTTTGGGACATGGCACCCAGGACGGTGAGCGCGCCACCGTGCCAGGAAATCGTGTGGGAAGGCCATGACGTCGACCTCGCGAGACTCCCAATCCAGACCTGCTGGCCGGGCGACGCCGGCCCACTGATCACATGGGGTCTTACCGTCACGAAAGGGCCGAATAAGAGCCGTCAAAATTTAGGCATCTATCGCCAGCAGCTGATCGGCCGGAACAAGCTGATCATGCGCTGGCTCGCCCATCGCGGCGGCGCGCTGGATTTCCGCGAATTCGCGCTGCGCAACCCCGGCAAGCCGTACCCGGTAGCTGTGGTGCTCGGCGCCGATCCCGCCACCATCCTCGGCGCGGTGACGCCGGTGCCCGACACGCTGTCCGAGTACCAGTTCGCCGGCCTGCTGCGCGGCGCGCGCACCGAGCTCGCGAAGTGCCTCACGCCGGGCGTCGACGGCCTGCAGGTGCCGGCGCGCGCGGAGATCGTGCTCGAAGGGTTCATCTATCCGCAGGAGGCCACGCCGCCGCCCGCCCCCGCGGGCGCGCCGCCACGGCCGGTCAAGGGCGCTTGCGCCGCGTACGAGCATGCGCTCGAAGGTCCGTACGGGGACCATACCGGCTACTACAACGAGCAGGAATGGTTTCCCGTCTTCACGGTCGAGCGCATCACGATGCGGCGCGACCCGATCTACCACTCCACGTACACCGGCAAACCGCCCGACGAGCCTGCCGTGCTCGGCGTCGCGCTCAACGAGGTGTTCGTGCCGCTGTTGCAGAAGCAGTTCGCCGAAATCATCGATTTTTATCTGCCACCGGAAGCTTGCAGCTACCGCATGGCGATCGTGCAGATGAAGAAGAGCTACCCCGGCCACGCCAAGCGCGTGATGTTCGGCGTGTGGAGCTTCCTGCGCCAGTTCATGTATACGAAGTTCATCGTAGTGGTCGACGAGGACGTCAATATCCGCGACTGGAAGGAAGTGATCTGGGCGATCACCACGCGCATCGATCCGGCGCGCGATACGGTGCTGGTCGATCGCACGCCGATCGACTATCTGGATTTCGCGTCGCCGGTGGCGGGCCTTGGCTCCAAAATGGGACTCGACGCGACCAACAAGTGGCCCGGCGAAACCGATCGCGAATGGGGCCGCCCGATCGTGATGGACGACGCGGTCAAGCAGCGCGTCGATAGCTTGTGGAACGAGTTGGGCCTATAAGGCGCGAGCCGAACGACACAGACAACAAAAAAGCCGAAGGAGCGGTTGCACCGATGCACGCGTTTTCAATGATGTCGGACGGATTTTTGCTGTCGTTGTCGCTGTGCCTGGACATCGGTCTCGTGAACGTCGCGATGATTTCGCTCGCGCTGTCGCACGGTTTCAAGCCGGGGTTCTGGCTCGGCCTCGGCTCCTGCATCGGCGATCTGATTTACGCGGCGCTCGCGCTCGCTGGCATGGCTGCGCTGCTGCAATTCGAATCGGTGCGCTGGGTGGTGTGGATCGGCGGCGCGGCGATCCTGCTGTTCCTGACCTGGAAGATGGCGCGCGAAGCAATGTTTCCCGCGGCCGCGCCAGCGGTGCCAGGCGTTCGCAATACCGAAGCGTCGCATCCGTCAGCGTGGCGCGGTTTTTTGCGCGGCGTGCTGCTGGCCGTGTCGTCGCCGTCGGCCATTCTGTGGTTCGCCGCCGTCGGCGGCGCATTGATCGCGAAAACGGGGGCCACCAGCCCCACTGCCGCGCTGGTGTTCCTGGGCGGGTTTTTTCTCGGCGGTCTGTGCTGGACGATCTTTATATGCGGACTCGGCAGTCATGGACGCAAGCGCGCGGGCGTTGGTTTGCTGCGCGCCTGCCACGTGCTATCCGCACTTCTGTTCGCGTACTTCTCTTACAGCGTGATCGTCAACGGGTATCGCGATCTGATCGTGCAGACCTCGCAGCTGGCGAGCTGACCGGAAAACGGCTTGCATCCACAAGCCCCAAACCGTTCGCTCACGCCAGGTACTCCGCGAGCCTCGGCAGATCGACGTTGCCGCCGCTCACTATCACGCCGACCCGCTGGCCTCTCACCGGCACGATGCCGTGGAGCACCGCCGCCGCGGCGAGACAACCGGTCGGCTCGACCACGATCTTCATGCGCTGCGCGAAAAAGCGCATGGTGTCGATCAACTGCTGGTCGCTGACCGTTTCGATGCGTGCGACCCGCTCGCGAATGATCGCGAACGTGTAATCGCCGAGATGCGTCGAGGCAGCCCCGTCGGCGATCGTACGCGGCGTGTCGATATGCACGATCTCGCCGCGTGCGAGCGATTGCTGGCCGTCGTTGCCCGCTGCCGGCTCGACGCCGATCACCGTGCACGCCGGACTCAATGCCGCCGCCGACAACGCGCTGCCGCCGAGCAATCCGCCGCCGCCCAGGCACACGACCAGCGTGTCCAGCACGCCGGTTTCATCGATCAACTCTTTTACCGCGGTGCCCTGCCCGGCGATCACGTGCGGATGGTCGTACGGCGGAATCAGCGTCATGCCGCGCTCTTGCGCAAGCCGCCGGCCGATCTCTTCGCGGTTCTCGGTGTAGCGGTCATAGGTAATTACTTCGCCGCCGTAGCCCTTGGTGGCCGCGACCTTCGCCGCGGGGGCGTCGTGCGGCATGACGATCGTCGCGTGGATGCCGGCAAGGCGCGCCGACAGCGCGATGGCCTGCGCATGGTTGCCCGACGAATACGTGAGCACGCCCGCTTTGCGCTGCTCGGCATCGAAGTGCGAGATCGCGTTATAGGCGCCGCGGAATTTGAACGCGCCCATGCGCTGGAAGTTTTCACACTTGAAGAACACGGACGCGCCCGTGCGCTCGTCAAAGGTACGTGAGGTGAGCACGGGTGTCCGGTGGGCGACGCCTTCCAGACGCGCTGCGGCGTCGAGTACGTCGTCGAAACTGGGAGCGGGAAGCGCTTGCATCGGCGAAACTCTCTTGAGCGGTTGCGAAGCAGCCATTCTCCCAGCTTCGTCGACGCTTTGGAACGACGGCCTTGATGCGCGCGGAAACTGGAGAACCCATAAACACAAAAACGGCGTAACCCGGCAATCAAGCCGGCGTTACGCCGTGGGCGATCATGTTTTGCCTGCCGCGATTAGCGGCGGTAGTAACCGTGACCGTAATAACCGCGGTAATAGCCGTGACGATAATACGGACGGCCATAACCGTAATAACCCCCCACCACTACAGGCGGCGGCGCGTAAACAACAGGCGGCGCGTAGACCGGTGCTGGCGCGTAATAGACGGGCGGCGGCGCCGCATACACTGGATAAGCCGGCGCAACCGGAACGCCAATGCCGATACCGACAGACACATGAGCCTCTGCCGCCCCGGCGAGCCCCAGCCCGAGTGCAGCAACGACAAACGGAACGAACTTTTTCACTTTTTTCTCCTGGCGCGGCCTATCGAGGACGCCGACTACGCATGCATCGCACGCTACTCAAACAATCTATCGAAAAAGGTCAAAGGGATCTGTTGAGATTTGTTGCAAATTGCAATCCGCGGCGTTGGGCCGGCATGCGTCGTCCCATCTATGCGAGCGCGACGGCGGGCCCCGCAGCGCAGTTACCGGGCGGTGATCAAAGGGTTACGCGCAGTCCCAACGGGACTAGCGCAATTGCAAGCGGCGCATACGATTTTCCGCGTCGAATTTGGGTAATCTTTGATTACAAATTAACTTCAATACTGACAACGAATTGCGCGGACCGAGAGCCGCGCGACCAATGAAAATGCCCGGCGAATGCCGGGCATTTGTCGTCGGTGCGGACCGGTGGTTCAGCCGACCTTCACATACGTAAATTCTCGAGAAACGCTGGGCGGGACGTACGCGCCGCTAATGCGCACGCGCGGCGTCAGGCGCTTTTTCTGGTCCCACCAGCGACGGCGCTGCGCAGGGGTGAGGAACCGCAGGTGCTTTCGGTAAGAAAAAATACTCATCGTGAACCTCCCGAATCTGACTGTGTAACGAAGTACCGGAAACAGCCACTGCCAAACCAGTCCGAATCATTGTGAGCAGCTTTTGAACCTGCGAGCGCCGCGCCGCTGCATGGCTGGCTGCGTGCGCCATATCGGCCCCGAACTGTCGCGGGCGATTCGAAGCCGGATCGCGCCGCCGACACCGAATGCGCGATACTTCGGCTTTCCCGTTCAAACGTTCCGTCTGGAGCCGGCAATCATGTCCCAGCCCCCTTTGCCACGCATCGGCTTCATTGGTGCCGGCCGACTCGCACGTTGTCTCGCGCTGAGCTTTTCACGCGCCGGCTACCCGGTCACAGCGGTGGCGAGCCGTTCAGCGGCCTCTGCCGGCCGGCTTGCCAGTCAAATCGAGCATTGCGCGGCATCCGACCACCCGCAGCAGGTGGTCGACACAGCCGACATCGTGTTTTTAGCCGTTCCCGATGACAGCATCGGTTCGTCAGCGCACACACTGCGGTTCGGCCCAGACGCCGCGAGCCGCCACGGCAAGGCGCTCGTGCATTGCAGCGGTGCTTCGCCGGTCGAACTGCTCGCCCCGGCGCGCGACCAGGGGGCGTCCATCGGCGGATTTCATCCACTCTACCTCTTTAGCGGCGAGCTCGCCGATATCGAACGGATCGCCGGCTGCTCGGTGACGATCGAAGCCGACGGCCCGCTGAAAGACACGCTGACCGCGCTGGCCGTCGCTTTGCGCTGCCACCCGTTGTCGATTCCGGCGGGCGGCCGCATGCTGTATCACGCCGCCGCTCACTACGCGGCCAGCTTCGCGCTGTGCAGCCTCGCCGAATGCGTCGCGCTATGGCGCACGCTCGGTTTTGCCGAAGACGACGCCCTGCGCGCGTTGCTGCCGATGCTCGCCGGCACAATCGAAACCGCGCGCGACAAGGGCTTGCCCGACGCGCTCGCGGGACCGGTCTCGCGCGGCGACAACGGGGTCGTGGCCCGGCAGCTGGCACTGCTCGAAGGGCTCGGCGGCGATCACGCGGCGCTCTACGGTCTGTTGTCGCGGCGCGCGCTCGGGCTCGCGCAACGCCGCGTCGCCCCGCCCGCCGCACTGGAGGCGATCGCCGCGACCGTCGAAGATTCGCTCAAACGCTCGCTGATTCAGGCGGCGGCAGGTGCAAGCGTCAAGTAAGCCGTGATAATGTGACGTCCGGCGCCGCATGCAATCCGCGAACGCCGCGCATCGAGACCAACAGACGAGAACGCACAATGATCAAGGTCAGCATCCTCTATCCGTACCGGGAAAACGGCCATTTCGACGTGGAGTATTACTGCGCCACGCACATGCCGCTCGCGGCGCAGCTGTTCGGGCCGTCGCTCAAGGGCTGGTCGGTCGATGTCGGCATCAATGCCGGGCCGCCGGGAACGCCGCCGCCGTATGTCGCCGCGGGCCACTTCCTGTTCGACAGCACGGACGATTTCTATAAGGTCTTCAAGCCGGCTTCCGAGCGCCTGATGGCTGACATCCCCAACTACACGGACGGCGGCAACGGCATGATTCTGATCAGCGAGATCAAGATTTCCGTGTGATGACGATCGGACGGTGGCGAAACGGCGGCAACCGATTCGAGCAGCCGTCGCGTGCAGACGCAAGCAGCCTCACTGAACCACCGCGCCCAACGCGCGTGCTATCCCAACGAACCGCCAGCGCGCACCGATCGGTCCTCGCTGGCACCCCGCGGCCGATCGGCGGCCGCCCTCCGAAGCATAAGGACAAGAGATGTTTGGCGATATCGGCCGTTTTTTGCTCAACACCGTCTTCACGCTGTTCGGCGCGGCGCTGCTGCTGCGCGCCTGGCTGCAGGTCGTGCGCATGCCGCCCTACAACCCGGTGACGAATGCCGTGTTGCAAGCCACCAACTGGATCGTCCTGCCCCTGCGGCACATCCTGCCGAGCACGCGCAGAATCGACTGGGCGACGCTGGTGGCGGCGCTGCTCGCAGCGATCGTCTATGTGGTGCTGATGGTCGTGCTCACCGGCGCGGATCCGCTCGGCCTGCTGCCGACGCTGCTCATCGTCGCGGTGCTGACGCTCATCAAGTGGGCGCTGAATCTGATCATCTGGATGACGATCCTGATGGCCCTGCTGTCGTGGCTCAATCCGCGCTCGCCGGCCATGCCTATTCTGTATCAGCTGACGGCCCCGTTTCTGAATCCGCTGCGTCGCGTGTTGCCGCAACTCGGCGGGATCGACCTGTCGCCGATCCTGCTATTCGTGATCGTCCAGGTCCTGTTGATGGTGGTCACCCGCGCAGCCGTTCAGCTGACTTACTTCGTGATCTGACGACGCGGTCCCTCGGCGGGAAACGGTGGCAGATTTGCGCTGAACACCGTTTCCCGAGTAGAATTGTATGCTCTGCGGGCGTCGTATAATGGTAATACCCTAGCTTCCCAAGCTGCAACGGCTTGAGCAAAGCCACTATTCATGCGGGTTTTGGAAGTGGTTTTCCAGCGGGCACCATTGAAAACCACGTGTCATGCGGGTTTGACGGCGACGCCAGTTTTCATTCCAGTTCCGACGGTAAGAAGCTAACGGCATAGCTTCTTACATCTTGATGGCTAGGAATTTTCAGGCCGCGAGCGGGCGCCCCGTCATCCAAAGATGGATGTGCGTGGTCCCGGCCACTGATCTTGCTCCAGTACTTGAGCGAAATCACGACCGGATATGCGCCGAGCGGACGATGCCGCAATGAACTGAACGCCAACGGCAAGCTTCACCACATCAAGCCGGGTCAGTCCTGCGTCTCGATACCTGCTCCCCACGTAATCTGGCAATTTGGAAGCCGCCAATGTCAGTAACGAGTCGTCACGGGCGCGCAGGCTTTCGCCAACCTCTCAGCGAGGACAGAATGTCGATGCCCGATGCGCCCCTTCGCAAGCTCTGCCGGATCATCTCCAAGATGGATCAGAGCACCTTTCATCGCCAGTTCAGCCGTCATGCAAATCGGCTGCGAAATAGAGGCTACGCTATAACCGTTGAAGAGGCTGTTCGCCACATCTTCCAGATTCGAAAGAGCTAGGCGCCAGTACTGAATCGCAACAGCATTGCCACCTTCGAGTTCATTCAACCCATAGGTAAAGTCATAGATATCTGCAAACGCGAACGCGTTGCCAGCAGCGATGACAGGATCGTCACGGCACCACTGCTGCCATTCCGACCTAGAGGCGAAACCGAGTCCCTGCTCTAGACTAATGGCAGGTTGACCCAGCGCAACAGCGACGACGACTTTGCGCACTCGATCGACAGAAGCTGCCAGACCAATGCCCATCCCCGGCCACGACGTACTCACTTCCGGGATCAGACGCTGATAGGCATCCATGATCTCCTCGGCCTCACTGTTGCCAACAACGCCGAGAACAAACTCGCTCCCCAGCAAATCAGCGGCGGCGCGCAACGGTCGCGCGTGAAATGCGACACCCGATTCAGCATAGATTCGATCAAGAGCAAGCAAATCAGCATCGCACCATTTCATCGTTTATCAAGCTCCACCATTCATATTTCCATCAACAGTCACGACAAGCAGACGTCATCTCAGTGCCATCCTAAGCGACTCGATCTCCGGATTCGCCCTCACTCCTTATAGGCGGAGAAGGTATCCGTAAGCACTATAAAGGCTTCGGCGGCTGCCAACCGGTTACGGGCCCAACATGGACCATAATTCCGTATGCGTACCCGCTCTGATTGTATGGCGCTCCACGGTACAGGACGGCCTCGCACTTGCTCGCGAGCTCCCGATAAATCGCATTGGCGGTCGCACAACTATAGAGCAAGGCGACACCAAACTTTCGATCATTAGCGCTTGCAGTCACGAGCACATACAGCGCCTCGTTGTCTGGCTCACCGACATGCACCTGCCATCCAGCATTTCGTAAAGGACGAACCAAGTCATTGATACAGTCCTCCATCAGAATGGCCTTGCGCAACAGCGCACCATTATCGGTTGGCATCTCTGGGACAAGTCGCCCATGCTTGTGATAAGTCTTTTGCTCAATCACTTTTAGTGCGGCTTGGGCTTGCCCTTGGAACAGTGCCTGCTGCCAAAGCAACTTGCTGTCCTCGTTCATTTCAGGAAAGAACAGTGAAACGCTGTTTGACTCGTCATGCCATGCTTCGATTACCCCCATTGTCGCCAGAGCCACGATCAACCGAGTGAAATTCGAGGATTGCTGCCAGTCTGACGATACCCCGTGCGCGAAGAGATGCCTGTTGAGCCAAGTGGTTCCACCGTACTGAGCAGTATTCTGAAAAAATGATGTTTTCAGCCAGCGGCGAAATGACTCAAAAGTGAAAACACGCTCGTCCAATGGGTAGAGATAATCGAGGGTCAAATACTCATGCGGAACCCATATCTGGTGAAAATGCAGCCGGGCAGCACATTCGATGGCTCGGTCAATCGCCTGATCGATCTTCTCCGCTATGGTAGGTTCGCCGCCACCTTGGCTAACGATTCGCGTCAGCGCTCCTTCTAAAGCTGGAATCAAAGCGGAGATGCTGGATGCGCGATAGCCACTATAAAATGCAAGATACGCTTCCCTTGCTAGGGGAACAACATCCCGAAGGCTACGCGCTCCCGGCATGATTTGCGCAATACACACTGCCTGAAACGGAAGAGTGTATATGGTCGATGTATGGTAGTTAAATTGCTGGAGCGCTCGCTCCTTGGAGCAATTCTCGACCGCCTTAAGCAACTCTCGGGTCGCGCCCATGGATACCCAAAGAGGGGAAAACCACTCCAGCTTGTCCCAAAGCCCGGCATCCCTATCTGCAAACTGGCGACGCAGCTGCCAGTTTGCGTCTCCCTCTGGCGGAATTTTTGGGAAACCTGCCTGTTGCCCATCTACCGTCAGCACGATGCTCTTTGTGGTAACAAACGTACCGATATCGCCCTCCGCCACATGATCGACAGTCAGGCCACGCTCGGCCGCCCACTCCCGAATCAATTCCGGGCTAAGACTGTCCAACGATGGCAACTTGCAAGCCCGATTCCACAGGCCTCTGAAATGATCTTCTAACGTGCGATGGCTCATATGGATGTTTTCAGCGGAAGCGTCTACGTAGTCATCGTGGCAAGCTTATTCGACCCATCAACTATCGGCCTCGAAACGATAGTGCCCTGCTTCTATCTTAGCTTTCGCCTTTAGGAAATATCGCTCAGGCGCTGTCAGGCTTATCGACCTAGCTGCGTCCATGCGGTCAGTCAGATCCTTGAATTGGTCATGAAATTCTCCGCTCGGACCAAGCGCTGCAACGCGCCACGCTTGACGAAAGCGGTCCTGTAGCACCTTGAATGCATGAGCATTGTCGGCGATCGATTGCAAGCTTACGTCGAGATCAAGTCCCTTGTAGATTGCCGGAAAAATTCCTGCGAGCAACGCGCACATCGCAGTCAACCATTCGAACCCCGGTTGCTTTGCCAGCAACGGCGCTGTCGCGACTGCACCTAAACCTATAGGTAGGATGACGAAGATGACTCGCCAGAAGCGAAGCACTTTCAACCATTCGAAAAGTGACGCCGACGTATAAAGGCAGGATTCCTCCTGCCGCTTGCACTCATCTATCATGTTCTGTGTCTGTTGGTCCATCAAACCGTCCTTGGAATATTGGAACCAAAGATCTTTTGCCATTCCTCGCCAGCAGCAATCATCATATTCTGAGCTTCGTAGCTTGAAGCTTTAGCAGCCCGAGCATATGCGCTCTCTGCCTTACTTTTCCAAGTCTCACCCAGCCACATATACTCGCCCGTCCCAGGCGCAGTCGCAAAGGTGTTCGCTCGACTGATCATGTAGAGAAAGAAGTCGCGCACAACCCAGTCGTACCAAAAGATGTTCTTAAAACGCCATTGAGATTGATCAAGATAGTCGACGGCAAGGAGTTCAAGATGAAACGACTTGATCGGCACCGAACAGCACGCCTGCCACGATTTCAGCATGCGGATCAGCG
The DNA here is from genome assembly GCF_040812055.1 of Paraburkholderia suaedae. Lineage (NCBI taxonomy): Bacteria > Pseudomonadati > Pseudomonadota > Betaproteobacteria > Burkholderiales > Burkholderiaceae > Paraburkholderia > Paraburkholderia suaedae. The sequence continues at coordinate 46,746 of NZ_JBFOAH010000002.1, read as the reverse complement.
GACGCAGATTGTTCGCGTTCCGCTTGTCTGCGTTTTCGATGTGACCGATTTCCGCCCATGGCGCTGTTTGTTTGTATGACCCGCCATTTTTCGTGTCGCACACCCAATAGCGAAAGTCTCCGACAAAAAAGACGGGCACCACCTCGACGCTATACGAATCGAATCCGACCAACACAACCGGCCCATCACCGCGAATGTTGGTTGTGGTCGGATAACTTCGCTGAAGGACACGCTTCACCTCTTGCAGCAAAGCGGATTGCGGATTGTATCCGTACGCACCAAACCGACCATATGCCGCTGATGGCAGCACAAAATATACATCTACATCACGTGGCGGACGAATTGCCGTCCCCTTACCCCACGAACCAATGTAAAAGGAGTTATCGAACTCTGAGGTCGAGCCGTAGTAGGCACTGTTGAGGCACGAGACAACCCCAGCCTTCTTCCGCCGCCCGTCTGCGTCTTGGGCGGCTGTCAGTTGAAGGTTCACGAGAAACTGCGAAAAACGAGACGTGACGTGCATCCACTGCGGCACGCTGGATGCAGGTGGCGGCACCATCCCCAGCATCTGGGCAAGGCTATATGGTGGAACCATTCCGAGCCCGGCAAGGCTGTTTGGTATGCGCATACCCATAGCATCCTCCACGTCATCGTTATGACGAAAGCTATGCTGTGCAAATATACAGTACTCGTAGCTGCGTAAGCGGACCGGGCTGAAAAGAGACAAAAAAATGGCTCCCGAAGGAGCCGATTTATTGCATCGCAACATCGATTACTTTTTGCCCTGCGGCTCGTGCTTGTCTTTGATGAGTTGGTAGTAGGTGCTCGCACCAGCCTTCGTCAGCTTCACCTCGGCGATGAACTTCTCGATGATGTCTTTCCTCGTAACGTCCTTCACCGCGCGCATGCGCTTATAGATCTCCGTCGCCAACTCCATCTTCGTTGGCGTAGCTGGTTCAGTCTTCGCTACGGTATCGTTCGCCGTCAAGCTTGTGGCCGGCGCAACAACAGTTGCCTTCGGGTCAACAGCAACCGACTTGCCCGCTTTCTCGTCCTTGCTTGCCACACCCTGCTTCAGATCGACCATGGTCGCACTCCATTCGTTGAAAGTGCGTCCAGGGTCCAGCAGATCGACCTTCAAGGCAACGGCAAGCGAACGACCACGACCAACACAACGCCGACCACCTCGAAATTCATCGAGCAACAGTGACAGTTTTCACGTCACCCTCGTCTACATCGCCTCTATCCCTTTGATCCGGCGGGGATTTTTGAGCGAGGCCGTTAGCTTATTAGGATTCCGCCGTAGGCCATCCGGGGCCGGTCGCGTATGCCTTTGAACGGAACTTCCGCACGCAATTTACACCTTCGACGCACGCGCCTTCGGCCTCTACAGTTTTTTAAACAATCGCCGTAAACAAGTAGCCGAATAGTGCTAGGTGGGTTGCAACCCAATAAGGACCGTCGCAGGAGATCGAAGTGCAAGGCATCATCTACCGTATCGAACAGCCAATAAAAACGCTACAACTGAATACCCCCCTTAAAGGGGAGTATTTTCTGGGTCCCGTTCACAGTTCGACCATGACGAGCGTCCGTCAAAACGCGAATGACCCAATCGCCTACCGCTTCTTCTCAGCTTCTGATCGTTCGGTCGTATTCTGCTTTTGCCCGACCGAGACCCTGAGCGAAACCGCGATGAAATACGCGTGGGGTCGAGCCAATCAACTTGCAGAGAAAGGCACGGTAGTATACGAAATTGGTCGTTTCGTCTGGTCGAACAGTACCGCCGCAACAATGTTCAGCGAAATATCGACGTTCTTTCGTGGCACGGCCACCCTGACCGAAGACGACTATTCGACCGTTGCACGCGTGCGAGCAACAGTCGATGCAAAAGGCATGGCGATACTCTCAACCGAGCCCGGCGGCGACCGCGCAGGACGCGCCTTAGCCGCATATATGCTCGGGCTCGCCTACCATCGAGTTTTAGAGCAAGCAATCCACGACCTTGCCGAATGCTGCCGCGACGACTCGAAGGTGAAGCGCACTGAAGCAATGCATTCGGAAATCTCTCGCTTCATCGCTAGCTACTACTTCGACGCGCCGGCCCGAGTCTTCACAACGGAGATCGGCCCATTGTATAACGCTATCCACGACCGCCTGCTTCTCGCTTCGCTCCGCCACGAACTCGTCGATCAACTTGGGCGAATCGCAGAAATTATCCGGATAGAGAGAACGGCAACTGAGTCTGCTTTTGAAGCAAAGATGCAAACGCGCCTAACGACGCTTGGCGTATTCATCGGAATACTCGGCCTGGCACAGCTAACGCAAACCACGCCCGCCCAAATTCAGACTTTCGCCGCCGGATGGAAAGCAGCGTTCAGCGGAAGTCCGATAGCTGCCTCATCGCCAGATCAATTGAGTCCTACGACAGAACATGCAGACACTCGCGTTGAGGTACAGCCTCACAAGCTAAAACGAGTACGTCACGACATGACAAGTGAAGCTCAGTGATATACGCGATAGATTTAAGGTCGCGCGTACAATGCGCGCAGCGTAGACAATACAAAGGAGAACTCGATGTCGCCAGAAGAATTCTTGAGACACGCGAAGGCGGAGCAGGATAAGTGGATAGATCCGGTTGGGCGACTAATCCTCGCAGCGGCCAGCATTGAAAGATCAGTGAACGAGATTCTAGAAGTTCTTTCTCCCGAAGATCTAGAAAGTTGGCGGATCGAGGATTTCTCACAGCGAGTAGAACGGATTTCAAAATCCGCCAAGGAAGATCTATCTGATACTCTGGCAAAGGCGCTAAAGGATCATAAGAGAAAATATTGGCCGGTCATGGCCAATCGCAATACCATCGCACACAACCCTCTCTTTATGGAGACTTTTGCAACCGAGCTGGGATTCAATGTGCGAGCCACAATTCGTCATGAACAAAAAAATGTCGAATTAGAACTGGCTGAAGTACAAAAATTCGCTGACGAGGCTGACGAGGTTGCAGCAGGCTTCATGATGTTTGCAATGAACTTTTCTAGAGCGCTTGATGATGAGATTCAGTTAGCGCATCGTCTTTTGGCCGGGATGCACCTAGAGCTCGACGAGTAGATGTGAATCGAGGCTCGCCACTATCTGCCAAGTGAGATCGGCCCTGTGCGTCCGCAATGCGCTTGAGCGCCAAAACGTTCGTCGAGCTCGGCCAAGCAGCGGTAACGATTGCCCTGTGCCGCCTGCTGATCGTCTGCTTTAGATCGCGGATCAACCGATCAATGGTGTCATCGTACGGGTAGCCGGCAGCGTGAAATCCGGTGCGCAACAGCGACAGTTTTCACGTCACCTTTCCCTCCCACCTCATATCCCCTTGATCTAACGGGGATCTCCGTGCTAGGTCATCAGCTTATTAAGATTCTGCCGTGGGGCCAACTTATCGTTGGCCCCATTTCGAGTACATAAGTCACCGCTTTATCAACACAGAGAAAACACTTATCTACAAATTATTGAATATCGCGGATCTTTAATAAGCACTACGATTAATCATCGATTGGCTTGATCGGAATAGCGACAAACTTTTCCTCCTTCTTCTTTTTGCTAGAGGCAATCTTCCTCGGCATCTTGAGCGACTCCCGTTGCTTTTGACGAGGCGTGAGTTCCTCCCACTTCTTTTTAGGCTTCTTATCGATGTTCACAAACCTAATCCGCTTCTGTTTTTCGGGCGTCTCGGTCACGACAAGCATTGCCCCACCATCGAGTACGTTTTGCTGAAGCCGAATTTCCGTCATCCCCTTCATGTAGTTCTTCCGGTACTTCTCAATCAAATCAATCGAATTCAGGTCGAGCGAGTACTTGTAAATCTTCTTCGGCCCTTCATAGTCCGGACTCTTCCTCGCCGTTTCGATGCCAATCAACTTCAAGAAGGCCTTGAGCTGGAGCATAGGCTTTTTACGCAAGTCATCCCGAACACGCACGTCAAGCACCAGCCCAATTTGCTGAACGTGCAGTTCAACGGCATCGATGAAGGCATCGAGTGTCCGCGACTCGAACTCGGCAAACGTATCCGGCCTGCCTTTCTCATCCACCACACCGGCAGCGCGAAGCAGTTTCTCCAGCAGCTTGCACTTCCGGACGTAATCGTCCCGCTCCGTTACCGACACGCTGTGGTCGAACAAGGCAAACTGATTGCGCTGATACTTGTTGGAAAAGAATACCGAACTAAACCTCACGCATTCGCGATAACGGCCGTGGTCATCCAGCCGCACCAAATCGGCAGAGAATTCCTTCACGCCGTAGAAGGCTTCGATCTGGTAGCGAGAGATCTGAGCCTTCTCGGCGATGCTCACGGTCTGCTTGTCGCACAATTCGAGGTAACGCTTGCGGTCAATGCGGGAGGCATTCACAATCGCATCGAACTCCTCTTCCACGACAGCTTTCTTTGCGCCGTAATACGCCTTCTGCAAGTTCTTCGGATCTTCTGTCAGGTCGTGCCTTGCCTCGACCACATCCCACCCCTCACGCTTCTTCAACTCAATGAAGTGCTCGCGGACGTTATTGAGCGATGCGTGACGCATAGACTTGACCTGAGCATAGACCTCGATCAACTTGTCATCCTCATCGTATTGCGGGCGCCCCTCCCAATCGAATCCCTTCAGCACTTCGGGCAGTTCTCCACGTGACAAGATGCTCTGCTTTACAGCATCGACCTCGTATTCAAGATACAGGCGCGCTTTCGAAACCCAGACGTGCTGCTCCGTCATATTGCGCACACGGGCAAGCTGCTGGTCCATTTCGAAATGTGTAGTGACCGCAGCGTCGAAAAAGCCAAATACGTGTGTAAATTGAGGCAGATGTTTGGGGATGTTGATGTCAACACCCGTCCCCACCGACGGAGACACAATCAGCACATCATAATCTGCCGACGTCTCCTGGATAGTCGCGATGAACCGGCGGCATTCATCGGTGGTCGAGTTATCAGACGTCACAATTTTCAACCTGATCCGTTCTCCGTAGCGACCTTGCAACAATTTTTTGATCGATTTCGCATTTTTCTTCGAATTGCACGCGATGAACTGCTTGCCACCACTCCCAACAACGAAAACCGCGTAATCGAGCAATTGAGCTTCACTCGCGTACATATGCACTACATGCCTTGGCTGCGTCGGATCCTGATTCTTGCGGAACCGGTTGACGTAAAAGCGAACGGGTCCCACGTCATCCCGAAGCCGGGCAGTGATATTAAAGGTCAGCCAACCGAGATCGGCATCGCACAGTACCACCTGTTTCGCCCGGCGAATGTAGAGATGCAACAGGTTGAAACAATACTTCCGCTTGTTCCCAGCGAGAGTGTCCGACAACACATGCGAATACACCTGTTCGATTTCATCGATGACTACCACATCATACTTATGACGTACCGGATTGAGATAGCGAGCGAGGCTGTCGAGACACACTACGCAGTGCCTGAGCGCTTCGTCGCGATCTTCGTAGACCTCCAGCTTCCTCAGATAGTTGTGCATCTTGAGGCGGTTGGCGAGGGATTCAGCAAGCACCTGCCGGTGCACAATCAACAGGACAGATTTCCCCTCAGCCTTCCATTTCTCTACGGCGCGCTCAAGCAAAAAGGTCTTTCCGGTTCCTTTCGGACTACGAACGCAATTCACCCCATCCGCGAAATCGGAAAATCCGGCATCACCGAGGAGCTGCACGTCCCTCACAAACACCGCTTTTTCGTCCACCATCTCGCGGTACTCGACCGGCGCTTCATCGTCAAGCCACTCTGACGGATGTTGCAATTGCTCCTCGTAGTCGATCTCGATCAGCCCGTCTTCGAATGCATAAAAATCGTACATGTGGAGGTGCGAGCGGTGATTCCACTTCGGCCAGAAGGTCTGCGCACATGCGCTGCAATACACGCCATTCTGCCCAGCCTTTGACGTAACAATGAACGCACTGGCGTGCTTGTCCATATGACGCGGGCAGAAAACACGCGTTCCCCGCGTCAACTCGTGAAGCAGATATGTCCCGTCGCTTTCGGTCTTGATAATCTCGTCTTTATCGAGTGCCACCGACGAGCGACTATTTGCATGACCACCCGCAGAAATGGAGCGCCCATCGTTGTGAATCTCGTTCTCGCCCAGTTCGATAACGTACTCGACCTGTTCCATCGGAAGTACGTGATCGACGCGATGGACCTCACAATTTTCCGAACCGTAGAACAAACGACTTGCATCCGTACAAGAACGGTCGCCCGCAAACATACGGATGATGCCAGTGTAGGCGAGATTCATCCGCTGCTCAGTCTCGATCGGTTGCTCCATCAGGAACACAATCCGGAACCGGTGCGCGTCCGGACGATGACTCGGCGTCGTGTAGATAAACCATCCGAATTTCTTGAAGAACGGATTCGCGAGGACATCTTCAACCGTCAGCCCGGAGTCAATATCGACTGCCAGTACCTGCATGCACAGGAAATTAGTCGACTTGCGTTGCCCTTTCAGCCACGCGCAGAAGGCGTAACCTGCCCGCACTTCCTCGATGAAGGCATCCGGCGCAAGCTCCAGATTCTCGAATTTATAGGTGGCCTTGGACCAACCGACGGAATCATCGCGGGCAATCTTGTTTTTGACGTGCCGATTGATCGCAACCTTCAGCGTCGTGATGTTGCAAATTTCGATCTCGCTCGCTTGGTGTGTCGGAGGAAAGTGCTCGCGGTCGCGGACTACCTCGATGCCCGTAGAGGTATCAGTCGAGCACGGACCAAAAGCATTGGAAATGTTCAAATCCATGGCTTACTCCCCATCCGAATAGCAGGCGTCAACCAGCTTGCGTTCGATAGGCCGGAAATCGGATGTATGAACATGCCACTGGCGATTCAAGTCACGCCGCAGGTGTTCAACATACTCGCGACAATCAATCGCGATCTGGCCGAGTTCAATCACGGATTCAAGTTGTTCTGCCGGAAGCACATGGCCTGCACGGTAAATCTCACAATTCTCCGAGCCATAGAACATGCGAGACGCGTCTTTACTGCAAAGACCGCCTCCGACAATCATCCTAATACCGGTATATGCCTGATTCATCCGTTCTACTGTATCGATTGGCTGCGCCAGCAAAAACACAACCCGGAAGTGATGCGCGTCCGGTTTATGGCTCGATGTCGTATAGATGAACCACCCGAACGTCTCGAAGAATTTGTTAGCCAGAACGTCATCAATCGTCAGACCGAAATCGACGTCCACAGCCAGCACTTGCATGCACCGGAAATTACTGGGATGCCGACGTCCACTCAGCCAGGGACAAAAGGCAAACCCTGAACTTACCTGCTCGATGAAATCTTCAGGGGTAAGCTCACGATTCGTGAACGTCCAATTCGCACGCTTCCGACCAGCCGCATCGTCAGGCAGAATCTTGTTTTTGACGCGATAATTGATCGCGACTTTCAGCGTCGCAATGCTCGATACTGGGATCGAGTTAGCCTCGGTCGGCCCCTCAGAAAGGGAATTGCGTGTTGAGCAGACATCGTCAGCAATCGGACGCCGGGGAGTCTTAGGGAAAGTGTTCGTAACCATCGTCATCTCCATGAAAAAGGACTTGACCAATGGCTACCAACCAGGAGAGTGGGCAGGCACACGGGCCAGCCTATAGCGAATGACCCCGAAGATCATTCGCTATAGGCTGGTTCGATTGCCTATACCCCCTAACCGCCCGGTCTTCCACCGGGCCGGCTTCCACCTGGAAGCCCATGACGACGCACGTTACCTGTCGCCGGAAAGGTTCAATACCACTACCTATGTATCAGTAGCGTGTCTCACGCTTGCCTACTCTCGAATCAGCGGGCCGCAGATTACCGCACCAGACTACTGACTGTCAAATCACTGGTCTGCCCCCCGATCCGACAAGCGCGCGGATATTCATCAATTCGTAGACAAGTGTTTTGCTTGTGTTGATAAAGCGGCGTCTTATCTGCGAAATTGCACCGCGCGTGCCCTCTTCCATACAGCCTGTACACCGATTAGCGCGCCGCGCGAACGTCCATTCCAATTCATAACCTGCTCCGCCCCCTCCTCTCTTTGCCCCATTGCTCTCGTCCTGAACCTGAATAAGCTTTCAATTGCCCGACAGGCGCGGGGTGTTCATTAAAAAATAGATAAGCTCTTTTTCCTGAGTTGCTAAAGGGGCGAGTTATCTGTAACGCCCGAGCGACGTGGCCGGAGATGTCGCTGTCTGCGGCCGCAATCTCTCCCGGAAATTTGTTCGCTGGCATGGGCGAAAGCTGTTGTCATACTCCGTGTCAGCCCGGATGGTGTTGCTCATCAATTACATTCTGTAAGGAGCAACACACATGACACTCATCCGCCGAAACAACAGCAAAAACTGGTACTACCAGTTCCAGATTCAGGGCAAGAAATTCTTCGGCTCGACCGGCACGCCGAACAAGACGAAGGCCGCGCAAGTCGAACGCGAGTTCCGCAACCGCGCCCACAGCGAACGATACCTCGGTGACTCACCCGAAATCACAGTAAAGGATGCGCTGGAGCAGTACGTGGAGGCCCGCAAGGGCACCGCCTATTACAGCGGCATGTGGTCGGGTATCCGTAAAGCGATGGGGTACAAGCTTCATTCGAAGACGAAGGCGAAGCTGCCCTGCTATGGATTTTCGCCCGACACGCGGTTGCACGAACTGACAACGCGCGATTTCGAAGTCCTCGTTGCGAAACGCAAAGCCGAAGGCGACAAGCCCGCGACGATCAAGCACGAGATTGGTTTGCTGCGCGCGACCATCAACGAGATGACGAAGCTCGGCTTCAAAGTGAATCGCGAGATCGTGTTTCCCGCGCTTAAGACTTCTTATAGGCTTCGATATCTGGATTCCAGCGAGGAGTCGGCGTTATTGCTCGAACTCGATCCGGAGCGGCTTAGAAACGGTTTAAAGCCGTTAGAAATGCGGACACCCGAGATGACGCGGAATGTGCAGGATAACTACGACATCACGGTTTTCCTGCTAGATACGGGGTGTCGCTACTCTGAGGTCGCAAACATTCCGTGGTCGGCGATTAGCCTCGATGCCTGCACAATCAATCTGTACCGGAGCAAGGTAAGAAACGAGGACGTGCTGTACATGACGTCCCGGCTGGAAACGATCCTCCGTCGTCGGTGGGACGAACGCAGGCCGGGTCAACGATATGTGTTCGAGGATCGCACCGGCAACGAACGCGGCTACAGCACGAAGTCAATCAAGAAGGCGATCGAGCGCGCCGGACTAAACGATCCGGCTGCCGTGAAGGAGCGCGGTGGACGCGTTACGCTGCACACGTTTCGCCATACGTTCGCGAGCAAGCTGGTCAAGGCTGGTGTCAGCCTGTATGAAGTGTCAGTGCTGCTCGGGCACAGCGATCCGAAGATGACCCAACGCTACGCTCACTTGAGCCCGAATGACGCAAGTCGCAAGGCCGTAAAAGTCATCGACTCGCTGCTGCAACCCGCATGAATCTGCAGTATTTGACGATTCCAGCTCGCCTGAATTTGGGGCACTTTGAGGATTTATAATAGGCGTACAAAACCGGGATTCACGGCAAAGCAAACCACGGCTGTGTGTCCCGTTCACTTGTGCCCATTCCATTCCGCGTCCGGGTCATCTTCCCATGCGAGCGCCCATTCCCGGTCTGCCCATCGGGGGTACGTCAAGTCAAACGGCGTACCGAGCCCGAGACGAGGCAGTTGTCGGTTGTAGATGAATCCCGACGCGCCAGCATCGAACAACCGCTTCTCCATTTCAACGAATTGCGCCGTGCTATAGCGCGGACCGTGCTCGAAGAATTCCGATCCTTCGAGCGGCGAATCGGGCGTCCATATTTGCCAAGTGTATTTGTAAAAGCGCGGATTGCGGTGCAGGTACGTTCCGAAGAACCTGAGTCCCGTTACACCCCAGCGCCGAAACTCTTCTTTAGTCGGGCGCAGCATGTTGGCTCCCTACTCTATATCGTGACTATCAAATTTCTTCATCTACTGCCTATCGAGGTGGCTACGCATTACCTCATAAAGCCGCCGGGCGTAACGCTGCTTATCGGTTGAATCGACATGCCAGAACACGTAACGGCCAAGCGCATTGTTTTCGATTGGGGCACGCACAACGATTTCGACGCAGAACTTTCCATCATCGCGCCTGCACATGCGACCAAGCAATGCATCCTTGCCGTCCTTCGCGTGTGCGATGAGATAGCCGAACTCTGCGGCCACAAACTTCCATCCGCGGTTGAGCGAATCAACCGACATGACGCCAAGGCGCTCCGGCGTCTCCGGCCATACCCTTTCTTCGAACAACTTCTCGAATTGCATGTGCAGATCTCGTTCAGCAAATCGTGACATCGATGCGTTGGAAGATCGCCGGCATTGATCACGCGAAACGCGACAAGATCCGACGCTGTGCCTGATACTGGACGCTCTGCGCGTCGCCCTGCAATTCCTCTAGAGCCTTTAGCAGCACATCCTGAAATCTCGGAAGCAACGCTTCCAGTTGTTCAGCAATCCCAGCCTCGGCCGCAAGGTTGTTGACGAGGCGATGATAACCGTCGAAACCAAGCATACGCTCCCTGATCGGTTGAAGCAGCCGCCGCCCTTCGTCATTCCGCTCTTCGATTCGTTCGATATACCCGAGGTGATGCAGGTCAAACGCGGCCCCGATGACCTGACCTTGACTCCCTCCGAGGATGCAACTCAATTCATGCAGGGTCATTCCGGGAAACGCGCAGATCAAGCCAAGCGCACGTGCAGCCACCGGCGTCATTTGCAACGCGCTACCAAGCGCGGATGAGCGGCAGCTTTCGTAGGCAGCCATGAAGGTATGAAATCGGGAAAGTGAGTCGGTCGTAGTCATAGATCGGTGATTCTTCTGGAACTAACAAAGCCTCCGATTGATGGTGGCCCCTAGCCTGCCGGTGTCTGTGACTTCCCCAACCGATCAGGCCTTCCCAGCACAATACGGGAAAAATCTTTGAAATTCAACCATATTGGAATATATAATTCCAATATGGTTGTTCATCAATTTCGGAATGAAGACCACCATATTGTTCTATGCCGATCAGACCTACCCCGCCTACCGACGAAGCTCAAGACGCATTGCTTGCCGCACGTGTCGGGAGCGCCATTGCCGAACAACGACGCGCGCGCGGGCTGACGCAAGCGCAGCTCGCAGAAATGATCGACCTTGAACAAGAGGCAGTCAGCCGGTGGGAACGCGGAACGCGAGTACCAACGCTGCATCGCCTTCAACAACTGAGCGATGCACTGGAATGCTCAGTGGATCAGCTATTACAGCGCGGTTCAAAGCGGCCTGACGATCAACTGGCGAATGTGGCAAATGCACTGAATGGGCTAGATGCGGACGAACGCGCGCTCGTCGTCAATTTCGTGCAGCAGCTGACCGATATGCTCAAGGCGAAGCATGCGGGCAAGGGCCATCGACGCAAATAGCCTGCAAGGCCGGGCCCAATCCATTCTGCCAATCAATATTCGTCCGGAAACAGCAGCGTCGTCACGCTGCGATCTGCTTCGGTGATTATCCAGACCCGTTTTCCTGCAATGTCGTAGCTCGACACGATTCGCGCACCATTCTCGACCGCAGACCGGTTTGCCTCTGCATCCTCGGGCGACACCGTCCCCCAGTCTCCACACGCGTGACGCTTCAGATATGAGAATGCCGCGATGCGGTGGTATTCAAGATGCGCGAAGACTTGGCGCGTTGCAACGACCTCGCCGACATGAAAGAGTGGCGAAATCATTCTTCCGCCCTGTGATACGTGGCCCAGGCCGACTCAATGAGCGATGACGAGGCGTCACCGGATTCGTATCCGGGCACATCCTCAAGAAACATCAGCAGCTTGTCGGCGAACTGCGTCCGAGAAAGGTTGCCTCCGAAAACGTCGCGAATGGCAGCGGCCAGTTCGCAAATCTGGCCGGCAGTGAGAGGCGGGAGATCGCTGTTGTGTTTAGTGTCGTCCATGCGACGACTATCCGGGCGATGCGGCAATCTGACAAGGAGGTGTTCTCGTCGCCACAGTGTTTTCGCCATACTGCTTGGCAGCGCGGACCACCCTCTAATCGTTCAAGGTCAATGGTGTGCATCTACGGCATTTCGATGATAAGGCTAGATGCGACAGGCATATTATTGCTGCTTCGCTCCACGATATCGCTGCCACGCCCGTTGGCCGTCAGAATTTGTGCTACCGTGCTAAAAAATACGGGAACAATCCACAAAACAAAGAATAGACCATGGAAGAAAAAGAAGTCAGCGCCCTTCTTCGAGTGGAGGGTGGCACCGCCGACGACGGCATTCTTGATCTGCATGACGGGGCAAGAACGATAATGGGCATTGCGCGAGGTATCAATATCGCGAGCCATGCGTTTGCAAATGATCATCAGATTCGCACGCGCGCGGACGGCGCACATGGCGTTCAAACATTCATCCACTCCTCAATGAAAGGGTGTTTTGAAGAACGCATTGACATACGGTTCCACCCGAAAACGATTAAAAAGATCGGACCGAGTAAGCTGGTTAATAGCTTCTGGGACTATCTAACTTGCTGTTGGTCAGCCGCCCTCGGGCTTCCCTTCCAGCCGGAGACTCCTTTTGTCGAAGCAGCTATTCGCCGAGACTCCGAATTTATTCACGAGATCGCTGATGCCTTAGAGTCAGCGATGAGGGAACTACAACGCCCGATTACAACTGACGAAACCGTGAGCATCACCCTAGCACGCCCACGTAAGGGAGACGTTCTGACGATGGATTCTCACACTCGCGACTTTGTTACGGTCCGTGAAGTCAAATCGGAGAAACGCACAATACAGGGGAATATTACTCGCTTTAACGTCCTGAGCGACTTCGGGCGTTTGTACTCTGACGATGACGGAAAAGTGATTTCCTTTGAAATATCTGGGAGCTCTGGAAATAGAGTTAAGAGATTAGTCGTAGATTCCATGGCCCGTCGAGTAGATGGACGAACCGGTAAATTAATTCTCAAAGTTTCCTCAGTCGAAAGTGCGCAAGGCATTGTTAAACGATACGTCATTCACGACGCGCAACAAGTCCAATCAGATGGCTAACAGTCCTAGCTTATTTTGCCTCTGGTACACGTCCACGTGCATGCTCATGTCCGAGTGGGGTGTGTTCTGGCAGGCGATTGGGACCGCAGCCGCGGTAGTATTCGGCCTGGTCGGACTATATAAAATTCGTCACGAGCTAAAACGTCTAGGTGAACAACGTGAAAAGGAATTTGTTGACCGAGACGCGGCAGCAAAACTGAAACGCACGGAGTTTTTCTTAAATCAACACCGGCGATTGTTTGATAACGCAGAGCTATATGCAGTTCTCTGCTTAATTGACTCAGACGATGTCGCGCTAGCGAACCCCGACATCTGGGATCGAAAACGTAAATTTTTAACGTTTTTCGAAGAGATTCAAATTCTGATTGATAGCAGCCAATTAGACCAACAAGTGGCGCTCTATATGTTTGGCCATTACGCGCGATGCGCGAGGTACGGAATCAATTTTCAAGTGGGAATTAACATGGCCGAAGCCCATTGGCGTCTTTTCTTCCGCTTCGTCCGAGACGCAGACGCGTTCTTTGACGCCAACCCTGACGGGCCGTCGACGGTATCCCTTTAACGTAATGGCACCGCTGCGAGCAACCAATTCTCGGAGAAACAAACGTTCGGGTAGGGGCGAAAAAAAGCCGTGACTTGACGTATCGTTCATGCGGAAACTATCCCGCCGACCGCGTTGTCTTGCCAACGGGGGACGTCGCAGCCGCCCCTCCCTAGAAGAGAGGACGAATCGTGGCGCTTGATCCGAGCATCATGGCTGGTTTCGGCGTATCCGAGGATGACATTCAGTCGTTCACTGAATCGAACGCCGGAATCGCTGGAATCGACACCTCAAGATTGAGCAAATTCTCGCTCGTACAATTGGCCAGCGCGTGGAAGCAACGGACCATCAACACCTTTGCGATTGCCGACGTAATACAACAACTTGAAGGGCGCGGTCCAAATCGCAGCAGCACCGCGAAACCCCGCCCATTCAAGCACGAACCTCTGCGTGGGCTATGGAAGGTCCATTTCTTCGATCCGCGCTTTCTTATGCATAACATCTCCAACCAGTGGGGCTTGTCTGGCTCGGAGAGCGACAAGTTCGACAAGTTATGTGCGCAAGTCGCAGCAGAGGAAAACCAAAATCCGTCCGCTGCTGGCTGGCAAGGAAGGTTGGCTCACGAACTCGTGATCGAAGGCTATCAGGATCGCGCCACCAAGCGAAAACTGACCGGTGAGTGGTTGATCTTTGGAGTGCAGGAGCAAAATAACTTTTATCTTGCTTTGTGTGCTCATTCGGACAGCGCAGAACAAGATAGCGCGATCCATGACGCCCTTCTGAATCTATGCGGAGACGAATTTCCTGACATCTTTGCAACGGGTACCGGTGCTGAATAAACACTCAGCCGAAGGTCTGCTTCCGTCATACGCTACGCGTCTCTCCTACTGCGAAGCGCGAGTGTTTTTCGCACTGCCCGACACCGTCAACACACTGGCTACGGGCGGTTGCCGACACCTGCTATCGCTCGGTCTACGCAAAAATCCAAGAACCTGTGCTGTAGAATTGTCTGTGCCCTAAAGCGCAATGCGTGGAGGCCGGATGAATTCGGATGACAGCACAGCTAACACGATCGTTCCAACGGATTCGACCGTCGATCGGATTAGAACTCAACTCGAACGGCTTAACCCGAGCACGAAACGCCGCATTCTCGAAAAGTTTGCTTTGGCGGCGCTCGGAAGCATTCCATGGGTCGGCGGATTCATCAGCGCGCTCGCGAGCATGAAGACCGAGGAGGCCGGTCTGCATGCATCGTCCCTCCAGACGCAATGGCTCGAAGAACATCAAGCCAAGATGGAAACCCTCAGTGGGACCATGCAAGATATCGGTCAGCGATTCGAGGCAATCGGCGATGATATCGATGAGCGGCTCGCGAGCGACGAATATCTAGACATCGTTCGGAAAGCCTTTCGCGCTTGGGACAGGGCAGACACCGAAGAAAAGCGCCGCTACGTGGCAAACCTCGTGACGAACGCTGCTGGGACGCGCCTGTGTTCCGATGACGTTGTTCGGCTCTTCATCGACTGGCTGGACACTTATCATGAATCCCATCTGGCAGTGATCCGCGAAATCTTCAGCAATCCCGGCTCCACACGGTTTGATATCTGGTCTGCGATCTACGGCGATCTTGTTCGCGAAGACTCGGCGGAAGCTGACCTATACAAGCTGCTGATCCGCGATCTCAGTACCGGCGGTGTCATTCGACAAGCGCGTGACACAAACGCCGATGGGCAATTTCTGCGCAAGCAAGCGGTGCGTAAGCCACCAGGCTCAGCCAATGCCACCGTCGAATCAGCGTTCGACGGCAACAAGCAATACGTCCTTACTGAACTGGGCAAGCAGTTCGTGCACTATTCGATGAACGAGGTTGTGCAGCGTGTCTCCCAAAATTGAACCCCAACTGATTTGCTGATGCCTAACTTAAACAATAAATCCGAGTACTTCGAGTTCTCGCGAACGCAAAAGTTACCCGCGCGCTGCCCTATCCTCAATCGTTGCGAACGCCGGGCGCACACTCTGGCCATTGCTAACGATTGGCCCTTCGAAGACTCCATTAACCTCGCCGAACTTCGAGCGCCTATTATCCGTGTGGTCGGCGAAGGGCCATTCAGCGCGGGCGGACGGGACAACTTCATTGCACGAGGTCTCTGTCCCGAGGTCCAGTTATTCGAATCCTCGCGAGCAATCCCGGGACTAACAGGTGCTCCGACTACCGAGGGAGAGTACGACAAATATTGGGAAGTGCAATACAGGGTCCTGGATACCGGTCATTTTTCCGAATGCTCGGAATATGTAATGGCCGAGTCGGACGACGCTGTTGGCGCCGGGGCTGAGCAAAACGCGCCGTGGTGGCGAAGCAATTTCCCATGGCTTACCGATACCGTGCTCAAAATCGTCGGACTGGTGCTTCAAGCGCTGACACGCCGGTGAGTGACGCCACGGTGAGGTTGGGTGTACTCAGCCCATGCCGAATCGATCAGCGCCGACCCAACGTCGCCCGACTCGTACCCCGGCACTTCTTCGAGCGTCTGCACCAGCTTGTCGCAGAATTCGGTACGCGGTAGGCCCCCCGGCCAAATCGTCTTGGGTGGCCATCGCCAGTCTGCGAATCTGGTCGGCGGTAAGCGCCCGAAAATCGTCGTTGGGATCGATGCCTTCCATGCGAAGACTATCCCAGCTTTGTCATGCTGGGAGCAACACGGCATACGCTAATAATGCTGCACTGGGCTAGTCGTCTCAGCTCGACCCGTCTTCGCCGACGCACACCTCTTTCAGCAAGCGGCGGGTTTCAAGGGCAGCCGCCGTTCCCTCTGTGGCGTTGAAGAGATTTCCGGAGCGGTTCCGGCACGTAGTATTCTGCTTGTGCTCAGGCTGATAGACTTCACCCTTACATAGCTCTCATCTGCTAACCATAAACGCTTGGGTTAAGAAACCGGGGTCTTCATGAGCCGATATTGCGGTAATAATAATGCGGCCTTCGCGCTGCAGGCTGCGGAACATTGGAAAGAGAATGCGCTGTTGTTAGACGGTTCAGTGTTCTCAGAGGAAAAACTATGGACGAGCGAAAAATTCACCGAGCTTAGCAATTCGACCGCGCGTGATCTTGACGAAGGTGATGGAGGCTACTGGACCAAGCTCCGCAGTCAGTTGGAACGAGGTAATAGCACCATATTTCACCTCGCTGCCGAACTGAATTGGCTGATGTTGCTGTGTCCGAGCAACATTGGAGCCGAATCCAAATCGAAAGAGATTCGCCAACTCTGGGAGGCCAGTGGATCTCCGGCACCTAACAGCGCGGATGGGTGGTTGTCCGCGGAAATGCTGGAAGGTGTTGGGAGTGCCGGATCGGGCTACAACAATCACCGCTGGCGCGAGCTAAATTACGCGATTTCCGTTTTCTCAGCGTTCAAAAAACTCCCCATTCAGGATAGACAGGGCCTCATCAGCGACGCCTGGCAATTTGCGGATTGGTTGAGCCTCCAACCTGATTCAGACAAGCGCCAGTTTCGTCACATGCTCCTGTTCCTGCTGTTCCCGGACTCCTTCGAACGCATCTTCGGCGGAGGAGACCGAGAAAAGATAGTCAATGCTTTGGGCGATACCGAGGGAAGGCCGTTTTCTCGCCTAAGCGGTGTTGATGTCGACAGAATCCTCTCTGGTATTCGTCAAAAGTACGAACAGCAGTATGGGACGAAACAACTCGACTTTTACGTATCTCCGCTAAGGGAAGAATGGGGAGCCAGTAGTTTTACAGAGGCGACGCAGAGCTTGACGCGCGCGCACGTGCTGAAGGCGCTCGAAGAGATCGACCAGAAAGGTGTACCCGCTGGTGCAGAATCCACGAGGTACGATCTGGTCTACGAGGATCGCCGCTACCCTCCCAAACTTGTTCTCCAACTGTCCGCGAGAATTGCCACCGGCTCTGATTTACCGAGAGACCAATTCAAGGGCGGCGAGGAATCTGGAGCCTTCAAGGCTCTGCGCAATCTGGGCTTTCAAATCGAAGCCAAGCGCTTTATCGCCGATCTCGTTGAACGATTTATCAGGCAGGCAGATGAGCGAACATCTCAATCGACCTCAAGCTACCCTAGCAGTTATCGAGGACTTGAGATCAAGCTCAGTTTTGGGTTCGGAAATTTTGCAGCGGTTCCTTGGGTATCGTTCCTCGGGAAAGGACAGGTCACATCCAAGGGAATCTATCCGGTCCTGCTGTACTACCGTGAGCAGGGGGTACTGATCCTAGCTTACGGCGTTAGCGATACACAAGCACCTGATTTGCAGTGGGGATCGCTGCCAGCAGACATCCAAACGATCCACGAGTACTTTGACACGGCGCACGGCAAGAAACCGGAAAGATACGGCGAATCTTGGGTCGCGATTGCGACGCCAACCTCCACAAAAATAGATGCGAGCGCAATCACGGAGACACTTGACCGGATGATCGACACTTACATCCGCATACTTGAACCGTCTGCGCCTGTTGCCTCTCAACAAGTCTTGTCGCCCACACCATATACCATAGACGATGCTCTTCAGGAGGTGTTCATTCCCAGGCCGCGACTAGAGGAAATGGTTCGAAGGCTAGGTCAAAAAAAGAACCTCATTTTGCAAGGGCCGCCGGGCGTCGGAAAAACTTATGCAGCCAAACGGCTTGCCTACCTGATGATGCGGGAAAAGGATCCGCTTCGCCTTGGGATGGTGCAGTTCCACCAAGCCTATGCCTACGAGGATTTTATCCAAGGCTACCGCCCGGATGGAACCGGCTTCCGGAAGAAAAACGGCGTGTTTCACGCGTTTTGCGACAAAGCTAGAGCAGACCGTGACCGCGCGTATGTGTTCATCATTGACGAAATCAACCGGGCAAACCTAAGCAAGGTGTTCGGCGAATTGATGATGCTCATTGAATCCGACAAGCGCGGCGAGGAATGGGCCGTGCCACTGACCTATGCAGAAAGCGAATCGGAAACTTTCTACGTGCCGCCCAACGTATTCATCATTGGGCTGATGAACACAGCGGACCGATCGCTGGCAATGGTGGATTACGCACTTCGTCGCCGCTTTGCTTTCCTAGACGTCGAGCCCGGTTTCGATACGCAGCAATATCAGACAAGCATGCTTGCGAAAGGCACCGACGAGTCGTTGATCAAGCGTATCTGCAGCGACATGGAAGCCCTTAACAGTGCCATTGCCAAGGATACGGCAAACCTTGGCAGAGGATTTCGCATTGGGCACAGCTATTTCTGCCCAGACCATGACGCGGGCACCGTTCCGGACGTCGAATGGTATCGGGAAGTGATCAAATCAGAAATCTCCCCCCTGCTTGAAGAGTACTGGTTCGATGACCCCGACCAGCACGGGGATTGGCTACGTCGGTTGATGCAAGAATGAGCGTAGCTGAAACTCGCATTCCTATCCGCAACGTCTATTACATGCTCTGCTATGCGTGGAATTATCTGCGGCAAGCGGAGCTGACAGATCTTGACCGGCTGCCTGGTGAAAACGTACTAGATCTGTTGGCCGTTGTCTTAGTACAAGGTGTTGAACACCTTGCGCGAAGAGGTTTGGAGCAGGGCTACGAGTCGCGGGAAGAAGAAATCGCCGGCGTCCGAGGCCGCATTGATGTCCTTCGTTCGGCGAGACGCTTTCTGCCGAAGCATGGCAAGGCCGCGTGCGTGTTTGACGAGCTGACCGTAGATACACGGTCCAATCAGATTATCAAAAGCACGCTTCGCATCCTTGAAAACCACGCCGACCTCCACGACGAGCTGCGGCACCGAGTGCATCAGCTCCGCAAGCAGCTGTCAGGGATTTCGGAGATCAATGTCACGGGTCACACCTATCGGAAAGTCCAACTACATGGAAACAATCGGTATTACCGCTTCCTGCTGAGTGTGTGCAGACTGATCCAGGATAATTCGTTAGTTGACCCGCAAAACGGAAAATTCCGCTTCTATGATTTCGTGCGCGACGAACGCATCATGTCGAACGTCTTCCAGAATTTCCTCTACCAATTCGCAAGGCAAGAGATCGACGGGTGGCAGGTAGGGCGAAATCATATTGCATGGGAAGCCAACAGTGAGACCGATCCAACGTTGTCCTTCCTGCCAAGGATGGAAACAGACATAACTTTACGCCGTGGGAACCGGTGCCTGATCGTTGATGCCAAGTACTACCAGAAGACAATGGTGAGCCGCTTTGGCGCCGAAAAATTCCACGTTGAAAACCTGTACCAGTTGATGGGCTATCTCACGAACTACAGGGCGCAGTCTCGCGAAGACGTGCGCGGGATGCTGGTGTATCCGAAAGTGGACCGTACTGTGGCTGAACGCTATCGCATCCAAGGGTTCGAAGTGTCCCTGCACACGGTGGATATGAGTCAGCAATGGCCTCACATTCATGACGAGCTGGTCGCGATTTTCAGTGCAACGGCGTAGCGTCGATGACGAACGCATACACGAAGGTACGCGACCAACTATGTCCGATCCTCAGTCACCTTGACGCTTGCTCCTTCTTTCCAAACAGCGAAGCAGACGAGGCGGCCGCGCAATGCAGGTGGGGAAGCCTCGACATGATTGACCAGCGATCCGACATTGACGAATATCGCAAGCGGATATTCGAGCACGTCCATGATGACGCAGAGTTTGCCGAAGTCAACAACCGCTTGCGCTCGCGTGGCCTTTAATTTGAGTTCAACCACGGCATGATTGCCTTCGGCCGGGGTTCGATGTCGGGTCGGGTCAAACGGTTCGTGAATGATGATATCGGGTCGCTGCGATAAACCGTGCTGCTGCAAGCGCTTCTGATATTCCTGCTCGATCACGGTACCAATCGGCAGCGGTACAAGTCGGTGAAGTTCGGCGAGAAGCGCTCCTTGGAAACCACGTTCCGTTTCGAAAAATCGAGGCTCGGTTATCAATGAAAGCGCCGTGCGAACGCAACCTATCAACATTTCGCGTTGCATGATGCCTCCCCGGATATCCCCGGACCGTTTGCTGTCACTCCGGTGTGTTCCCGTTGGGGTCTTTGGAATTGTCCACCAGCCATTGTCCCAAGGCTTGCGCTTCGTGATAGGGCAACAAGTAGGCCTGCCATCCGTAGCCACTGTGCCGGAGCTTCAACAAGATTCCCTGCGCGTCGGGATGTACCTCGTGTCTAGTGCGCCACGCCGGGTCCAGTTGAGCGATCAGCCTAGAAGGCGAAGACAGCTCGTTAGGTACAGCAACTTTCATAGACGCGCGCAGTTCGGCGAGACGCATAATCAAAGCGTCAACTTCGTGTGCCATCAGCGATAAATGCGTCGCACCTTCACCCGTCGAAGGTATGCCAATGGCAAGGGAGTCCCGGTTGTCCGTTAGGGTAACTGCCACTGGACCGCTCTCTGCTGCATCCACCGCTGTCATTTTCTCCAAGGGTATGGCCTGCTTCGCACGAAAAGAGTCGGGTGTATTCTGTACCCATGCGAACGTGAGCCCCTGTTCTCCAACGGCGACTGATAGGCGGGGTCGACCCGACTGGTCTACCAAGGTGTGCAGCGAACGAATCGGCCCGGCCCCCGCCTCGCTAAAAAACAACTCAACTTCGCATCCAAGTGCTTGCCGGACTGCGTCCTTGAACACCGACGGTGAACCAGCGAAGTCATGTTCAACGTATGTCCTTCCGTCGCGAAGAATCACTTTGCCGCCCGGTTTTTGCAACCAATATATGACCAGTCCGTCTCGCCCCCTGACATCCGTCACACACACGCTAAATCCCCCTCCTTGTGCCGTTCCATGTGGGATGACGGTCCCGGCCCGAATATCAGAAAGGATGGCGTCAGTGACCGCATATGCGTAGTCACATATCTGCGTCCCATACGGCGAGGCAACGTACGGTATTGCGACCCCACCCACATCCCGACTACCTGTTGCCACGAACACATTCTGCATGGCGACTATAGTTCGGCTGAGCGCCTCCGGCACGACGATTTCAGCCATGTCCTTGTTCGGTCGCAGGTCAGCAAGACCGCACATGAACGTATGCATAGCTTCAGGCGCGTGGTCGATCTCGGTCGTGTGGCGAGCACGCTGGAGCGCTTCGAATGCGTCTCGTTGTCCTAGATATAAAGTCTGGACCTCAGTTACAACACCCTCGGCGATCTTGAACAATCGTGGCTGATCCGCGTCCAAGTACGCGTACGCGAAATCGACGTCTGGATGCGCAAGATGCTCCCGGTATAGCGTATCGAGGACGGCCTTCCCCGGAGCGGTAGACGAGACGATGTCCGTAACCCGCACGCCTTCGTCTGCATTATTCGCGAATCCGAGCAACGACCGGCCGGCGAGCGGAGTGATCTTGAGGCGGTACGCGCGATCTCTTGTAGGCATCGTGTCCCTTGTGATTGCTGTGTCCGCCACCATCCACACGCACTGCCTGTCTACGCCAGCCACCAACAGAGTCATATCTCACCGTACCTGGTTACTGAGCTACGCCAACTTGATCGAACAAATCCGCCGAT
The DNA here is from genome assembly GCF_040812055.1 of Paraburkholderia suaedae. Lineage (NCBI taxonomy): Bacteria > Pseudomonadati > Pseudomonadota > Betaproteobacteria > Burkholderiales > Burkholderiaceae > Paraburkholderia > Paraburkholderia suaedae. The sequence goes on along the minus strand of NZ_JBFOAH010000002.1, from coordinate 24,622 downwards.
CGTTGAACGGAGCCAAAAAGCTCATCGTATAGTGCATCGGGCTGAGTCCTGAAACGCAATCCATCCGCAAGACGCGTCAACGCGGAAAAGCCGACGATGCCCAATCCAAACCGTCCTGCTTCCTCGATAAACGGCCCGATCTCTGCATCTCCGTGCTTTGTGACGAGGACTCCGTTCACCTGAACGTTCCCGAGTCGCTGTGCGGCAAAGCCATCCTTTATACGAAGCACGCGCTGGTGTAGCTTCGAAAGCTTCTCGGAGGAGTTCGTAACGGCTGCCGCGCACTCGATTACTGCGACCCTGCGAGTCGGGGTCTCACAATAAATATCTGGTGCTTCCTGCAAGTGGGATACCTCGCCAAGATACATACAGTCGAATCCGAGCTCTTCCAGCACCAGCGCCAAAACTCGTTCGAACGGGTGACCACGTGAGTCGCGCGACAAGAGTTCTTCGCGTAGCTTTGCGAGGTCCTTATCGAATTGTGCAAGGAATGCCGCGCGCTGACTGGGCAACCGCGTAGGATCACCGACCCACCAACGGGAAACGTGGTGCCCCGCGTAACTCAGAAAGACTTGGCAGACCGGCGTATCGCCAACATCTTGCTCGACAATCGCACCTTTTAACCCGTCATCCTGAATAATCCAGTTGAGGGGCGCCCCGCCGATCGACAATCTCTTGGCTGTCTGCCCCTCCGGCGCAACCTTTACACCCACCTTCAGTAAGGATGTGTCAATACGCGGGCTTGCGACTATCTTGACCGAAAGCTTGCTATTGGCGATCCTTGAGTCGGCCACGATGGTCTCCGCTGGCTTTTCAAGTAGTATCTCAATCGCTGTTTCCGGTCGCTGCAAGACTGCCGTTGGCAAAAGATGTTCATTTAGCAGGTCGGCCATGCCATCGTACGGCGTATCCAGGGATCGAAGACGATTTTCCAGATCTGCCAGCATCCGACCCTCAATACTCGGCGATCTTCCAGCCGACAATATCAGTGCGGGCGATCTCGCTTGACCAAGTTGAACCTGAGGATGGCTGTCCGCGAAGAACGTTGCGTTTAACGATGAGCCATCGGCCTGCGGAAGCGCGTAAATCTGTCCGTCCAGTTCGATTTGCCCAGACTGGACTATTCGATCTAGATCGAAGTTTTCGCTCTCCAGATCGATCGCCAGCCGCCCAACCGTCACCCCGCCGATCGACACGACCGACGGCTCAAGCAAGCTTGGCCGAACCGTTTCGTAAATATGACGAACGATAGCCCAATGAAGCCACGTCGTCCCCGCGACCTCCACGATCAAGTACGAAATGATGACGTGCCGCGCCGCGTTGGTCCAATGCTCGGCGATTGCCATAAAACGGTCGATTTCCAATTGCGTGTAGCTTGATATTTGGAACGGAATGCCGGTCGACGCCATTGCTTAATAGTCCATGATCGTGAGTCGGATGATGATACGCTGGGCTTTCACGGATGTCCCGCTCGCACGCGCCTCTCGACGGCCGCGAGCGGCCCCGGACGGCGCTGCGATGCAGCGATGCCAGCAAAAGAACCCGAAGTGCATACACTTTTCACGCCACTGAACACGATTCCGACTCCCCAAAGCGCCGAAACCCCTGTAAAATAGCGGGCTCTGCGGGCGTCGTATAATGGTAATACCCTAGCTTCCCAAGCTAGAGCCGTGGGTTCGATTCCCATCGCCCGCTCCAGACATTTCCAGCCAGGGCGTCCCCGCAGCGCGGCTCGGGGAGGTCCAACGGGGCTCAGCCGCGTTCGACCAGGCACAGTCAGTCCCAAAAAAATTGTTAGTCCCCGTGTCCCACCCGCGGCTACGTTCCCGTCGCTCCCTTCAGCGCGACGACATCAACCACCCTTCGTCTGGACGCACCCTTTTCGGTTGTGCTACCGTACGCGCACTTGCAACGCCCGCTCCACCTTCCGGCTGACGCGTTCAGCCGAAACCAAGCATGAGCCGCCTCCACGAAGGCGGCTTTTTTGTAGCGGCGGCGATCCGGCATAGCGCGCGCTGCGTATGCCATCTGCCTGCCGCGCGGACAATTGCCGGCTCCCGCCGCGTTAGCGCGGCCGAGGCCCTTTCTGTCGCCCGCAAGCCGCACAGCCCTCACCCTAGCAGCAGCATCGACGATGATCCACGATCCCAACGACACCGGCCTGCCGGAACAACTCCCGACTACATCGCAAGAATCCGAAGGCCAACCTGCCGGCGACGCCACACTGCAGCAAGCGTCGCAGGAAGCACCCGAGGAAGCGCTGCACCGTCGCCGCATCCGCAGCTTTGTCACCCGCGCGGGCCGCGTGTCGACCGGCCAGCGCCGCGCCATGGACGAGCTCGGCCCACGTTTCGTGCTGCCCTTCGCGCACGAGCAGCCGGATTGGGACACGGTGTTCGGCCGCACGGCGCCGCGCATATTGGAAATTGGTTTCGGGATGGGCGCGAGCACCGCGGAGATCGCGTCGCAGCGTCCCGGCGACGACTTCCTCGGCGTCGAAGTGCACGAACCCGGTGTGGGCGCGTTGCTCAAGCTGATGGGCGACCAGTCGCTGGCGAATATCCGCATCATTCAGCACGACGCGGTAGAAGTGCTCGAACAAATGATCGCGGCCGAGAGCCTCGACGGCGTGCACATCTTCTTCCCCGACCCGTGGCACAAGGCGCGTCACCACAAGCGCCGGCTGATCCAGCCGAAGTTCGTCGCGCTGCTGGCGTCGCGGCTGAAGCCCGGCGCCTACCTGCACTGCGCGACCGACTGGCAGAACTACGCGGAACAGATGCTCGAAGTGCTCGGCGCCGAGCCCGCGCTCGAGAATACCGCCGACAACTATGCGCCGCGCCCCGAGTATCGTCCGGTGACGAAGTTCGAGCGTCGCGGGCTGCGGCTCGGCCATGGGGTGTGGGATCTGGTGTTCCGCAAACGCGGCACGCAGTGAAAACCGGGCGGGAAGCCGTGATTGGCCGATAGCGAAATCCACCGCGCCGGGCGACGCATGGCGCGCTACCAAGCCTGAGAAACTTGACCCCACGCTCGCAAGAGCCTGGGCTTGGTCAGCAATCCGAAAAGTCCACCAACGTGGACCTTCATGGCGCTGTCAAACTGGAACCGTCAGTCGGTCCAACTCAACGCACCGCTGTAGCCGACCAGCAGAATCAACAGCCCAAAGCCGATCCGATACCACGCGAACGCGGTGAAATCATGCGACGCGATGTAGCGCAACAGCCAGCGCACGCACATAAAAGCGCTGACGAAGGCCGCCGCGAAGCCGATCGCGAAGTTGCCGAGCGCGTCGGTGGACAGCAGATGCCAGTCTTTGTAGAGCTCATAAGCGGTCGCGCCGAAGATGATCGGAATCGCGAGAAAAAACGAAAACTCGGTCGCAACGCGCCGCTCGAGCCCGAACAGCATCCCGCCGATGATCGTCGAGCCCGAACGCGACATGCCCGGAATCAGCGCGAAACACTGCGCGAAGCCCACCTTCAGCGCATCGAGCGCGCTCAGATCGTCCACGTCGCGCACCCGCACCACTGCGTCGCCACGCGCCCGCTCGCGAGCCTCCGCCCCGAGAATCACGAGGCCGCCGACCACCAGTGCAAACGCCACCGGTACCGGCGAAAACAGCACGGCCTTGATGGATTTTTCGAAAAGCAGACCGAGCACAATCGCCGGAATGGTCGCAATGATCACGTTGAGCGTAAAGCGGCGCGCGTCTGGCCGGCTCGGCAGGCCGGCCACCACGCTGCCGATGCGGCGGCGGAACTCCCAGCAGACGGCGAGGATCGCGCCGAGCTGGATCACGACATCGAAGGTTTTCGCGTATTGGTCGGTGAAGTCAAGCAGACTGCCGACGACGATCAGGTGCCCCGTACTCGACACCGGCAAAAACTCCGTCAACCCTTCGACGACGCCCAGAATCAGCGCCTTGCAAGCCAGTAGCCAGTCCATCCCTGCTCCTCATCGCGTAGAACGGAAGGGACAGGGCCGGCTCGAAAAGTCTCATACGCGCGCGGCCCTGCCGGCCGCGCGCCTCGTCATTTTTCGACGATCTGGACGCGTATGCCGTTTGTAAGGATGGTGATTGTACCGGGTTCATAGCTCACGCCGGCAAATTGCAGTTGTTCCGGCTTGAACGTGTAGATCGGATAATTGGTTAGCAACTGTGTCGCGAGCAGAGCGGCGGCCGCGTTGATCTGCTGCGTGTAGGCCTGTGCCTGGCCGGTCACCGTCACATTGTCGACATTCGGCGACTTGAGCACGACCGAGCGGCTGGCGGGATCGTAGGCCAGTTCGCTCGACAGCGTGAATACGCCGTCTACCGGCTGCGGCATGAACGGGCTCGCAAAGCGCGCGTCCAGCTTGACCGAGACGCGGTTCGCGTCCGGCAGCAAACCAACCACGGGGTGGGTCAGCGCGACATCGAACACTTGCGAGACCGTGCGCTGATACGGGAACTTGCGCTGCACCGCGTCCTGCACTTGCTGCTGCGAGAACGTGTAGTGCGACGGAATGAACGGAAAAATCGGCGTTGCGCACGCCGCGAGCGAAAGGGTGATGCCAAGCACGCTACACGCTGTCAGCGCGGCTCCCAAAAAACGGCGCCGGGCCGGCGCTGCGGATCGAGTCATGCGAAATCTCCGGGGAAGGCTTTCCGAGCATTCGGTTGGGTTAGCTCAAGGTTGGGCCGATGCGGGATGGACTGGTCCGCATGGCAAAGGTCATTCACTTAACGGGCGTCAGGCGCGATAGGAATACAGCAGAGCAGCACGCGACTACCGCGCGACCGCTCGCGGCTGAGTTTGCACTTCGAGCCACGTGAGCCATGCGAGCGCTTCGGCACGGTTCGTCCCGCACATGTCGGATTGCGGCTGTAGGCCGGAGCAACATGCCGGTCGCTCGGGGCGGCCAAAGATCGCGCAGCGCAAGTCGTCGCCGAGTTGCACGCAACGCACGCCGGCCGGCTTGCCTTCTGGCATGCCGGGGATGGGACCCGAAATCGACGGCGCGATACAGCACGCGCCGCAGTCGGGGCGGCATGCATGACCGGCTACGTGAAACGGCGACTCGCGCGTCACGACGCCGTCCGGCGCGTTTGTCTTTGCAATCTGCTGCACGCTCTTAGGTACGCTATTGGGTACATCACTCACGGCACTCTTCCTGATCCCGAAAACACTCAACGCCTGGCCAGAACCGCATTGTGCCACCGCATTTGCGCGCGACCGTTTCCATGCAATCGTGCCGTGAATCTCTCGCTGAAGCTGAACGCCCGGGAGGCCGTGCGCGACAGACGGCCTGGCGTTCGACTCACGGTGTCCAGCCGATCCTGGCGGACACAGCGTCCGCCGGCTGCGCAACTGCAGCGAACCGACGCGAACCGCTAATGAGCACCGTGGCCCGAACGTTGTTCCGCCGTGATCCGCTCGCCAGATATAGCGCACACGGTCGACGCCATCCTTCGTATTCAACTGCGCAAGATCGCGAGGATGGTCGATCGCTCTCTCGGCCAGCCGACCCTCGCACGCTGCGAGCACTGCGCGCGGCGTGCAAGCAACTGGCTTGCCCGTCGTCGGATTTTCGGCCATAATCTGCGTCTTCGCTACGCGCCATCTTTCTGACGCGTACGCTGCAGGACCTGCCCAGGTGGTGAAATTGGTAGACGCAGGGGACTCAAAATCCCCCGCCGCAAGGCGTGCCGGTTCGATTCCGGCCCTGGGCACCAAAGAACTGTATCGACTCCGTTTTTCCTCGAACCCCGCCAGCGCTTGCTGCCCGCGGGGTTTGTCGCTTCTGGCCGCTGCATTCCTCTGCCCGCGAGATGGCATCGAGCGCAACAACCTCGCATCAAACCAGGCAGCGCGAACGCAAAACCCGCCGCCCACGCTGCCTCGAAATCCTCATCGCCCCGCTACTCGCACGCCAAGCCGCGCTTGTGCCCGCCGACGCTTGAACACATAGCCGCCCCACATGGCCATCAACCACATCGGCACCAGCAACACCGAGATGGACAGACCGGGCGTCATCGCGAGAATCACGAGAATCAGCCCCATGAACGCCAGGCAGATCCAGTTGCTGACCGGAAACCAGAACGACTTGAATACGAGAGCGTTTCGCCGGCCGCCATCATCGCCTTGCGCGACTTCAGATGCGTGAGGCTAATCAGCGCCCAGTTCAGCACCAATGCTGCGACCACCAGCGCCATCAGCAGGCCGAGCGCTTCGGCCGGAATCAGATAGATCACGCAGGTGAACGTCGCGAGCGCCGACAAACCAACCGCCATGTACGGCACGCCGCGCCGATCGACCCTCATCAGCCGGCCGGGCAAAACAGATAATTTTACCTCGCCCGAAACAGCCTAAATACTGGGATCAACCCGCGTTAGTTCTGCGCCGCACTTAACGCGGACGTTTGTGATTGTCACCCGCGTGGCGCTTCGGTATGGTCGCCTACTCGAACTTGAGTCTGCGGAGATTCGACATGTCGCTCAAAAGTCTGCTTTGCGCCGCCGCCTGGTGTCTCTGCTTCGCTGCGGCCGGCGCGGTCGGGCAAACAGCGGCGCCCGCGTCCGCGCCGGCCGACGAGCCCGCCCCGCAAGCGAGCGCGCCCCAAGTGCCCACGCCGATGCCGGCACCGATGCCCGCGCCCGCGCCTGCCGCCACCGCGCCGGCCGCAGCTGCCGCGGCGCCGATCAGCGGCCCGGTGCGCAATGTGGTGCTGGTTCACGGCGCGTTCGTCGACGGGTCGAGCTGGAACGGCGTGATCGCGAAACTGCAGCGCAAGGGCTATCACGTGAGCTCGGTGCAGAACCCGCTCACGTCGCTCGCCGACGACGTCGCCGCGACCCGACGCGTGCTCGCGCGCCAGGATGGTCCCACGATACTGGTCGGCCATTCGTGGGGCGGCGTCGTGATCACCGAAGCGGGCGCGAACGCGCCGAACGTCGCGGGCCTCGTGTACGTGGCCGCGATTGCGCCGACGTTGGGCGAGTCGTCGATGGACCTGCTCAAGCGCGGCCCGCCGATGGCCGCGGGCGAGGCCACGATCACGGACTCGAGCGGCTTTCTGTGGCTCGATCGTGGCCGGTATCACGCGGACTTCGCCGCAGACGTGCCCGAGAACCTGACCCGCGTGCTCAGCGCCGCGCAAGTGCCGATCGCCGCGAAGGCGTTCAGCGAGACAGTGAGCCAGCTCGGCTGGAAAGAAAAGCCGTCGTGGTACGTGCTGACGACCCGAGACCGCGCGGTCTCGCCCGAAGTGCAGAAATTCATGGCCGACCGAATGGGCGCGATGATCGTGCCGATCGCGTCGAGCCATCTCGCGCCGGTCTCGCATGCGGGCGCGATTGCCGATGTGATCGACCGTGCGGCGCGGCAGCTGAGCCGGCACCCGTAACGTGGCAGGTGGGGATGCGCGCCACGCGTGCGCGATCATCGGCGATCGTCGGCGCTTGCCGCCGCGCGTCCTCGGGCACGGCCTGAGCGCGCCTTCGAACGCGCATGGTCTACCGCAGCGCTCAGCGCAGATTCGTGGTCGGCAGTTGGACGACCTCGTCCCCTTCGACTGTTGAGCACTGCCCGCAGCAGATACCGGCTAAAGCCCCTGGCCTGCGCCCACTGGATCTTCGGCGGCAACGCGAGCTCGTGCTTCGCGCTCACCACGTCGCGTGGGGACCGCTACGGCTACCGCAGCATGAACGACATCGCCGACAGGCAGTTCAGCATCCGCACCGCATGCTCGGCCGACGCCGCGCTAAAGCGCAACGTCAGTGCGTCGACGCGCGTGAGTGTCGGCCATTGGCAGAACAGATCGGCGAGCGCGCTGGTCTGCGCGCGCAGCTCGCACTCGACCGGCTTGGCGTCGGCACGCATAGCGTGCGGCGCACAAGCATCGGCTAGGTGCTGCTGCAGCACCTCCCGCGCGGCGCTCCTGAGCGCCGCGCGCGCGCTCGCCGGCGATTGCGTGACCCCGCTTCCATGCCCGGTCGCGCGCTTCGTGATGACGAACCGCGCATGCGGAAAACGCAGCGCGGTTTGTTCTGCGAAGACATCGTCGCCGGATAAAAGCACCACCTGTGCGCCATATTCTTCTGCCAACGCACCGTACACGCCCGCCTCGCCAAGCTCCACGCCGTCGAACGACACGCGCGCGAACGCAAAGCTGTTGATCGTGTGCGCGAGGACGCCGCGCGTTTGCGACATCGCGTGATAGCCGATCATGAAGACGAGCGCCGCGCCATATTCGAGCCCCGCCATCATGCCCAGCGTGCGCGGCTTGCCGAGCACGACCTGAGCGCGCGCATCGAGCAGGTCGGGCAGCAGGTTGCGAAAGCCGCCGTGCGAATCGTTGACCCAAACCTCGGTGGCGCCGCCTTCGAACGCGCCTTCGATCGCGGCGTTGGCTTCGAGCGTCATCCAGCGGCGCGCGGCTTCGTATTCGCCATTGCCCGCACGCGTCTGCTCGGGAAGAAAGACGCCAGCTACGCCTTCGATATCGACGGAAATCAGGACTTTCATCAGCAAGTGGCTTTCAGTCGTTGAGCGAGGTCGGGCACGCTGTCGTGCAGCGACAAGCGTCGATGACCGTCGCGGCCCGCCACCGAAACGGCGCTCCACAACGCATCGACGATCGCCTGCTCGACGCTGTCCGCGCATGCGCGAAACAGCGGGTCCAGATGCGCGTCGGCGACCAGAGGCGGCAGCGCGACGAAGTCGGCCGCGTGCGGCACGGTATAGGCCGTTGAAAACGCCAGCGCAATGTCGCCGCTGCCGTGGCCGTACACTGAGCCGCTTCGTGCGAGACCGGCCGCCGCGCGCAACGCTAAACGCTTGAGCTGGCGTGCGTCGAGCGGCGCATCGGTGGCGACGATCATGATGATCGAGCCTTGCTCGGGCTTCGCGAGCGCAGCGCCAGCCGCCGCTGCTTCAGCCGCCGACTGCGCTGCGCGGGCGCGTTCGGCCAGCACGCGGCCAAGCGGCATGCCGTCGATCGTCAGCATCGGCAGGCGGCCGAAGTTCGCCAGCACCAGGGCGCCGACGGTATAGCCGCGTCCCGCCGCATCGATCACGCGCGACGCGGTACCGATGCCACCCTTCAGATCGAAGCACGACATTCCCCGCCCCGCGCCGAGCGCGCCGCGCGCGACCTGGGGACTCGCGTTGTCGAATGCGTGGTCGAAATGCCGTTCGGTGACGGCCAGCGCCTGGATGTCGTTCAGATAGCCGTCATTGCATTCGAACACCAGCGGATTGACCGTCGGCCAATCGCGCCCGATCCGCGGATTCGCGCGGATCGCGGCACGAATCTGCGCCTGCGCGAGCGCCCCGACGCCGAACGTATTGGTCAGCGCGATCGGCGTCTCCAGCGTGCCAAGCTCTTCCACCTGTAGGAGTCCGATGCTTTTGCCGAAGCCGTTGATCGCCGATGCCGCGGCCGGCACCTTGTCGATGAACGGATCGCCACCATGCGGACGAACCACGGTCACGCCGGTTTGCAGCGCACCCTGGTCGAGCGTGCAATGGCCGACCGTCACGCCGGCGACATCGGCAATCGTACCGAGCGGTCCGCCCGGCAACGTGCCGATATGCGGCGCGGGCAGCACTGAATCAGCGGCCGCGCTCATGGCCGGTCGAGCTTCGGGTCGAGCGCGTCGCGCAGGCCGTCGCCGAGCAGGTTGAACGCCAGCACGGTCAGGAAAATCGCCAGACTCGGAAAGAGCGCGATGTGGGGCGCCGTGACCATATCGGCGCGCGCCTCGTTGAGCATCGCGCCTCACTCGGGAGTGGGCGGTTGCGCGCCCAGGCCGAGGAACGACAGACTCGCGGCGGTGATGATCGAGGTGCCGATACGCATGGTGAAGTACACCACCACCGACGAAATCGTGCCCGGCAAGATGTGCCGCATGATGATGGTCCAGTCGGACGCACCGATGCTGCGCGCCGCTTCGATATACGTGAGCTGCTTGAGCATCAGCGTATTGCCGCGCACCAGCCGCGCGAACGCGGGGACGCTGAAGATCGCCACCGCGCAGATCACGTTGATCATGCCGTTGCCGAGAATCGCCACCACGCCGATCGCCAGCAAAATGCCGGGGAACGCGAACAGTACGTCGGCCACGCGCATCGTGATGCGGTCCCACCAGCCTTCGTAGTAACCGGCCAGCAGTCCGAACAAAGTGCCGATCAACGCGCCGATCGCCACGGACAGAAAGCCCGCTTCGAGGGAAATGCGCGAGCCCACCAGAATGCGGCTGAAAATGTCGCGGCCCAGCGAATCGACGCCGAACCAGTGCGCGGCGGACGGTCCCGCGTTCAGCGCGTCGTAGTCGAAGAAATTCTCCGGGTCATAGCGCACGATGTGCGGCGCGGCGATCGCCACCGCAATCAGCAGCAGCACGAAAATGCCCGCGGCCAGCGCCACGTGCTGCTTGCGGAATTTGCGCCAGAACTCGCTCCACGGCGTGCGGATCGCGCTTTGCGCGATAGCGGCGCGTGCCGCACTCGCCTCGGTTGCTGAGATGCTCATGCGGGCCTCACTTGAAACGGATGGTCGGGTTGATCACGGCGTACAGCACGTCCACGACCAGGTTGATGATGACGAATTCCAGCGAGAACAACAGCACTTCGGCCTGAATCACCGGATAGTCGCGCATCGATACCGCGTCCACCAGCAGGCGTCCGAGGCCTGGCCAATTGAACACCACCTCGACGACGATCGAGCCGCCCAGCAGAAAGCCGAATTGCAGGCCCATCATCGTGACGACCGGAATCAGCGCGTTGCGCAGACAGTGTTTGACGATCACGAGCCGCTCCGGCACGCCCTTGGCGCGCGCAGTGCGCACGAAGTCCTCGTGCATCACTTCCACGAAAGACGCCCGCGTGAAGCGCGCCATCACCGCCGCAACAGCCGCGCCCAACGTGAGGGACGGCAGCACGTAGCTCTGCCATGAACCATCGCCGACGATCGGCAGCCAGCCGAGCTTCACCGAGAAAATCTCCATCAGCAGCATGCCAAGCGCGAACGCGGGAAACGAAATGCCCGACACCGCGAGCGTCATGCCGAGCCGGTCGGGCCAGCGGTTGCGCCACACGGCCGAGACGATGCCGAGCGCCATGCCGATCACGACCGCCCACGTCATGCTCGCAATGGTCAGCCACAGCGTCGGCATGAAGCGCTCGGCGATTTCCTGGCTGACCGGCCGCTTGCTGCGCGTCGAGATGCCGAAGTCGCCATGCGCGATGCGCCAGAAGAAGTGGACGAACTGCTGCGGCATCGGCCGGTCGAGGCCGAGGTCGGCGCGCACCAGCGCCACGGTCGCCTCGTCCGCTTCGGGACCGGCGGCAAGCCGCGCCGGATCGCCCGGCAGCAGATGCACGAACAGAAACACCAGCACGGCGACGATGAACAGCGTCGGCAGCAGGCCAAAAAGACGTTTGACGAGGAAGTTCAGCATGTAACCCAATCCGGCAATGATGCGGGCAACGACGAATCGTTGCGGCGGTATCGCGACCGTGCGGTTCGGCGCGCTGCTGAAACAACTGCGACAGCAGAGGCGTCCGGGTTCGCACGGTCAGCGCATCAGCTCGTCACTTGATCGCGATCTCGTCGAAGTTGAACGAGCCGTCGGGCGCGACGTAAGCGCCCGACAGACGCTTGCTGCGCGCATACACGACCTTTTCCTTCACGAGGAAGATCCACGGCGCGTCGGCCCAGATGCGTTTCTGCGCGTCGGTGTAGAGCGCGGCCTTCTGCGCGCGGTCGGTCGTGAGCAGCGCCTTCGACAGGTCGCTGTCGACGGTGTCGTTCCTGTAGTACGCGGTGTTGACCATCTTCGGCGGGAACGACACCGACGCGAGCAGCGGGGTGACGGCCCAGTCCGCCTCGCCCGTCGACGACGACCAGCCCGAGTAATACATCCGCACCGGCGCGGTGGCCGGGTCTTGCGCGCTCTCCACCTTGGCGACGCGCTGGCCGGCTTCGAGCGCTTCGACCTGCGCCTTGATGCCGACCTGTGCGAGTTGCTGCTGCACGAACTGGATCACCTTCTGCGCGGTCGAGTAGTTATACCCGGACCACAGCGTGGTCTCGAAACCGTTCGGATAGCCTGCTTCCTTCAGCAGTGCGCGCGCCTTCGCGGGGTCGTACGGCCAGGGCCCGAGCTTCACCGCATAGTCGACGCCTTGCGGCACCACGCCGTCGGCGGGCGTCGCGTAGCCGGCGAAGGCGACCTTGCACAACGCTTCCTTGTTGACCGCGTAATTCAGCGCTTCCCGCACCTTCGGGTTGTCGAACGGCTTCTGGTTCATGTTCAGGCTGATGTAGCGCTGAATGATGGACGGCCCGGCGATCAGCTCGACCTTCGAACTCGACTGCAATTGAGCGGCCTGTTCGAACGGCACCTGGAACGCAAAGTCCGCTTCCCCGGTGCGCATCAGCGCGGCGCGCGTATTGTTGTCCACCACCGGCTTCCAGTCGATCGCGTCGATCTTCGGGTAGCCCTTCTTCCAGTAGCCGGCGAACTTCTTCACCGTCAGATCGCCGGCCGGGTCCCATTTCACCAGCTCGAACGGTCCGGTGCCGACCGGATGAAAGGCGATGTCCTTGCCGTACTTCTTCAGCGCTTCCGGCGAAATCATCACCGCCGACGGATGCGCGAGCACGTTGACGAAAGCCGAGAACGGCGCCTTGAGGGTCACCCGCACCGTGTACGGATCGACCACTTCGGTCTTCTCGATGCGGCTGAACATGTTGTAGCGCTTCAACTTGTTCGCCGGATCGGTCACGCGATCGAAGTTCGCTTTCACCGCGGCCGCGTTGAAGTCCGTGCCGTCCTGGAACTTCACGCCGTGCCGCAGCTTGAACGTGTAGACCGTGGCATCCGGGCTGGCTTCGTAGCTATCGGCCAGCACGTTGATCAACTTCATGTCTTTGTCGAAACCGAACAGACCTTGGTAGAACGACTTCGCGACGGCTTGCGACAGCGTGTCATTGGCGTCGTACGGATCGAGCGACGTGAAATTGGTTGCGACGGCCATCACGGCGGTCGTATCGGCGTGCGCCGCATTGCCCGCGAGCATCGCGAACACTACCGCGCCGCCGCTGACCAGCGCGCGCAAACGAAACGGAGAAGACGGGACCAGCAGGTTCATGAGGTTGGCTCCAGGCTGCGAGGTGAAACAGGTTGAGGTTGCGAGAGGACTCGCTTTGCTTTGCGTTGCGTTGCTTTGCGCTTCGGTGTTCTGCTTCTGTTGTTGCTTTGCTTGCGTCGCTTATTTGCGTCGCTTATCTGCTTCGGTCTTGGCCGTCGCGTCGTCGCCTCAATAAGCGCCGCCGACCCGATGCTGCGCGACGAAATGGTCCGCTCCGACCGCGACGAGCGGCGCGACGACCGGTTCGTCGTCGAGTGCGCGGATCGGGCTGGGGATGTCGTCGGCGGCGAGCATGCGCCTCGCGTGCCGGCGCGCCGGATCGGCCACCGGCACGGCGCCCATCAGCTTTCGCGTGTACGGGTGCTGCGGCGCTTCGAATACTGCGCGGCGCGGTCCGATCTCGACGATCTGGCCGAGATACATGACGGCGACGCGATGACTGACACGCTCGACCACCGCCATGTCGTGCGAAATGAACAGATAGGCGACACCGAGTTCGCGTTGCAGATCGAGCATCAGATTGACGATCTGCGCCTGCACCGACACGTCGAGCGCGGACACGGATTCGTCGGCGATCACCACTTTCGGATTCAATGCGAGCGCTCGGGCAATCGCGATGCGTTGCCACTGGCCGCCGGAGAATTCGTGCGGATAACGGCGCGCTGCCTCGGCCGGCAAGCCGACTTTTTCGAGCAGCCAGGCGACCCGCGCCTGGGCCTCTTCGCCTTGCGCGACGCCATGCACGAGCAGCGGCTCCATGATCGAGAAGCCGACCGTCAGACGCGGATTGAGCGACGCGAACGGGTCCTGGAAAATGAACTGAATATCGCGGCGCAATGCCTGCAACGCGGGCCCGGTCAGCGAACTGATTTCCTTGCCGCCAAATTCGATGGAACCGCTTTGACTTTCTACGAGACGCAGCAGCGAGCGCCCAGTGGTCGACTTGCCGCAACCCGATTCGCCGACCAGCGCGAGCGTTTCGCCGGGACGCAGATCGAAGCTGACTTTTTCGACCGCATGCACGCGGCCCGTGACCCTGCCGAACAGACCGCTGCGCACCGGAAAGCGCGTGACCAGATCGCGCACGCGCAGAATCGGCGGCGTGCTTTGCTCCACCAGCGGCTGCGTTTGCATCGCCACGGCGGCGGGGGGCCGCCCGGCTCGATCGCTGCCGCTCGATCCCGCTTGTTCGACGGTGAGAATCGGGAAGCGCGCGGGCCGATCGGTGCCCTGCATGGCGCCCAAACGCGGCACCGCCGCGAGCAACGCCCTCGTATAAGGATGCGAGGGCGCGGCGAACAGCGCGTCGGATGCGCCCTCTTCGACCTTCTCGCCGCGGTACATCACCAGCACGCGATCGGCCACTTCGGCGACCACGCCCATGTCGTGCGTGATGAAGATCACGCCCATGTTCATCTCGTCCTGCAGGCCGCGAATCAGTTGCAGAATCTGCGCCTGAATCGTCACATCCAGCGCGGTGGTGGGCTCGTCGGCGATCAGCAGCGCCGGCTTGCAGGACAACGCCATCGCGATCATCACGCGCTGGCGCATGCCGCCCGACAGTTGATGCGGAAAGCGCGCCGCCACGCGCCGAGCCTCAGGAATCCGAACCAATTCCAGTAAACGTCGCGTTTCCGCATGCGCGGCCTGGCGGCTCTTGCCCTGATGCAGTGCGATCGCTTCGCTGATCTGGTCACCCACCGTGAAGACCGGATTGAGCGAGGTCATCGGCTCCTGGAAGATCATCGCGATGTCAGCGCCGCGAATCGCGCGCATCGTGCCGGCCGACGCCTTCGCGAGATCGAGCACGCTGCCGTCGCGGCGCCGGAATGCGATGCTGCCGCCGGCCAGGCGCCCACCGCCGTGCTCGATCAGCCGCATCAACGCGAGCGACGTCACCGATTTGCCCGAGCCCGATTCGCCGACGATGGCCAGCGTCTCGCCCCGCTCGACCGTCAGCGACAGATTGCGCACCGCGTTAAAGGTCGAACCGCCGCGCCGGAACGCGACCGACAGGTCGTCGACCGCGAGCACGCATTGCGGCGGCAAGGTTTCGATAAGCGGACGGGCAGTGGGCGATGAGCTCGGCACGGTGGTTCCTTTGAATGTCGAACGCGGCTAACGCGGGTTCTGGCGCGGGTTCAGATACGGTTGCAAGCGGCGTTGCGGCGCACGCGCTAGCGATAAATCGCCGTCACCGGCGCTTCGCCCAGCCGCGCGAAACCGCGGTACATGCCTTCGGTATTGAATGGCAGCGTGACGTTGCCGCGCGCATCGACGGCGATCAGGCCGCCGCGTCCGTCGATCTTCGGCAGGCGGTTCATCACGACGTCGTGCGCCGCGTCTTGCAGCGACACGTTGCGGTACGCCATTTGTGCGGCGACATCGTAGGCGGCGACCATGCGCATGAACATCTCGCCGGAACCTGTGGTCGACACGGCGCAGGTCGCGTCGTCGGCGTAGCAGCCCGCGCCGATCAGCGGCGTGTCGCCGACGCGGCCGAGCTGCTTGTTGGTGACGCCGCCGGTCGAGGTCGCCGCCGCCACGTGACCGTTCAGATCGAGCGCGACCGCGCCGACGGTGCCGAACTTGCGGTTCGGATCGATCGGTTCGTGCGGCGCGGGTTCATCGTCGCTATTCGCCGACGATGTAGCGGCGAGCGACGCGCCGTCGTGATCGAGCATCGCGCGCTGCTGATCGCGCGCGAGCAGCCACTGACGATGACGCGCTTCGGTATCGAAGTAAGCCGGCTCGACCAATTCGAGCCCTTGCGCGGCCGCGAACGCCTCCGCGCCCGCGCCGGTGAACAGCACGTGCTCGCTGCGTTCGAGCACGCAGCGCGCCGCCAGAATCGGGTTGCGCACGCGCTTCACGCAGCAGATCGCGCCGGCTTCCAGCGTGCTGCCGTCCATGATGGCCGCGTCCAGTTCGTGCGTGCCGGCCGCCGTGTACACGGCGCCGCGTCCCGCATTGAAGAGCGGGCAGTCTTCGAGCAGACGCACGGCTTCGCAGACCGCGTCGAGCGCGCTGCCGCCGTCGGCCAGCACGCGCTGGCCGGTGCTCAATACCGCGTGCAAGGCCGCCTGGTATTCGGTCTCGGCGCTGGCCGACATCGACGCGCGCAGGATCGTCCCTGCCCCGCCATGAATGGCAATGACTGCGTTGGAGTTCATCGTTTAGCTTTGGTAGTGCGAGTGGTTCGGGGAGTGCCGCGCGTGACGCGCGGCGCGTCGCCGGCTGCATAGGCCGCGCCCGACTGCGGATCGACGAGCCACGGCAGCACGAATTCGCTGACGTCGGCGGCCGCCTTCACCGAGCGTTTGGCGCGATATGCGACCGCGTCGCACAACGCTTCGATCACCGCGAGCACGGCCGAATCGGCGTTCGACGCAAGGCGCCGGTCAGCGTGAATAAAGAGCGAGAGATCGGCGAACTGCGCGAGCGGCGAGCGCGGGCCATCGGTCAGCGCGAGCACGCGCGCGCCCTGGCTGGCTGCGCGGCGCGCGAGTTCGATCGTGTCTTCGACATAGCGCGGAAACGCGATGCCGATCACGAGATCGCCTTCGTTGGACGCGAACAGACGCCGCGCCGCATGCGACGGACCGCCGATCAGCGCCAGCGACTGCACGTTGTCGTGATACGGCATCAGGCCGTGTTCCATCAGGCCGGCGAGAAACGCGCTCGCGCCGTAGCCGAGTACGAACACACGGCGCGCCGCGATGATGGCTTGGACGGCGGCGTCGGCGGCGGCGCGGTCGATGGCCGTGCGCGTCGCGTGCAGGTTGTTGGCCGCTTGCTCGAGTGACGCGTCGATTAGATCGTCGCCGGCCGCGAGCGATTCCTGCGCGCTGCGCAAGCGCTCGACCGGCGCGAGCGTGGCCTCGAAGCCGCGCACCAGCGCCTCGCGAAACTGCGGATAGCCGTCGAAGCCGAGCGCGCGCGCAAAGCGATTGGCGGTCGCGACCGAGGCGCCGACCACGCTCGCCAGTTCATCGATGCGCATGGTCGCCGCGCGAAACAGATTAGCCAGCACGTAGTCGCCCATGCGCCGGTGGATCGGCGTGAGGGTCGGCATCGCGGCGGCGATGCGCGTGGCAATGGCCTGCTCGGCTGAACTGGATGCGACGGACGGATGATGGATCATGCGAGCGGATGGGCGCGGCGGTCGTAGTTGGAAGGCGTGAAATTATATTTACATGGAAAATCTTTAGAAAAAAATTCATTTTCATTTTCGAGGGTTTTCACTGATCCGCGGCGAACTGGATACACCCGCTTTGGATGCTCGCGAGCAGCGCAATGAAAATGCGTTTTCATGTCAGCAGGTCGCGGCATCGACGTCGGGGATGCACGCGAGCCGCGCGGCCGGCGACATGAAGATGATCAGCGCCTGCACCAGAAAGGCGGCCGCCGCGGCGACCAGGCACGCGTCGACGTTCCAGCGCGCACTCATCAGCGTGCCGAGCAGCGCGCCGACTGGGCGCGCGCCGTAGGTGGCGGTGCTGATTAACGCCGACACGCGGCCCATCATCCGCGCAGGCGTGATCGCCTGGCGCAGCGTCGTCGAGCCAACCACCCACAGAATCGGCCCGGCACCGAGCAGGAAGAAGCTCGCCGTCGCGAGCCAGAACGACGGCGCGACGAGCGTCGCCACCATCACGAGCGACGCCAGCAAACCGCACGACGGCCCGATTACCAGCACGCGGCCGAACGCGAGGCGCCGGGCGATGGCGGGCGCGGCCAACGCGCCGCACACCATGCCGCCACCGTAAGCGCCAAGCGTCACCCTGACCGCCGACGCGCTCAGCCCCAACCGATGCACCGCATACGGCACATACACCGCTTGCAGGATGAAGAAGCCGAGGTTGAAGAACACGGCGGTCGCGAGCATCGGCCGCAGCAGCGCGTCGTGCAGCACGAAGCGCGTACCGTCGCGCAGTTCCAGCATGAAGTGACGCGCGGGCGCTGCGGCGCGCGGCGGTTCGCGCAGTCCGGCCAGCAAGGAGACGGCCAGCGCCGATTGCGCCGCCGCGCAACCGTGGGCCCAGCCCGCGCCGATCCAGCCGACCAGCAGGCCTCCCAGCGCGGGCCCCGCCGAATAGGCGACGCTGCGCGCGAGCTCGAGCCGGCCGTTGGCGCTCGCATAGGCTTCGCGGGGCACGATCGACGGCACTAGCGAAGGCGCCGCGACGTTGTACGCCACGGTTCCAGTCGCCGCGATGAAGCCGAGCGCGGCGAGCAGCGGCAGACTCAGCGCATGCGTCGTCACGAGCAGCAGCACGCACAGCATCGCAAATGCGCGCATGCTTTCGGCGAGCGTCATCAGCAGGCGGCGCGAGCGGCGGTCGGCCCATACGCCGAGCGGTATCGACAGCAACAGGAACGGCAGCGTCTGCGCGGTTTGCAACAGCCCGGTGCCATGCGCATCGGCGCCGAGCGCGAACACTGCGACGAGCGGCGCGGCGGCAAGACTGATCTGCTCCGCCGATTGCGCCGCGAGGTTCGACCAGGCGAGCCGCTGGAACGCGGCAGGCAAACGAAGCGCGGACGATGGCGGGACATGCATGGGAGAACTCCTGCGGCGCGATTCGGAACACCATGGTCGTTCGTCCCCCGCTGCGCGGCGCTCCGGTTCTTGCGGTGTTATTCTTCGCTCGCCATGAATCTCGAAAGCATCCTCTTCACCCAAGGCTTCGGCTCACGCCGTCAATGCCGCGCGCTGATTGCCGACGCTCGGGTGAGCATCGGCGGCGTGGTCTGCACCGACGCCGACGCCGATTTCCCGACTTGCGACGACGGCCTTCACTTCAGCGTAGACGAGGTCGTGTGGCCGTATCGCGAGCATGCGTATGTGCTGCTGAACAAGCCCGCCGGGTACGAGTGTTCGCGCGAGCCGCAGCATCATCCGAGCGTGTTCAGCCTGTTGCCGCCGCAGTTCGCCGAGCGCGGCGTGCAATGCGTGGGCCGGCTCGACCAGGACACGACTGGCCTGCTGCTACTCTCCGACGACGGCAAGTTCGTGCACCAGTTCACGTCGCCAAAACGCAAGGTGCCGAAGCTGTACATCGCGACTACGCGTCACCCGCTCGACGACGCGCAACTGAGCGCGCTACGCGGCGGCGTGTTGCTGCACGGTGAGACGAAACCGGTTGCCGCGCTCGACGCCGAAGCACGCGATGCTCACACGCTTGCGCTCACCGTGATGGAAGGCAAGTATCACCAGGTCAAGCGGATGATCGCGGCGGCCGGCAACCGTTGCGATGCGCTGCATCGCGAGCGGATCGGCGGACTGGAGTTGCCGGCGACGCTCGCGCCCGGCACCTGGCAATGGCTCGACGCAACCGACCTCGGTTCTTTACGGAGGGGGTAAACCGCTAGCCGTGCGCAAGGTCTTGATTGAACAAAGAAAGCCCGCGCGCCTGCAGATGGATGGCGCAAACCGTGCTGGGAGCGCTGCAGCGCAGCATGGTGTTTCTTTCACCTCGCCCTATACTTGTCCACATAAATACCTACAAAAGCTGACAAGGAGGGGCGCCATGCTTATCGGCGACAATATCGCGAGCTCGCAAGTGATGATCGCGTTCACATGCCTCGGACTGTTGGTGGTCGGCGGCATGCTCATCGTCATGCGGCTGCGCCACAAGTACCATCCGAACCTGATCGGCGCTTTGATTGGCGGGATGCTGTGCTTCCTGCTGCTGGAATTCCTGCCGTCGCTGACCTGAGCCGGCGAGGAGCGGGAGCCGCGAGCCCGACGCACGCTGCAATTGCGCCGGGCAATGCTTGGCCCGGTGAGCGTTTGCCGGGCTTGGGTCGTGCGGGTGTGCGGTTCTTGCTGGATTGGCGCCTCGCTTTTGCGCGGCGTTTGTCGCGCATTTGCGCGCACTTGGCACAGCGCTTTCAGCACCGTCGCCCCGGCGCGCCGTCCGCCGACCTCTGCGCTTTTCGTCCTCGCTTTAGCCCTTCGCTTTTACGTCCTGGCTTCACGTCCTGACTTCAGCCCGTCGCTTGACAGCGTCGCGTCGCCTGGCCTTGCTACTTCGCGCCCGCCTCACGTAGAAAGTCCGCCACGCTCGGATAGCGCAACCGCACGCGCAACTCGTCCTTCAGACGCCGGTTCAAGAGGCGCCTCGATTCGCGCATGAACGACAGCAGGCTCGGATCGATCCGCTCCTCCGCTTCGGCGCGCGTGATGCGCGGCGCGCGCGGCAGGCCGAACGCATCGGCTACCGCATCGAAGTACTCGCCCATCTTCAGCGACGAGTCGTCGGATGCGTGAATCGCGCGCGCCGGCTTGCCGTGCGTCGCGAGGCGCACGAGAATCGCGGCCAGGTCGTCGGCATGAATGTGATTGGTGTAGACGTCGTCCGCGTCGATCAGCGCGGGCGTCCCCTTTTCGAGCCGCGCGAGCGGCAGACGGTTGCCCGCGTAGATGCCCGGAATCCGCGCGATGCTCGCCGCGACGCTGCCACGCGCGCTTGCGCGCCGCAACTGCCGCTCGGCCGACACCCGGCGTTTGGCGCGCGCGTTCGCGGGATGCGTTGCGCGCGTTTCGTCGATCCACGCGCCCCCGCAATCGCCATAGACCCCCGTCGTGCTCGCATACACGAGACGCACGGGCGCCCGCAAACCGGCAAACCGGCGCACCCCGTCGGGTACAATATCGGCTGTTTCAGAGAGCGCCCACGAGGCACGAACGGAGAGCGACGCGTGGCGCAAGCGCCCTGTCAGCGAGACTGCCGGCCTCACCGCCGCACGCGCGATGCGCCGCGCCACAGCGCGTCGCGCGCTCAGTGTCGCGAGCAACGCGCGGGTGCGGCGGTCCTCGTCGCCCGTTTTCTGCGGCGGGGCGAGATGCAGCACCGTAAGAGCCAGGCCCGTGAGCCGCTTCAGGCTGCTGCGCACGTCGAGATCGCCGACCAGCGGCGTCACGCCCAGCGCGCGCAATTCGGCGCTGCGTTCAGCATGACTGGTCAGTGCGAAAACATGCGCGCGCGGTTGCAGCAAAGGCACGCAGCGCATGCCGACATCGCCGCATCCTACGATCAACACGCGCGGCCGGCGGAAGTTTCGTGTCGCATTCATGGTGGACGCATTGTAGCCGTCAAGCGCGGCAGGTAGCGCGCGGTTGAGCGGCCGGTCCGATAACGATTCCCGACTTACTATTTCGAACACTCTATGGCATTTAACGTCAAGCTCCGGCAAAGCGGCCGGCAGTTTCAGGTGGAACCGGACGAACCTGTGCTGAGCGCGGCCTTGCGTCAGGGCATCGGCCTGCCGTATGGCTGCAAGAACGGCGCCTGCGGCTCGTGCAAGGGCACCATAGCGAGCGGCGAGATAGAACAGCGCGCGCATTCGTCGTCGGCGTTGTCGAACGACGAAAAGACGCGCGGCATGGCGCTGCTGTGCTGCGCGACCGCCTGCTCCGATCTGGAAGTGGACATCCGCGAAGTAGCCGGTGTCGGCGACGTGCAGGTCAAGAAGCTGCCGTGCCGCGTGAACGCGATCGAGCGCAAGGCCGACGACGTCATCGTCCTTAGGCTGCAACTGCCCGCCAACGAACGTCTGCAATACCTTGCCGGGCAGTACCTCGAATTCATCCTGAAGGACGGCAAGCGCCGCAGCTATTCGATGGCAAACGCGCCGCATACGGAAGGCCCGATCGAACTGCACATCCGTCACATGCCCGGCGGCGCCTTCACGGATCACGTGTTCAACACGATGAAAGAGCGCGACATCCTGCGCTTCGAAGCACCGCTCGGCACCTTCTTCCTGCGCGAAGACTCGGATAAGCCGATCGTGCTGCTCGCGTCGGGAACGGGCTTCGCGCCGCTCAAGGCGATCGTCGAGCACGCGGCGTTCAAGAACCTCGAGCGGCCGATGACGTTGTACTGGGGCGCGCGTCGAAAGAAGGATCTGTACTTGCTCGATCTGGCTGAACAATGGGCGGGCGAGATTCCCAACTTCAAGTTCGTGCCCGTGCTGTCCGAACCGGACCCGAGCGACGCGTGGACCGGCCGGGTCGGTTTCGTGCATCGCGCGGTGATCGAAGACCTGCCCGATCTGTCGGCGTACCAGGTGTACGCGTGCGGCGCGCCGGTGATGGTCGAATCGGCGCAACGCGATTTCACGCTGCATCACGGCCTGCCAGAAGAGGAGTTCTACGCGGACTCGTTCACGAGCGAGGCGGACCTGGCCAACGCGATTTGAGCAAACGAACGGTCTCGTCCCCATGTCGATGAGACCGTTTCCAGCACCAGCGGTCAGCACCAAGCGGGCGCGCCGAACTTCGCTTTCACGTGCCTCGGTGCAAATTCATGGTTTACACCGGCGCTTTGCCTGTCGTATTCTTTCGCGCATGAACCGTATCCGGTCCGAACTCCGACGTCGCCGCTCGCCGCTCCCCTAGGGGCGCCGCTGGCTTCGTCACGGATTCGCGCCATACAAAGGCGCAAGCTGTTCGAATCATGAAAGCCACGGCATGCCGTGGCTTTTCGTTTTTCCGGCCGCAGTTTGATCTTCGGCCTGCTCATCATCCCCTTTCACCTGCTTTCACCCTGTTGCCTGGAGCCCGCCGTCATGAATTTCAATGAGTATCCAATCGAGTCGCTGATGTACATCACGAACCGGCCCGACATCGTTTTCACGCATGGCAAGGGCTCCTGGCTCTACGACAATCAGGGCAAGCGCTATCTCGACTTCATCCAGGGCTGGGCGGTCAACAGTCTCGGCCATTGCAACGACGGCATGATCGAAGCGCTGAACCAGCAGGCGAAGCTGCTAATCAATCCGTCGCCGGCCTTCTACAACGAGCCGATGGCGCGACTCGCGGGTCTCCTCACGCAACACAGCTGCTTCGACAAGGTGTTTTTCGCCAACAGCGGCGCGGAAGCGAACGAAGGCGCGATCAAGCTCGCGCGCAAGTGGGGCAGAAAGTTCAAGGACGGCGCGTTCGAAATCATCACGTTCGATCACAGCTTCCACGGCCGTACACTCGCCACCATGTCGGCGAGCGGCAAGCCGGGCTGGGACACCATCTACGCGCCGCAAGTGGCGGGCTTCCCGAAGGCCGAGCTGAACGACATTGCATCGGTGGAAAAGCTCATCAATGCGAAGACGGTCGCCGTGATGCTCGAACCGATTCAGGGCGAAGGCGGCGTGATACCCGCATCGCGCGAATTCATGCAACAACTGCGCGAGCTGACGACCAGGCACAACCTGCTGCTGATCGTCGACGAAGTGCAAAGCGGCTGCGGCCGTGCGGGCACGCTGTTCGCCTATGAGCTGTCGGGCATCGAGCCGGACATCATGACGCTCGGCAAGGGCATCGGCGGCGGCGTGCCGCTCGCGGCGCTGTTGTCGAAGGCCGAGGTCGCGGTGTTCGAAGCCGGCGATCAGGGCGGCACCTACAACGGCAATCCGCTGATGACCGCGGTCGGCTATTCGGTGATCTCGCAACTGACCGCCCCGGGCTTTCTCGAAGGCGTCCGGGCGCGCGGCGAGTACCTGCGCGCGAAGCTGCTGGAGTTGTCGGCCGAGCGCGGCTTCCGCGGCGAACGCGGCGAAGGTCTGCTGCGTGCGTTGCTGCTCGACAAGGACACCGGCCCACAGATCGTCGAGAAGGCGCGCGACATGCAACCCGACGGCGTGCTGTTGAATGCGGCGCGTCCGAACCTGTTGCGCTTCATGCCGGCCCTGAACGTGACGAACGAAGAGATCGACCAGATGATGGCGATGCTGCGTTCGATCCTCGACACGCTGTAATCGAAGCGGAGCACGCTGATGACGACGCGCGCCACCCCGGCCATCCGCCGCTTCGACACACGCGATACCGATGCGGTGGTCGCGCTGTGGCAGCAAGCGTTTCCCGAGTACCGCGACCCGACGAGGCCGCAGCGCAATGCGCATCTGTCGATTACCAACAAGCTGGCGACGCAGCCGGAGCTGTTCTTTGTCGCGGTGCTCGACGAGCGCGTCGTCGGCACGGTGATGGGCGGCTACGACGGGCACCGTGGCTGGATGTACTCGCTCGCGGTACAGGAGTCGCTGCGTCGGCATGGCATCGGCGCGCGCCTCGTCGCACAGGTGGAACAGGCGTTGAGCGAGCGCGGCTGCCCGAAGCTGAATTTGCAGATATTGTCGGCGAAGGCCGGGTTGCGCGCGTTTTACGAGGCGCTCGGGTATCGCGCCGATCCGGTGGTCAGTCTTGGCAAGCGCCTTGGCGCATTGGCGGATTCGGCGCCGGCGGCCTGATCCGCGGCACGCCTGAATGGCAAAGGCCGCATGCGATCTCTCGCATGCGGCCTTTTTTCATCGGTACGGCTGCTTATTCACCCACTCATTCACCCACTCATTCGCCTAGATAAGCCGCGCGCACCTTAGGATCGTCCAGCATCTGCTTCGCGTCGCCGGACATCGTGACCAGACCCGAGTCCATCACATAGCCGCGGTTAGCCGCCTGCAATGCGAGGCGCGCGTTCTGC